>MNEX01000145.1 GCA_001917905.1 Acidobacteria bacterium 13_1_40CM_65_14
CTCACTCACCCTCGACAAAGAGAGTCGTGAACGCGCTCAACGGATGAAGGGCACGTCCGCGAGGCTCTTACCACCCCGCATCGCGGCGTGACTCGACGTCTGGTGGCGTCGGGCTCGCCACGCTGATTTTACGCGTTCAACGATCGGACGATCGACAGCGCCGCACGTTGTGAGGGGAGGGCATCATGGTAAGCGCACGCGAGAAGCGACGATCAAATGCCGCGAAGAATCGACGCGAGTTGATCGCCGCAGGATTCACTCGGAGAGACCTCGTCAAGATGGGGCTCGTGACCAGCGGCGGGTGGCTGATCCCAAAGCGCGGCTTGAGTGCGCGCGCGCTGGACAGCGCAGGCGATGACGAGGGTCAGACCAGAAGTCCGTTCACCACGCCGTTCTGCGAGCGGCTCGTCATCATGCCGGTGAAGACCAGCGTTGCGTCGCTGTCGCCGGCGCCGACGGCCGCGCCCCAAAGCGGCGAAGGCCGAACACGCGATCACCAGGATTTTGCGAGATTCCCGGCCCAGGAGTTCTGTGAAATCGTCCAGCAACCGGCGTTCGTCAGCATGTCGCCGGACCTTCCGCCGCAATTGATCTGGGGCTACGACGGCATCACGCCCGGCCCCACGTACGTGGGTCGTTACGGAAGACCCATGCTGGTTCGGAACCACAACAGATTGTCAACCGTTAATGGCGGGTTCGGCAAGCCGTCGGTGTCAACCCATCTTCACAACAGTCACTCGGCTTCGGAAAGTGATGGCCATCCGTGCGATTTTTTTGAGATCGGTGAGTTCTACGACCACTGCTATCCGAACTATCCATCGGGCGGCGATCCGAACGAGTCCATGAGCACGCTGTGGTACCACGATCACCGCGTGGCGTTCACGTCGCAGAACGTCTACAAGGGGCTGGCCGGGTTTTATCTCTTGTACAACGAGTCCGACACCGGCGACGAGACCACCGGGTTCCATCTGCCCGGCGTGCCGAACGGCACGGGAGCCAGCGACTTCGACGTCCCGCTGTTGTTCGCCGACAAGGTCTTCGATCCAGTCGACAAATTGCTGTTCTTCGACCTGTTCAATCTGGACGGCATCCTCGGCGACAAGTTCACCGTGAACGGCAAGATTCAACCGTTCTGCGAGGTGCATCCGCGGCGCTATCGCTTCCGCCTGCTGAACGCCGGGCCGTCGCGTTTCTACCAGTTCTTCTTGACGGATTCGCAGGACCTGAACAACACAATTCCATTCTGGCAGATCAGCAACGACGGAAACCTCCTACCGGGTCCCGAACAAGTCACGTCCACGCGGATCAGCGTCGCTGAACGGATGGATGTGATCATCGACTTCTCAAACCTCGCGGGCAAGTCAATCTACCTGGAGAATCGCCTGGTGCAGACCGACGGACGCGCTCCCAAAGGGGGCCTGACCGCGGCGGGCGCGGGGAACTTCGTCATGCGATTCGACGTGGTTCTTCCTCCCGTGGCAGACAACAGCCAGGACCCCGCGATCCCCGGCGTCCATTACTACGATTTGCCGCCCATGGAACCGACGGTGATCACGCGGAGGTTCCGCTTCGATCGCACGAACGGTAACTGGGCGGTCAACGGCAGATTGTTCGACGTCTGCACTCCGACAGACCAGGCCACACCGCGCTTCCGGGTCAAACGGAACACGGCGGAGAAGTGGATCTTTCAGAACAGTTCCGGTGGTTGGCAGCACCCGATCCACGTCCACTTCGAAGAGTTTCAGATGCTCTCGCGTAACGGAGTGGCTCCGCCGCGGGTCGAGCGAGGCCGGAAAGATGTAGCACGACTGCAGTTCGACGAGGAGATCGTGGTGTACTTCAAATTCAGCGACTTCATCGGCCAGTACCCGATGCACTGCCACAATGTGGTCCACGAAGATCACGAGATGATGTTGAGTTTCGATATCGACGACGAGGGCGACCGCCGCACCGAGCCGTAAGAAAGGACGCGAGTCATGGCGATGATGAGTCGAAGAACTTCGCTCACGCTGCTTGGAACGTTTCCGCTGGCCGGCTCGCTGTCGGCGCGCGATCAGGAAACGGCTACCGCACCGGTGACGGGAGCCCGCGACAAAATCAGGGCCCGCTATTTCCCCAACGTCAGCCTCGTCACGCACGAAGGCCGGAAGGTTCGCTTCTACGATGACTTGATCAAGGACAAGATCGTCACGATCAATTTCATGTACGCAGACTGCGAAGGGATCTGTCCCGGGATCACGGCGAATCTCGTGAAAGTTCAGAAAGCGCTCGGCGACCGCGTCGGCCGGGACATTTTCATGTATTCGCTGACGTTGAAGCCGGAACATGACACCCCGGCAGTCCTGAAGGAGTACGCCGAGATGCACGGCGTCAAGCCAGGCTGGTCGCTGCTGACGGGCGATCCCGCCGACATGGAGTTGTTGCGACGAAAGCTCGGGTTTGTCGATCCGGATCCGGAGGTTGACAAGGACAAGAACGAGCACATCGGCAACGTGCGATATGGGAACGAGGTGCTCCAGTTGTGGGCGTCGTGCCCCGGCCTTGCGAGCCCGCAGGCGATCGTATCGTCCATCGGGTTCGTGGATTGGCCGAAGGCGAAGCAGGCCGGGGGCTGACATCTTCGGGGAGCACTGCGCTAAGCAACGAGGGCGAGCCACAGGGCTCGCCCTTCGTTTTTGTTCCGACTGCTTCACACTTTCTTTTCCCGTTCTTGACCTGTCCGTTGGCACCCGCGCCAGGCGAACGACTCCACCAGAATATTTCTGTGCAATCGTCAGGAAAGTAGCGCAGCCTTTTAGCAACCCGTGGTGAAAGTCTGGCTGCATTCGACGGGCGATGCATCCCCGCCGGCTGCGTTGCTCCTCGCTCAAATACTCCCGGTATTCTCGGTCGTCGCGCCTTGCCGGCGGGGCGCCTCGCCCGTCTCGGTGCGACGCCAGACTTTCACCACGGGCTGCTAGGGCTGCCTGAGGAAGCAGACCTGAAAGGCCGTGCGCTACGCGTGCTTTCCCACGAATCGCGCGACCAGTCTTTCTCTACTCGTTGATGTCACAAAAAATTCACGAAGAAGTGCACTAGAGGGCTATTGCATCGGCCCCCAGAATTTGTTTAGTGTTTGCTTTTCGCCTCGGTCCCCAGCCTCGAAAAAAAGCGGACAACGCCTGAGTAACGCTGCCCGTGGATGAAGGGCACGTAGCCTCGCTTGGTCTTCCCGCCCGGATGCGGCAGGTGGTCGGTATTTGTGTGCGTCGCGCTCGGCGTGTGGCGAAGAGCACTGATCGAAGCGCACCAGAATCGCCACGCGACCCGTCGCACGTTGTGTTTCAGGGAGCCACACCATGATGAGCGCACGCGAGAAAGAACGACAGAACGCGGCGAGGAACAGGCGCGAGCTGATCGCCGCGGGGTTCAGCCGCCGGGACTTCGTCAAAATGGGCCTGGTGACGCGCGCCGGGTGGCTGGTGCCGATGCGCGGATTGAGCGCGCGGTCGCTGCGCAGCGACGGTGAGGAGGACGGACAGCCGACCAGCCCCCCCACAACCCCGTTTGTCGAAGAGCTTTCGATGATGCCGATCAAGCAGCCGGTCACATCGCCGCTGACTCCTGCGCCGACGCAGGCGCCCAACCATACTGGCGGTGAAGGACGCACACGGTCCCATCAGGCGTTTCTCACGTCGCCGCCACAGAAGTACTACATGGTCGAGCAGAAGGAAGCGTTCGTCAGCATATCGCCGAACCTCGATCTGCAGCGGATCTGGGGCTTCGACGGGATATCGCCGGGGCCCACGTACGTCGCCCGCTACGGCGAGCCTGTGCTCGTACGGAACGTCAACAAGCTGCCGCCCAAAGAGCTGAACGGCGGATTTGGCCTGCCGTCGGTGTCGACGCACCTGCACAACAATCACGGGCCGTCGGAGAGCGACGGCAACCCGTGCGACTTCTTCGGCCCATTCGAGAAACTGGACGATCCGCGCAGAGGAGATTTCTACGACCAGCATTATCCAAACGTCTTGGCCGGCATTTATTCGACACATCAGGCAACCCAGGGCGACATCAACGAGAGCCTGAGCACGCTCTGGTATCACGATCACCGCGTCGATTTCACGTCGCAGAACGTCTACAAGGGGTTGGCGGGCTTTTATCTGTTGTTCAATCAGTTCGACACCGGCGACGAGTTGACGGGGTTTCACCTTCCCAGCTTCCCGAATTTCGACATTCCGCTGCTGTTCGCCGACAAGGTCATCGATCCGACCAGCGGCCAGATCTTCTTCGACTTGTTCAACCTCGACGGGATCCTCGGCGACAAATTCCTCGTCAACGGCAAGATTCAGCCGAGGTTCACCGTGTCGCCGCGCCGCTACCGCTTCCGCCTGCTGGACACGGGACCGTCACGCTTCTACCAGTTCCATCTGACGGATCCGGCCAATCTATCGGCGGTCAATTCGTTCTGGCAGATCGCGAACGACGGCAACCTGCTGCCAAAGCCGGTATCGGTGAGCAACGTGCGCATCAGTGTCGCCGAGCGCATGGACATCATCATCGACTTCTCGAAGTTCGCGGGCAAGTCGATCTACCTCGAGAACCGCCTCGAACAGACGGACGGCCGGAAACCGAACGGCGTGCTCCCGGCAGGCCAGGGCAACTTCGTTCTGAGGTTCGACGTGACGGGGCCGGCGGTGCCCGACAACAGCGTTGATCCCGCGTTGATCACGAAGTTCTACGACCTCCCCGACAACACCGCACAGCCGCGTGTCACCCGGACGTTCCGATTCGAGCGCGGCAACGGCATGTGGCAAATCAACGGGCAGTTCATGGACTGCACGTCCGCGCGCTTCCGCGTGAAGCAGAACACGGTCGAGAAGTGGATCCTCCAGAACAATTCCGGCGGCTGGCAGCACCCGATCCACATCCACTTCGAAGAGTTCCAGATGTTGAAGCGCAACGGCGTGGCGCCGCCGCCCGTCGAGCGAGGCCGGAAGGATGTCGCGAGGCTGCAGTTCGACGAGCAGATCGAGCTCTTCTTCCGGTTCCGCGATTTCGTCGGCCGCTACCCGATGCACTGCCACAACCTGGTCCACGAAGACCACGCGATGATGCTGCTCTGGGAGATCGACGATACAGGAGACCTCAACACGAGGCCGTAGCGTGTTCTCTCTGATTGGCCGCGCTGCAGTGGATGCGCAGAGGGAAGTTAGAAAGGAGTTGTGAGGACCATGGGAAAGATCAGCCGACGGGCCTCGCTCGCGATCATCGGGGCCGCTCCGCTGGCAGGTGCGCTCGCTGTGCGGGCCGAGGAGGCTGGCGACGGACTGAGCTCGAGCCGCGAGGTCATCCGGAGCCGCTATTTCCCGAACGTCACCTTGATCACGCACGAAGGACGCACGGTGAAGTTCTACGATGATTTGATCAAAGACAACATCGTCACCATCAACTTCATGTACGCAGACTGCGGAGGCGTGTGCCCGGGCATCACGATGAACCTCGCCAAGGTTCAGAAAGCCCTCGGCGATCGCGTGGGCCGCGACATCTTCATGTATTCGTTCACGTTGCAACCGGAGCACGACACACCGGCAGTGCTGAAGGCGTACGCCGAGATGCACGGCGTGAAGCCGGGCTGGTCGTTCCTGACCGGCGATCCCGCCGACATGGAGTTGCTGCGACGTAAGCTTGGCTTTGTCGATCCGGATCCGGAGGTTGACAAAGACAAGTCGCAGCATATCGGCAACGTGCGATACGGCAACGAGCCGCTCCAGTTATGGGCAGCTTGCCCGGGCCTGGCAAATCCTCAGTGGATCGTCGAGTCCATCGGGTTCGTGGATTGGCCGGCGGGCAGGCGAGGCGGACGGTGACTTCTCGCCCGGTGAAGGCGAGAGCCGCTTCAATGACGGAGAACGGAACATGACATTACATGTCTTTACGAGAAAGAGTCTGGTTGCCGCGCTGTTGGCTGTCGTCGCGGCGCTGACGACGACTTCCTCGTACCCGAGAGCGCAATCGGCGCTGCCGGCGAACACGGCCCGCTTCGCGGTAGGCGACGGCCCGGAAGGCGTCGCCTTCGACGGGTCGAGCATCTGGGTGGCCAACGAGTTCGGAAACAGCGTGACGAAGTTGTCCAGCGATGGCGCCGTGCTTGGCACGTTTCCCGTCGGACGCCGTCCGGTCGGCGTGGCGGCGGATCGGGGCGTCGTCTGGGTGGCGAACTATCTCAGTAACACAGTGACGAAGCTGGACGCGTCCGCCGGCGCTGTGCTCGGCACGTTTCCGGTCGGGGACGGCCCCGGGGGCATCGCGTGCCACGACAACAGCATCTGGGTGACCAACCGCAACAGCAACACCGTCATGAGACTGCAGGCCAGCGATGGCGCGGTGCTCGGCACCTACCGAGTGGGCCGGCGGCCGATGGGAGTGGCCGTCAGCCAAACTGTGGGTGCGACCGATAGCACTCACTATGTTTGGGTGGCGAACAATCAGAGCAATACCGTGACGAAGCTGCGAGAGTCGGATGGCCTCGTCATGGCGACGTATAAGGTCGGCGACGGTCCGTTCGGCGTGGCGTTCGATGGCACCAGCGTGTGGGTGGCCAACTTTTTCAGTCAAACGGTGATGAAGCTCGGGAGCGACGGCACCGTGCTCGGCACGTTCCTGACCGGCGACGGCGCGACCGATGTCGTGTTCGACGGGAGCAACATCTGGGTCGCGAACAACGGCGGCAACAGCGTCACGAAGCTTCGAGCGGCTGATGGCGCCGTGCTGCAGAACATCGACCTCGGCGGCGGACCGTTCGGAATGGCGTTCGATGGGTCGAGCCTGTGGGTGTCGAACTTCAGCAGCGATGCCGTGTCGAAGGTCGCGAACGTGAAAGTCGCGCCGCGGTTGCCTGCAGACCTCGTGCTGGCGCTCGGGTTCAACGAGCCGGGCGGTCCCTCGGTCTTCGACGCGTCGGCGGCCGGCAACACCGGAACGATCACCGGCGCCACGCGCTCGGCCGGCAAGGATGGATTCGGCACTGCGCTCTCGTTCAACGGGGTCACTGACTGGGTGAGCGTCGCCCCTGCGGCGTCGCTGGATCTCGTCGACGCCATGACGCTCGAGGCCTGGGTGAATCCATCAGCGCTGACCGGTGGCGCAGCAGGCTGGCGAACGGTCATCTTGAAGGAGCAGACCAGCGCCGATCTCGCCTATTCGCTCTACGCGAACGACGGCGATGTGAATCCGTCGCGACCGGCGGGCTATGTGCGAGTCGGCTTCATCGATCGGGCCGCGGCGGCCAGCCCCGGACTGCCGCTCAACACATGGAGCCACCTGGCGGCGACGTACGACGGCACCACGCTGCGCCTGTTCGTCAACGGCGTCCTGAAGAACAGTG
>MNEX01000020.1 GCA_001917905.1 Acidobacteria bacterium 13_1_40CM_65_14
GCCGCGTCGCTGAATCGTGTTGAGAAACCGCGCGTCGTCTTCGGCAACGTCGAACCGATCGGAGAACGTGTCGAAGCCGCGCTCGAGACCCGACGGCCGCGCGAGGACGATGGAGCTGACGAACCCGGCCGTCGCGAACCCGGAGGCTTTGAGCGTCTCGGCCATCAGCGGGACGTCAGTGCGCAGCGCCGGCGCCACGTTGTCGCGGATGCCGTGCTCGGCCGGATACCGTCCGCTGAAGATCGAAATATGCGATGGACGCGTGAGCGGAACCTGCACGTCGGCATGTCGCGCCAGCGCACCTTCCCGCGCCACCCGATCGATGTTCGGGGTGGCCACCCTCTTCGCGCCGTACGCGCCGACGTGATCGGCCCGCAGTGTGTCGATGGTGATGAAGAGCAGATTCCGCGCAGCCGCCGGCGTCGCGCTCGTCGGTTGCGGGCCGCAGGCGGCAAGGAACGCAGTGGAGACCAGCGCGACCAACACACCAGCGCAATGCTCGCGAAGACCGCATCCTTCGACGGGCTCAGGATGAGCGCTCATGGTGAGCCTGTCGAACCCATGCGGTCTTGGCGTCCACGTCAGTTCCCGCCCCTCTCCAACCGCCGGCCGAGCGCGACCTGCCTGGCCGCCTCGCGCTCGCGACCGGTCCGCGTGTAGATGTCGGCGAGCACGTAATGACCAAGCGGCCGCACCTGTGGATCCGGCTGCGATGCGAGGCCTTTCAAGGCGGCGGCCTCCGACGCCTTCAGGTCGCCGGCGTCGAGCAACCCTTTCGCGAGGTAGAGATAGCCGGACGCGAACGACGGATTGGCATCGACTGCGGCGCGAAAATGATCGACCGCGTCCGTCGTACGGCCTGCGCGAGACAACAGCTTGGCGAGATTGAAGTGCGCCTGGTAGATCGCCGGATTCGTGCTCAGCTCGGCTTGATATTCCTCGGCGGCGCGCGCGCCATCGTTTCTCTTTTCGTGCAGCACGCCGAGGTCGTAGTGCGCCATCGGCAGATCCGGTTTCAGGCGCAGCCCCTCGCGCAGGTTCTTCTCGGCTTCGTCCACTTTTGCCAGCTCGATCTGCGCCTCGGCGAGCTTCAGCAGAAACGCCGGCCGATCGACGCTCTGCGTCAGCGCACGCGTGAGCAACTGCTCAGCGCGTGCGAAGTCGCGCCGCCGCGCCGCGAGGTCGGCAAGCTGCCACTCGGCCTTCGTGCTGCGTGCGTTCATGTGGAGCACACGCTCGAAGCCGGCTTGCGCGGCGTCATGCTGCCCCGCCTGCTTGTACGCCAACGCGAGCGCAAACGCGGCGTTCTCGTTGCGATCGTCGAGCGACAGCGCCTTCTGATACGCAGCGATCGCCGCATCGCTCCGTGTGGCCTTGGTGTGCAGGTTCCCGAGAATGATGTAGGCCTCGACGACGTCCGGATCGGCGGCAAGAACGCGCTGGACTTTGGCAATCGCCTCGTCTATCCGGCCGGCAACGGAGTCTGTCCCCGCCTGCTTCAGCAGGTTGTAGAGCGCGATCTTGTCCTTCGGATCGCCGCGCGGACGCGTTTCGAGCGCGCGTGGGCTGACGCTGCCGCCGACGTACCCGAGCGCGCGAAGGCGCTCTTCGACGTCAGGGTCGACTTGCTGCGGCGCCTGCGGCTTCGCCGCGGCCGTCTTCGCGTCCATCTGCTGCAGCGCGCGATCGAGCGCGTCGGCGAGCCGCGGATTCTCCCTCGAAATGTCGTGCGTCTCGCCGGGATCCGCCTGCGTGTCGTACAACTCGCGGCGCGGCGCGGCGATGAACGTGTAACGGCCGTCTCGCACCGCCGTCAGCTCGCTCCAGCCGTAGTGGTAGCGCGGGTACCAGCTCTCTGACAGCGCCAGCAGATCGAGATGTTGACCGCGCGTCGCGGGCAGGAGGCTCGTGCCTTGAACGGCCGCCGGCGGCGCGATGTGCACCAGATCCAAGATCGTCGGCATGACGTCGGCGATCCGCACCTGATCGGGCGCGACGCGAGCAGCAATGGTGGGACCTGCCACGATCAGCGGGATGCGCATCGTCGCGTCGTAGACAAAGAATCCGTGCTGCTGCTCCTGATGCTCGCCGAGCGATTCGCCGTGGTCGCCGACAACCACGACCACCGTGCTGTCGACCGCGCGCGCGTCGGTCAGCCAGTTGAGCAATCGCGCCACCTCGAGGTCAGCGGTCGCAACCTCCGCGTCGTACGCGCCCGAGACGTTTCGCGGGAACCGCGCGGCGATCGCCTCCGGCGCGTCATACGGCGCGTGCGGATCGTAGAGGTGCACCCACGCAAAGAACGGCTGGGATGACGGCTGGCGCAGCCACTCGATCGCGTGATCGACGACGTCGCGTCCCGGCCGCTGCGCGGCGTCGATGCCGGCTGACAGCTCGTACTTGGAGAGATCGAAGTCGTCGAAGTACGTGTCGAAGCCTTGCGCGATGCCCCACCGGCGATCGAGCACGAACGCGCCGACGAACCCGCCGGTTCGATACCCTTTGGCCTTCAGCACCTCGGCCAGCGTCGTCTGATCGTCGCTGACGTAGAACTGCCCGTTGTCGCGGACGCCGTGAAAGGTTGGAAACGTGCCGGTCAGGAGCGAGGTGTGCGCCGGCAGCGTGAGCGGCGCGACCGTGGCGGCGTGGGTGAAGCGAAGCCCGCGCGCGGCCAGGCTGTCGATGGCCGGCGTCTGCGCCGATGAGTAGCCGTAACTGCCGAGTCGATCGGCGCGCAGCGTATCGATAGAGATCAGCAGGACGTTCGGCGTCCCACGACCGCGGAACACTCGAATGAGACGCTCACGCTGGACGGCAACGCCGACCACGACGATCGCCACGCCGATCGCCACGATCCCCTTCCGGACGTTACTCACGGGCGAATTGTAACAGTCGGCTTGGCAAGCTACGACAGGGTGAGACACAATCCGGTCGTGACGGATCGTCCCCTGCGAGCCCCACGCGCCGACACGCGCGAAGTCGCCGAACTCAAGCAGATCAAAGCGTCACAACCAGAGCTGGCGGCGGCCGTCGACATGCAGCTCGCGCTCGTCGAGATGCAGCGCCGCGTGCAGGGCCGCGTGCCGCTGCCGTGGATTCAAGTCGATCCGGAATGGCTGCGCGGGCAGCAGTCCGCGGGGCGGCCGCTCGTGCGCTTCGCCGACATCCCGCTCGAGTGGAGTGATTTCCGCCTGACGTTCCGTCAGACGGCCGACATCCTCCAGCGCTTCGAGGCGCTCGAGCGCGACGACTACCAGAGGATCGTCGCGTTCGGACGGGATGGCAACGCGTTGCAGTCGCTCGTCAGACAGTGGTACGAGGCGAGCTCCGGCGTGGACGGCACCGTCGACCCTCGCTCGCGTGTACCGCCCGACACGCCCGCCAGTATCGAGCAGGTACTCGTGCTCGCGCTCCGGCCATTCCTCGCGCGCTGCGCCGAGGCGCTCGCACAGCGCGCCGAGCTCACCGGCTGGTCGCACGGTCACTGCCCGTTTTGTGGATGGGAACCGGATTTCGCGGTGATCACGCCGAACGCAGACCGCCGGCTCATCTGCGGCCGCTGCGTCGCGCAGTGGGTGTACGCGCCGCTGACCTGTCCGTTCTGCGCGAACGACGACCGCGCGCTCATCACGTCGTTCGCGACGCGCGACGGCCGCTACCGTGTATACGCGTGCGACGTCTGCCGCCGCTATCTCAAAGCGTACGACGCGCGCAACGCCACGCGTCCGGTGATGGTGGCTGTGGATTCAATCGCGACGCTGCCGCTGGATGCCGCGGCGATGCAGCGCGGATACGTTGGGTAGTCGAACCACGAAACCCACGAAAGCACGAAACCACGAAAAAGAAACCTTTTTAGGTTTCGTGTTTTGGCGTCTTCGTGTTTTCGCGTTTTCGTGTCGTTACTGTTGCTGTTGTTGCTGCGTGGCCGGCTGCTTGGACCCGAAGATCGTGGACGCCTTTGTCGAAACCCAATTAACGAGGTTCTGGGATTCCATGAAGCGGCCCGCGTTGGAGCGCGCGCCGAGCACGACGACCGCCACTTCCTGGCCGCCCTGCGGAAGCCGCAGGAGCGTCGCGAGGCAGTAGCCCGCCTTGGAGATGAAACCCGTCTTGCCCGCGCGGACATCGACGTCCTGACGGCCGAGCAGATGGTTCGTGCTGTGGAAGGTCACAGCTCGACGGTTCGTCGGGTACACCGTGAACTCGTAGGTCCGCATGACCGAGGCAATCCGCTCGTCGCCTGACGCGTGCGTGATGAGGCGCGCCATGTCGTACGCCGACGACACGTTCTCCGACAGCAAACCCGACGGATCCGCGTAGTGCGTGCTCTGCAATCCGAGCTCAGCGGCCTTTTCGTTCATCCGATTGACGAAGCCGTCCGAGCCGTGCGGTGAGATGCGCGCAAGCGCGCGGGCGGCCGCATTGTCCGACGCGATGAGCAACAGGTGCAGCAGGTCGTCGACCGTCACCTTATCGTTCGCGCGCAGGTGCGTCGTCGATGCCTGAAACACGTCGCTGCGCGCGACGGTCACCGGCTGCGTGAGGTCGGGATTGGTCTCGAGGTACACCGTCGCGGTCATCACCTTCGTGATGCTGGCGATGGAGCGCTGATCCTGCGAGTTCTCTTCCCAAAGAATCTGATTGGTTTCCGGGTTGAAGATGATCGCGGCGGCGGCGCGCACATCGGGCACCAGATCACCGCTCGCATCGACTTTGAATCGGGGGAGGACCGTGTCGGCCATCTCGCGCGCCATCGCGACCGCGCGGGCGCGGGCGAGCTTGGCTTTGCGCGTCTGCGCGCGCGTGGCCGAATACACAACGCGCTTTGTTGCCGAGGCGGCCGGCCTCTTCGCCGGCTTCCTGGTCGCCGCATCAGTCGGGCTGGCGCCGATACTGACGAGACCGACAAGCGCAAGTGGACCGATCCAGAAAAAAGATTTCCTGTTCACGTAGCCCCTACCGACCAAATTGTTAGAGAAAAGCTGGGACAGCCATTCTAGCAGACAATTCCTAGACAGCAAGGGAATTGTCGCTACCGACGAGGCAGAAAGGCCGAACGCTGACCTCACGCCTGAGTCGTGACCAACTCCTATGCCACAATGCGCAACAGCGTATCGCGGCCAGGTTGTCATGTTATCGGCGTGTTCGGTTGCTCGCATTAGCGCAGTACGTCATGACGGCGCGTGAACAAGAGGAATACAGCGCCCTGCGCGCCACAATCCGGGAACGTGGCACCACACGCGTCTGGGTTTTCCTCGTCGGCCTCGTCGCGTGGGGTGCGCTGACCGTCGCCACGGCCGCGCTGGCATCGACGCCGGTCGCGGTGCTGCTGCCTCTGCTGATTCTTGCGGCGGCCTTCGAAGCGGTCTTGGCGCTGCACGTCGGCGTCGAGCGCATCGGCCGTTACCTTCAGGTCTTTTACGAGGATCAGGACGAAGATGCCGACCACGGACTGCGACGTTCTGTTCTAGATACGCGCGAGCACAGCGCCCGCGGCCCGAGCGAGCGCGAACGCGCGAGCGAGGCGAGTGGGGGTGGGGCCCCTCGAGCGGTGAACAATGTCGCGAGCGCGTCAGGCGCGGGAGTGGGGCACCGCGCCAGTAAAAAATGGGAACATGCAGCCATGTCCTTTGGCCGGCCGGCCGGTGCGGTGGCCACCGACGCGCTGTTCTCGATCCCGTTTCTGATCGCAGCGCTGTTCAACTTCGCCCCGGTGCTCGTGACCAATCCCATCGGCGTCGAATTGATCTTCGTCGGCGGCGCCCATGCGTTGTTCGTGCTTCGTGTCATCGTCGCGCGCGTCGCTGCGGCCAGGCAGCGCGCGATCGATCTCGAACGGTTTCAGCAGCTCAAAGCGGGACCACGCTAACCTCAGATCGACCCGTTCAGCCACGAAAACACGAAAGCACGAAACAACGAAGAACCCTTTTGGCTTCCGACCACGACGAGGATCGCCATCACGAAAGCAATCGCAGAGAGCGCACAGCACGCCGAGAAATCCTTTCTCCGCGCACTCCGCGAGCTCCGCGGTTGCCTTTCCGCACCGCCACGCTACGTCGCGTTCTCCTCGGTCGAGGAGTACAGCTCGTTGAACAGCCGCTTGAACGTCGCCCATGTCTGCGCGCGCGGCGCCGATGCAAGCAACACGGGCGCGACGACAATCGCCAACAGTTTTAAGGTCTTCTTCGTGCCTTCGTGCCTTCGTGGTTGCATTTGTTACCTCTGCGCCAACGCAATCGTCAGCAGCAGCGCGTGCTGCGTCCCCATCCACGAATCGATCGTGTCGAACGACTCGGTCAGAGCATGCGCCTCCCTGCCGCGGCCGCCGCCGCCGATCGTGATCGCCGGAATCTTCAGGCTCATCGGGAGGTTCGAGTCCGTGGAACCCTCTCCGAGGTTCGCCGAGAATCCGAGCACCGTCGCCGTCTCGAGACCGCTGCGCACGATCGCCGAGTTCTCCGGCGTCGAACCAGCCGGACGATCGCCGACGAGCTCTTTCGTCGCCGTGATCATGCCCGGCTTGCCCCACCGCTGATTCTCCTCGACGACGGCGGCGTCCACGGCTTTCTGGAAGCTCGCGTCCACCGCCGCCAGCGACGCCGGATCCGAGGATCGCATGTCGACTTCCATCCAGCCGTCGAATGGAATCGAGTTCACCGACGTGCCGCCGCCGACGCGGCCGACGTTGAACGTCGTCTTCGGCTGCTTCGGCACCTGGATCTCATTGATCTTCGCGATGGCGCGTCCCATCGCGCCGATCGGATTGGCCATGCCGAACGCGCCGAAGCTGTGGCCGCCGGGGCCCTTGAACGTCACCCGGTACCGATGGCTGCCGACCGCGACGTTCGTGACGTGCACGCCGGTCCCGTCGATCGACACGAACCGGTCGATCTGATCTTTCATCGTCGTGCCGAAGAGCTCCTTCACGCCGCGCAGGTCGCCCAGCCCCTCCTCGCCGACGTTGGCGACGAAGGTGATCGAACCTGGCGTCTGCACACGAGCCTTCTTCATCTCGCGAACGATCGCGACCAGAACGGCGAGGCCGCGGCAGTCGTCGCCGATGCCGGGTCCGCGCAGGATGTTGTTGCCAGGCCCTTCGCGCTTCACCTTCACGTCGGTGCCTTCGGGGAACACCGTGTCGAGGTGCGCGGCCAAGACGAGGCGCGGACGCGGCGCGGCGCCCGGGTAATCGCCGAGCACGTTGCCGGCCTTGTCGACGCGAACGTTCTGCAGGCCGAGCTGCTCGAACGTCCGCTTCAACACCTCGCCGCGAGCGGTTTCCTTGAACGACGGCGCGGGTACCTCGCAGAACCGGATTTGGTCGGCGATGGTTTGCGCCTCGTTCGCCTTCGCAGCCTCGAGCGCCGCTTTCACCGCCGGATCCTTGACGAGCTCCGCGGCGTTGGTCGCCGAGTGCTGACCGACCGCGCTCAGCGAGACCGCCCCTGCGAGAAGCGTCAGGAACTGAAGAATCTTCTTCGTGCCTTCGTGTCTTCGTGGTTGCGTTTGTTCGTGTCTTCGTGGTTGGATTTTTCGTGGCTGCATTTCTATTTAGCGTCCCTGTGAGGATGTCGTGCCGGCCCCATCCACCGCACTCTCGAGAATAGGGTTGAACAGCAGCTTGAACGTGCCGTGCGGCTGGCCGCGAAACTGGACGCCGAAGCCAGTCAGCACGACATGGCCGCGTCCGATGGCGACGTCCAGCGCCGCCGGCTTGCCGGCAATGCGATTGGCGCCGTTGATCCAGCCGGACATCAAGAGATCCGCCGCGTCGGCATAACGCGCGAGCACGCGGACGCCTTGCGCGCGTGCGCCCACGTCGAACGCGCGGCCGTTGACGAAGAACGCCGCCTGCTCGGCAGGCATGCCGGCCATGAGCGGCTGCGTCGTGTCGATCTTCATCTTCAGCAGCGATCCGGGACAGTAGAACTCGGTATTGCGCACGCCGTCCAGCGCGTCACTGACGGGAATGTTGAAATACCGGATTGGCAGCGTGCTCGCACCGTCGATCGTGACGAGCGTGCCGCCCAACTCCACGAACACGCGCAGCGCCGCCACGCCTTCGAATCCGATGCCTCCACCGTACGCCGGCGGCATCGTCCCGGCCGCATGACCGTTGACGATGGCCTCGGCCTCCTGGTCTGGCAGGATGATGGTATCGAAGCGGCTGCGGAGATTCCCGGCGCGCACGTCTGTGTTCTCGATCGACGTGAACGGCACGTCGAACTCCTCGAGCACGTAGCGCGTCCATCCTTCGTCCATCGACGCCAGGAACGATTTGTAAATGCCGACGCGCGGCAGGTGCAGCGGGCGCGCCTGCGCGTTGGTCTCGTCGATGTAGAAGCGCGTCGCGCTCAGGCCGACCTTGCCGCCGCGTTTCAGCGCCGCCATCGCGGTTTTGACGGCGGCGTTCGTCCGGCGATCGGTCTCCGTCGTCGTTTGTCGCGCGGGGCTTTCCGCCTTCGCTGAAGCTTCGGCGGACCGCCGTAGCCTTGGCGGAGGCTGGTCAGCCCCGCGATCGCGGCGCTGTAAAGAATGTAACGGCCGCGCTACAAAGGACTCTAGATCTGCTGTGAACGCGTCCTTGATCATGTCGGCACGCACGCCCATCTGGTACGACAGCGTCCAGCCCGCCATGTCGTACGGCCGCTTCGGCGTCCCGCCCGGTCCGTTCGTGCGATTCGGATGATGCTGCGGCTCGAGCAGGTCCTTTGCGTAGCCGCGATTGGGCTGCGCCATCAGCACGACAAACGATCCGGCCGGATACTGACGGCCGCCAGCGCTGAATGTCGTCTTCGCGCGCGACACTTCGACGGCGCCCATGTCGAGGACGTCGACGAGCTTCAGCGCCGTCGGCCAATCGTGCTGCTCGGTCGAGATCACGTACGCGTAGGGATCACCTTTCTTGCCGGCCGCGATCTGATCGCGCGCCATTTGATAGCGGTTGTAGAGCCAGTCCTCACGATATTCGGCGCCGAGGCGCAGCACGGCCATCGATCCGGTGACCATGTAGTCCATCTGATCGCGCAGCGACCATGTGCCGCCCGGCCATGGGCTCGCATTCCACGTCGACGGCTCGCGCGCGCCCTCGCCGCTCGCGAGCATCGCCGGCAACTGATTCGGTGCGATCGTCACCGTCGTCGCCAGCCGGCCTCCCGCAACCTCGGTGAGAATCCCGACGATGTTGTGGAAGCACGGCGTCGATCGCATGCCGCCGTTCCACCAGTTCG
Organism: Acidobacteria bacterium 13_1_40CM_65_14; assembly: GCA_001917905.1. Classification (GTDB taxonomy): domain Bacteria; phylum Acidobacteriota; class Vicinamibacteria; order Vicinamibacterales; family CAVVIG01; genus QHWF01. The sequence continues at coordinate 9,231 of MNEX01000020.1, forward strand.
AGTACTGGGAGAATCCCTGCGCGCCTGGCTTCCCTTCCTGCTCCAGCCGCTGCTGGATGCCGACGCCGAGCAGCGTGATGCCGCGATTGATCAGCGGATGCATGTTGGGATTCACCGGATCGTCCATCGGCGGCGTCCAGATGCGCGGCGACGTCATCCCCGATTGGTGCTGGTTGTAAAGCACCTGCGGATACCACTCGCGATAGAGCTGCCGGGTGATCACGCGCGTCTCGTCGAGGTTCTGCATGTACCAGTCGCGGTTGTTGTCGTGTCCCGCGTACTTCTGATACAGCACCGGCGGGTTCGTACCCTCGTACGGCGTGCCGACCTGCGAGCGATACCAGTTGGCGACGATGTCGAGGCCGTCGGGATTCATCACGGGCACTATGACGAAGATCACCTCGTCGCGAATCCGCTTCATCTCGGGCGTCTCCTCGGTCGCCACCATGTACGCGACCTCGGAGCTGACCTGCGCGTGGCCGACTTCGGTGGCGTGCAGGCCGAAATCGATCCAGACGATCGCCTTCCCCTCGCGTGAGAGCTGACGTGCCTGCGCATCGTTCAGTCCACGTGCATCCGAAAGCTGCCGCGCGATGTCCTTGAAGCGATCGAGCCGCCGCAGATTCTCCTCGGAGGAGATCGCGGCGAGGATCATCTCGCGCCCTTCGGTGCTCTTGCCGATCGTGAACAACCGGACGCGCGGCGACGCGGCCGCGAGTGTCGTGAAATACCTGCTGACCTGTGAGAAATCGGCGAGCTTGCGCTCAGTGCCCGGCGCGAACCCGATGATCTGCGCCGGCGCAGGAACGGGACGCGCGCTCCGCTGAGGTGGCGGCGCCTGCGCATGGACCGGACCAAGCGCCAGCGCCAACGCAAATCCACAGAGGGCAAACAGTCGCTTCACTGCACACCTCCGCCAGGAAACGTTCGCCGGAATGGTAGCGCACGTGGAAGCTCGCCTGCACAATCCAAATCCTCGGATTCCCGCGCCGAATCCGGCACGATCGGACAACTTTTCCGGACAACCCCGTGACAAAAGCAGGGTATCGTTTGCGATTACAGACACAAATCGGGCTCTGAACAGGAGGTCACCAGTGACACGTGCGATCCTTCGGGCTCTCGCCGCTCTGGCCATCGTGCTGGCGTTCGCGCTTGCACCGGCCGCGGCGCAGACGGGCCAGATGTTCGGCGAGCTAGTCGGCAAGGTTACCGACGACCAGGGCGGTGTGCTGCCCGGCGTCACTGTTACTCTGTCTGGGCCGGCCGTCATGGGCGCGCCGACCGCGGTCAGCGGAGCGAGCGGTGTTTACCGCTTTCCTGCCGTCAATACCGGCACTTATACCTTGAAGTTCGAGCTCGCCGGCTTCGCGCCGCTCATCCGCGAGGGCATCGTCGTCCCCGTGCGTCAGACGATCACGGTCGACGCCGCGATGAAACTCGCGTCGCTGCAGGAAACCGTCACGGTCACCGGCGCCTCGCCGACCGTCGACGTCGAGAATACGAAGGTCGGCGCCCGTCTGGATCATGAAATCCTTCAGGCCGTGCCGACGTCGCGGTCGATTTTCGGCGCGACCACCGTACTGCCGGGGATGACGATGGGTCGCCAGGACCCAGGCGGACTGAATGCCGCGACGTCAACCGGTATGGTGGCGCATGGCGCGAGCGGGTACAACTTGAACTACTACGGCGTCACGGCTGACACGCCCATGAATTACGGGGCGATGTATTACATGGACTTCGGATCGGCCGAGGAGATTTCCGTCGACACCGCGGCCATGGGCGCGGAGATCGGCGGCGGCGGCGGCGCGAACATCAACGTCATTCCCAAGAGCGGCGGCAACACCCTCAAGGGTGAAGTGTTGGAGAGTCTGACTGGCAGGGGATTGTGGCACGATCACCCGGGCTTTTGGGCCGGCAGCAACATCACACCGGACCTGCGCGCGCAAGGCATTACGGATCCGACGCTGCAGAAGCTTTACGACTTCAATGCCAACGCCGGCGGCCCCTTGGTCAAGGATCGGGTCTGGTGGTTCGGATCGTTCCGCAACTACAGGACGTACGAGGCGACGCCCGGGTACACGACGGTGAACGACGACGGCAGCGTGACAAATCCGTTCCTCTCGAATCTGCGCAACTACACGGCCAGTACCAAGTATGCGCTGACCAAG
>MNEX01000103.1 GCA_001917905.1 Acidobacteria bacterium 13_1_40CM_65_14
CTGATGTCCTTGCCGAAGAACAGCCGCGCGGCCTCAGGTACGCCGGCAATGGCGAACGATCCGCGCTGGCCGAGCGGGATGTCGTTCAAGTACATCTCGAGGATTTCGGGCTTCGAGGCGCGGCTCGTGAGCACGAGCGACACCCAGATTTCGACGAGCTTGCGCTGGAGCGATCGCGCGCGCGCTTGCTGGAGGGTGATGCCCCTCAATTGCGGCAGAAACACGTTGCGTACGAGTTGCTGCGTAATCGTGCTGCCGCCGGCCATCTGCGCCCGTCGTCCGGTCGCGTACGAAAAGATCGCGCCGAGGACGCCGATCGGATCGACGCCCGGATGGTTGTAGAACCGGCGATCTTCGATCGACAGCACGGCCTGCACCATGCGATCCGGAATCGCTGCCAGCGCGACGGGCCGCCGCTTCTCGCGCTCGCCGTTGATGATCGCGGTCAACAGCGGCGCGTCGAGCGTCAGCCGCTCGCTCGGCTTGGTACCCAGCTCGAGTCGTTGAACCCGATCGGGCACGCGCACCGGCGTCCGCCGGGCTGCGCTCTTGACGTCGGCTGCCGTTGGCCGCTGAAAGACGACGCGGACGATCTGGCCTTTCGTGTTCGGGACGCGCGGCATCAGCGCGACGGCGCCCTGGCCGATCGCGAACTCGCCCGGCTTCTCGATCTTCGCGCGCTGCGCGTAGCCGAGATCGTTCAAGCGATCGACGAGCTGCCGCTCGGTCATCGACTGCCCGCGGCGGAGCTCGAGCGGCCGCGCGAACACGCGCGGGAACACGCGCTCGCGCTCGCCGTGCAGGCGCGCGTCGAGCAGGCGCGCGAAGCTGACGTAGTAGTAGCCGGCCGCGAAGAACAGCAGGATCGCCGGGATCGCGAGCGCCAGCGCCGTCAACCGGACCCAGCGGTGCCGCCAGACGCCCTCGATGCGGATCTTCAGACGGATCAGTTCTGCTTTATATCGTGACAATCCAATGACGCCCCAGATCCAGCGGCAGTTCTTCGTCGAGACGCTCGACGAACGCCGGACCGTATTGATTCAGGAAGGAGATGAAGCCGATCGTACGCTCCTGCGCGTGCCCGTTGGGGAAGGCGAGCGCGCGCGCGTGCATGAACTGGCGGCGCAGCGTTTCGTCGCGCCGCTTGGCCGCTTGAATCATCTTGCCGTGAAGCGTCTGCAAATCGCGCTGCATGCGCTCGAGCGTCGAGCGCGCCGCGCCTTCGAGCGTCGGATCGAGCGCCGGCATGGCCTCGATGAGGTGCGCCATCTGCGATTCGATCGTGCGTCCGGCTTCGGTGAACGACTCTTCGACGACCGGTGGAATCTGCGTCTTGAGCAGCTCGTTCAACGCGGCTTCGTCCTGCGGCTGCAACGCTTCGAGCGGCAGCTTGTACTTCGTGAGAAAACGCAGCGCCGCGGCGTCGAGAATAGTCGCCGTCGCGCGCGGATACATCAGCGGCATCGGCACGCCGAAGTGGTTGTAGACGCCGCGCAGCTGGCCGAGATACGCGAGCTCGTTGGGTCCCGCGACGTAGCAAATGGTCGGGAAGAGCGTGTCCTGCACCACGGGCCGCAGCAGCACGTTCGGACTGAAACCGGACGGCTGCTCGCTGGCCTGCTGTAGCAGGACCGACGCCGGGTACTGCTGATCGCCGACGAGGAAGCCGCCGTCCTGCTGGCGGATCGCTCGGCGTCCGCCCTGAAGATGGAACAGGGCGACGCCGTCGTCGTGCTGATGCACCTGCGCGTGATAGCCGCGCGCCGTCAGGTCCGAGCCGGCGAGCGCGGAGAGCTTGCCGGTTTGCCCCGGCATCGACAACTCGCGCGTGAACACCTCGCTGACGAGCGGCTTCGACGCCGGGTCCGACGAATCGAACACGAGCAGCCCGCGATCGCCGAGGACGTGTTCCATCCACCGGCCGAACGATTCGGCCATGCCGGTGCCCGATGTGTAGGCGCGGCGCAGCTCGGCGAGAATGCTCGGGCGAAATTCAGTCTGCGGAAGGATGCGTTCGAGCTCGTCGATGGCCGTTTGGATGGAGTCGTCGAGCCGGACCGTCGCGACGGGCGCAGGGTCGGCGCCTGGCCGGGCGGGGAGCGACACCGTACGCGGCGTCAGCTCGCTGTCGAACACCGTACACGACCGGACTTCTTCCCAGTCGTGATCTTCCGCGTCGATCCAGAACACCGCGACCGCCGGGACGTTGTGATCGCGCGAGACCTGCTCGGCGAGCTTGAGCGCCGTCAACGCTTTGAGCAGCGTGAAGAGCGGTCCGCCGAAGAGTCCCGCCTGCTGGCCGGTCACGATGGCGACGGTGCGCGGATCGGCGAGCAGTTTTGCGTGTTCGCGCGCACGCGGCGGGGCGTCGCGGCGTTCCTGCTGCTGCCCGATGACGCGGGCGATGTCGCCGCGGCGCCGATCGTGCGCATGGGTGCGCGCGATCGCCTCGGCCCACGCGCCGCGGTCGGCCGGGTCGCCGGAAAAAAACGGCGCGACCGCTTTGAAATCGTACGCGTAATCGGATGCGAGCTTTCGAATCCACGGAAAGCGGCGCACGTCGACCGGGATGCGGACGGAGGGCTCGGATGAGTTGACGTGCACCAGAAAACCTACTGTCTCAGAGCGTCGCGGAAACTGTCAACCATGTTACACTTAGGCGCCTTCCTCACAGGAGTCTTCACTGCACACGGAAGCTTCGGGCGCTGCGCCTCCTGATGCGTTCGGTCCGTTTCGTGTTCTTCATCAAGTCGGTGCCGGAACGTTGGGTCCCGTGTTTCGCGCGTACGATCCCGAGCGCGAGGCCCTGGTTGCCGTCAAGCTTTTCAAACTCGATCTGCCGCCCGAGCGTGTGCATCAGCTCGTCGCCGAATTCGAGCGCCTGATCGACGCTGCGCTGATTCACGACGCGATTGCGGCGCCGCTTGCGACCGGCATCATGGAGAGCTCAGCCTATCTCGCGCAGGAGTACATCTCCGCTGAGTCATTAGACCTCGCCGTTCGCGAGTACGGTCCCGCGCCTGCCGGCGATGCGCTGCGAGTCACGACGCAGCTGGCCGGCGCGCTCGACTTCGCCGCCGTCGTGAACATCCATCATGGCGGGCTCCATCCGCGCGACGTGCTGTTGTCGCCCGACGCGACGAAGCTGACCGGCATCGGCGTCGCCCGCGCGCTCGAGCAAGTCGGCGTGACCGCACCAGTGCGCCGCCCGTATTCGGCGCCGGAGCGGATTGCGGGCGCCGCGTGGGATCGGCGCGCCGACATCTTCAGTCTCGCCGCACTCGTCTACGAGCTGCTCTGGGGTCGCCGAATTGCCGGCACTGGCGCGCAGGCCGTGGAATCGCTGAGCGAGATCGCCGACGGCGACCTGCCGACGCTTCAATCGGTATTCGCGCGCGCGCTGGCGGATGATCCTCGGGCGCGCTTCGGCACATGCCTGGAGTTTGCCGAGGCGCTCAGCAAGGCGTTCCCGGGCGTTGCGGTCGTTGCGCCGCCGGCGCCGCCGCCAGGGCCGCGGGCGCCGCACTCAGAGGCGATCGCGCGGGAAGCGATTGAGCCCCGCGTGCCGCTTGAAGATCCCGAACCTGAGAGTCCACCCGACCTCGACCTTCGCGATCTCGATCTGCGGGCCGCCGTAGCGGCGCGATACGCCGACGTGGCCGTTGCGCCCGCCATCGTGATGCGCAACCTCGCCACCACAGAGGGCACGGGGGACACGGAGGTTCAGCCTTTTCCGGAACAGGGTTTTTCCTCCGCGTCCTCTGTGTCCCCGGTGGTGGAGAGGGTGCCACCTTCCGTCCCGGCCAGTCTGCTCAGCGGCTACGACGCCGAACCACCGCCCGCGCGCACGTGGCCGTTGATGGTGATGTTGATCTTCGGCGTGGTGGCGGGACTGGCGGCCGGATATGTCTCGTGGTCGCGGCCGGATCCGGTCGCGCCTCCGCCGCAAGCGGCCGCTGTCAGCGAGTCGCCGAAGCCTGCGTCGCCGCCAGGACGTGAGTTCACGGAGAGCACCATCCCCGAGCCGCCGAAGACGGCGGCGACACCGAAGTCTGAAGTTGGAAGTCTGAAGTCTGATGCGGGTCCCGGTCGGTTGCTTGTGCGCTCGACGCCGGCTGGCGCAACCGTGTTCGTGGACGGCCGCGAGCACGGGCGGACGCCGGTGGCGATCCGCGATTTGAGTCGCGGCGCGCATCGCGTGCGTCTCGTGCGCGACGGCTACGCGCCCGCCGAGCGCCGCGTCGTGATCACGCCGTCGCGGCCGGCGCAGTCCATCGTTGTCCCGCTCGCCGCGCCGCGCGCGACCGCCTCGCGCGGCACCCGGTCAACGATCCCGGCGCCGTCGTCGCCGGCGACGATGGGGCGCTATAGCGGCGATCTCGTCATCGAGTCGAAGCCGCCTGGCGCAAAGGTGTACCTTGATAACAAGCTCGCCGGCACTACGCCGCTGTCGTTGCCGATGGTGCCGGCCGGCAGCCACGCCGTCCGCCTCGAGCGCGACGGCTATCGCCGCTGGTCGGCGTCGGTGCGCGTCGTGGCGGCGGAACGGAATCGTGTGACCGCGTCGCTGGAGAGATAAAGCAACCGCAGAGCACGCAAAGCACGCGAAGAACAGCTTGTCTCTGCGTGTTCTGCGAGCTCCGCGGTTAAACGTGGACAGCGCCTGCGGCCATGCCGAGCCGAGGACATGGAAATCCGAGGCGAGGCGTCAGCGATAGCTCGCGGCGGGGGTGGGGCCCCGCCGCAAGTGGAAAAAAGCGGGTGGGGCCCCACGCAAAGTAAAGAACGATGACCACCACTCCGAAGTTTGGAGTTGCCGTGGCGGGGCTGCTCGGTGGACTGCTGGCAGTTCCGCGCGCGCAGCCGCCGCTACCGGCGGCTGAGGATCCACTAGGCGCGCTCGTGCAGCGGTATCTCTGGTCCACTTCCGAGAGCGATCGCCGCGCGGCGGAAACGGCGTTGAGCGCCGACGCGTCACTGACCGCGATGTCGCGCGAGCGCTTCCACGATCTCGAGGAAGCGATGCGGCGCGGACGCCCGTCGTATCCGCCCGTGCCGGCGCGCGTGTCCGGGGGGCAGGGGCCCCCGGGCGATCTTGTTGGACGATTCCCGATCGTCGAGCTGCAGATCGACGTACCGGCGGGCCCTCCGGTGCCGGTGCTCGTGCAGCTGCCGAGCCGATACGATGCGCGCACCGACTGGCCGTTGATGTTCGCCATGCACGGCGGACCGCCGGGCACCGCGGCGCAGGCGCGATCGGGTGCCGAGCGGATGCTGCGCGTGTGGGCTGACGCGGCGGAAGACGCCGGCTGGATCGTGGCGGCGCCGGCGCTGACACCGTCGGTCGTCGCGGGCGCGCGGACCGAGCAGCGGTTGCCGTACGAGCTGTTCCATCCCGAACAGGCGCGGGCGGTGATCGACGCCCTTCGCGCGCGTTACCGCATCAACTCGGATCGCATGGTGTCGACCGGGATCTCGCTCGGGTCTAATTACTCGATTGCCTTCGCCACAGCGCACCCCGACTGGTTCTCGGCGATCGTTCCGGTCTCGACCGAAGGCGATTCGCGCGAGCTGCTGTTGCGTAACCTGAAGAGCGTGCCGGTCTACCTCCTTGAAGGGTCGCAGGACAAGAACATCCGCGCGATCACCGGCCCGCGCGCGCTGCGCGACATCCTCGCCTCGTTCAACTACGACCTCACCTATCGCGAGTTCGGCGACCGCGCGCACGAAGGATTTCAGGAGCACTACGGCGACGTGCTGCGATGGCTGGAGACGAGGCCGAGGCAGACTCGTCCGCGCGAGGTGATTCGCGTACCGAACGCCGCGATTACTCCACTCGGCCGGCGCGTGCACTGGATCGAACCCGACACGCGCCAGGCGTTCGTCCACGCCTTCGTCTCTGGTCCGTCGAGGATTGACATCACCGCGCGATGGGCGCGGACGGTCCGCGTGTACCTGCACGATCGACTCGTCAACCTGGATCGCCCGGTCGAGATCCGCGTGAACGGTGTGAATGCGTTCACGGGTCGGGTGTCGCGTTCGGCGCTGACCGCGCTTCGCGGCGCACGAGCGCGTGGCGACGAGCGGCTCATCGACGCTGCCGGGATCAGCGTGGACGTGGCGGCGACGCCTGAGGCGATCGCGATCGCCGAGCGCGCGTTCAACGAACTGACGCCGAAGCATGCCGAAGGCACGCTGTCGTTCTGGGAGATGTACGCGACGCGCGCGCTCGAAGAGCGAATGCCGTCGCTGGGGTTCGACGGTACTGAAGAGGCGCTACCTGCCGGCGTGAAGGCGGCTGGCGAGCAGGTCGCGCTCCGCGTGCGGCAGATCGCGCCGACCGGTCCGCTGTCGGCGTCGGGATTGAAGGCCGGCGACCTTCTCGTCGAATTCGGCGGCGAGCCGTTCTTCCGCGGACGCGGCGCCGTAACCGGTCTGCACCACTGGCTCATTCGCGAGCTGCGCGCGGCAGCGGCACCTTACACGATGGTCGTCTGGCGTGATGGTCGTCGTGTCGAGTCGACCATCCAAGTGAAACTCGGAAGCTACACAGGATCATGAGATTTCAGATTTCAGATTGCAGATTTCAGATTGGATTGCAGATTGGATTGCAGATTGGCCTCGCGTTTGTCCTCGCGTTAGCCGTTGTTCAGTCGCAACCAGCGGTCGAACCGTCTTCGTACTCACCTGCGTTGTTCAAGGCGCTTCGGTGGCGCAGCATTGGTCCGTACCGGGGCGGGCGTGTCACGGCGGTCGCGGGCGTGCCGGGCCAGCCGCTCGTGTACTACATGGGCGCGACCGGCGGGGGCGTGTGGAAGACCGACGACGGCGGCGTGACGTGGAATCCGGTCACCGACGGTTACGTGAAAACCGGATCGGTCGGCGCGATTGCGGTGGCGCCCTCCGATCCGAACGTCATCTACGCCGGCATGGGCGAGGCCGACATCCGCAGCAACTTCTCGCACGGCGACGGCGTGTACACGTCGATCGACGCAGGGAAAACCTGGAAGCACGTCGGCTTGTCGGACTCGCGTCAGATCGGAAGGATCTCGATCGACCCTCGTGATCCGAACGTCGCCTTCGTCGCCGCGCTCGGCCATCCGTTCGGTCCCAATCAGGAACGCGGACTGTTTCGCACGCGCGACGGCGGCGCGACCTGGGAGAAAGTCCTCTTCGTCGACGACAAAACCGGCGCGATCGACGTCGTCGTCGACCCGGTGAATCCGCGGATTGTGTACGCGTCGTTCTGGCCGGTCTACCGGCGTCCGTGGCAAATCTACAGCGGCGGCAGCGGCAGCGGTCCGTACAAATCGATCGACGGCGGCAGCACCTGGACCGAGTTGAAGACCGGTCTGCCGGCCGGCATGAAGGGCCGCATCGGTCTCGCCGTTTCTCCGTCGCGCCACGATCGCGTGTGGGCGATTGTCGAAGCCAAGGACGGCGGCGTGTTCCGCTCCGACGATGCGGGCGCGACGTGGCAGCGGATGAACGGCGACTCGAGCGTGCGCGAGCGCGCGTGGTACTACAGCCACATCATCGCCGACCCGCTGGATGCGGATACGGTCTACGTGCCGACGCTCGAGATCAACAAGTCGATCGACGGCGGCCGCACGTTCCAGATGGTGCGCGCGGCGCATTCCGACAATCACGGTCTGTGGATGGCCCCCGACGATTCCCAGCGGATGATCAACGGCAACGACGGCGGCGCGGCGATCTCGTCCAACGGCGGCCGGACGTGGACGACGCAGCAGAATCAGCCGACGGGGCAGTTCTACCACGTGATCACCGACAACCAGTTTCCGTATCGCGTCTACGGCGCGCAGCAGGACAACACGACGGTGTCGATCGCGAGCCGCACCAGCGGTGGCGGCATCGACCAAACCGACTGGTACGCGGTCGGCGGCGGCGAGAGTGGCTACATCGCTCCCGATCCTCGCGACCCGAACATCGTCTATGCCGGCACGTACTACGGCGTGATGACCCGGTACGATCACCGGCTCGGCGAATCGCGCAACATCTCCGTCTGGCCGGAAACGCCTGGCGGCCGGCCCGCGGTGGATGTGAAATACCGTTTTCAATGGACGGCGCCGATCGTGATCTCGCCGGTGGATCCGGCCGCGCTCTACACCGCGGCGAACGCGCTCTTCAAGTCCACCGATCAGGGACAAAGCTGGCAGGCGATCAGTCCGGATCTCACGCGCAACGACAAGACGAAGCAGGGGCACAACGGTGGGCCGCTGACTGGCGACAACAGCAGCGCGGATTACTACTGCACCATCTTCACGGTGGCGGCGTCGCGGCTCGAGAAAGACACGATCTGGACGGGATCGGACGATGGGCTCGTGCACGTGACGCGAGACGCCGGGAAAAACTGGACGAACGTCACGCCGAAACAGATGATGGAGTGGACGCGCGTCAACATCGTCGAAGCGTCGCCACATGCGGCCGGCACCGCGTACGTGGCGGCGACGCGATATCAATCAGACGACTTCAAGCCGTACATCTACAGGACGACCGATTACGGGGCGACGTGGACGGTGCTGGGCCGCGGCATCCCGGACTCGGCGTTCGTGCGCGTCGTGCGCGAAGATCCCGCGCGCAAGGGACTGCTGTATGCCGGCACCGAGACCGGCGTGTATGTGTCGTTGGACGAAGGCGCGCTGTGGCAACCGCTGCAGCTCAATCTCCCGATCGTGCCGATCACCGATCTCGCAGTCCAAGGCTCGGATCTCGTCGCATCGACGCAAGGACGTTCGTTCTGGATCCTCGACGACCTCAGCGCGATCCGTCAGTTGAATCCGCAGGTCGCGGGATCGGCCGCCCACTTGTTCCGGCCGCGCGACACGATCCGGATGCGGACCGGCGGTGGAGGCGGCGGCGGAGTCGCGTCAGCCGTTGGACAGAATCCCTCGTCCGGCGTCGTCGTGTTCTATGACCTGAAAGACGCGGCGGCGGACGGCGTCTCGCTCGAGATTCTCGATCGGAGCGGCAAGCCGATTCGAACGTTTCGCAGCCGCGACAATGCCGCGGGCCGCGGCGGCCCTGGAGGTAGCGACCGGCGCGCGTTTCTGGGGCCGCCGCCGTCGCGATTCGTCGTGCCGGCGGAGGCCGGTCTCAACCGGTTCGAGTGGGACATGCGATATCCGGATGCGTCACTCCCGCCGCCGGGCACGAACCTGTTCGGCGCGAGCGTGCGCGGACCGCAGGTCGTACCCGGCAGCTATCAGGTGCGGCTCACCGCGGCCGGCAAGACGCTGACGCAGCCGTTCGACATCAAGAAAGACCCGCGGACGTCGACCACGACCGAGGAGTTCGACAAGCAGTTCGCGCTGCTGATGCAGATTCACGAGCGGGTCACTGCCACGCACGATGCGATCGCCGACATCATCGCGTCGCGCGCGGATCTGCGCGCGGCCATCGCCCGCGCCGCCCGCTCGACGACGTCGACGACGTCGCCGGCCGCCGCGGCGATCGCCGCGCAGGGCCAAGCGCTCGACGCGAAGCTCGCGTCGGTGCAGGACGAGCTCGTGCAGATGAACATCCGCGACGGCAACGACGTGCTCACCTATCCGGCGAAGTTGAACAACCTCATCGCGGCGCTCGCGCCGGTGGTCGCGGCGACCGACACCGCACCGACCGCGCAGTCGTACGACGTGTTCAAGGATCTCTCGGCGCGTCTCGATCGACAGTTGGCCGCGCTCGACGAGATCATGGAGCGCGACGTCACGGCTTTCAACAAGGCGGTCGAAGATCAGCACGTCGCCGCGATCCCGTTGAGACGTCGTCCACGATGAACGCAAAGACCGCGTCCTTCGGCAGGCTCAGGATGAGCGCTCATGGTGAGCTTGTCGAACCATGCGCCCTTTGCGGCCTTTGCGTTCTTTCGTGATGCGATGGTTTTCACGACCTGCGTGCTGTTGTGCCCCGCCGCGCTCGTAGCGCAGCCCTTTAGAGCTTGTGAAGAAATACGACGTTGAACGCAGAACTCGCAGAACACGCAGAAAAACCTTAACTATTTTTCTCTGCGGGTTCCGCGGTTTCTGCGTTGTACGTGACTTGTTCACACGCTCTTGAGGGCTGCCACCGCGGCGGACTCCGGGCAGGCCTGAAGGCCTGCGCTACATCGCGTGGTTATAATGGGAAGTTCGAGTCACACGATCGCATGGATCCGGGACACATCAGAAACTTTTCCGTCATCGCGCACATCGACCACGGTAAGTCGACGCTCGCCGACCGCTTTCTCGAGCTCACCGGCGCGCTGCAGATGCGCGAGATGGAAGCGCAGGTGCTCGACGCGATGGATCTCGAGCGCGAGCGCGGCATCACGATCAAGGCGCACCCCGTCCGGTTGAACTACACGGCGAAGGACGGGTCGCAGTACGTCCTCAACCTCATCGACACGCCGGGCCACGTGGACTTCTCGTACGAAGTCACGCGGTCCCTCGCCGCCTGCGAAGGCGCGCTGCTGCTCGTCGATGCGTCGCAGGGCGTCGAGGCGCAAACCCTGGCGAACGCGTATCTCGCCGTCGAGAACAACCTCGAGATCATCCCGGTCATCAACAAGATCGATTTGCCCGGCGCGCAGCCGGAAGAGGCGCGGCGGCAGATCTCGGACATCATCGGCCTCGACGGCGACCACGCGATGCTCGCGAGCGCGAAGGTCGGGACCGGTGTGCCGGAAATCCTCGAGGCGATCGTGCATCGCCTGCCGCCGCCGGCCGGCACCACCGACGCGCCGCTCAAGGCGCTGATCTTCGATTCCTGGTACGACCCGTATCGCGGCGTGGTCATCGTCATTCGCGTGATCGACGGCGTCATCCGGCCGGGGATGAAGATCCGGTTGATGGCGCAGGGGCAGGATTACGAGGCGCTGCAGCTGGGCGTGTTCTCCCCCAAGCCGGTGGAGGTCGACGAGCTCGCCGTCGGCGAGGTCGGATTCCTCGTCGCAAACATCAAGACCGTCGCCGACGCGAAGATCGGCGACACGATCACCGAAACCGCGCGGCCGGCGGTGGAGCCGTTTCCCGGCTTCAAGGAACTGAAGCCGATGGTCTTCGCCGGTTTGTATCCGGTCGAGGGTCACGAGTATCCCGAGTTGCGCGACGCGCTCGAGAAACTTCGGCTCAACGATGCGTCCTTCTTTTACGAGCCGGAGACATCAGCGGCGCTCGGCTTCGGCTTCCGCTGCGGCTTCCTCGGCCTGCTGCACATGGAGATCGTCCAGGAGCGGCTCGAGCGTGAGTTCGACATGGACCTGGTGACCACGGCGCCGGGCGTGTTGTATCGCGTGACGACGACCGACGGCGTGGTCGAGGAGATCGACAGCCCGGCGAAGCTCCCCGATCCAGGCCGCATCGCCAAGATTGAAGAACCGATCATCACCGCGATGATCATGACGCCGGCCGAGCACGTCGGCGGCATCCTGCAGCTCTGTCAGGACAAGCGCGGCGTGCAGAAGAAGCTCGAATACACGGCGTCGGATCGCGTGCTCATCACCTACGAGCTGCCGTTCAACGAAGTGGTCCTCGACTTCTACGACAAGCTGAAGACCATCTCGAGGGGCTACGGGTCGCTCGATTATCATGTGACCGGGTACTGGCCGTCGCCGCTCGTGAAGCTCGACATCCTGGTGAACGGCGATCCGGTCGACGCGCTGTCGGTCATCGTGCACCGCGACATGGCGTACGACCGCGGCCGCGCGCTCGCGTCGAAGATGCGCGAGTTGATTCCGCGCCAGATGTTCGAGGTGGCGATTCAGGCGGCCATCGGCGGCCGCATCATCGCCCGCGAATCGGTGAAGGCGCTGCGCAAGAACGTGCTCGCCAAGTGCTACGGCGGCGACATCTCGCGCAAGCGCAAGCTGCTCGAGAAGCAGAAGGAAGGCAAGAAGCGCATGAAGCGCGTCGGCAAAGTGGAAATCCCGCAGGAAGCGTTCCTCGCGGTGTTGAAGATGGGAACGGAAAACGAAGGTTGACAAGCAGACTGCAGAATCACGCTCTCCACCGCAGAGGACACCGGGGACGCGGAGGCGAAAGCTGTTTGTAGAAGGTCTGAGCCTGCTGTCCTCCGTGTCCGCCGTGGTGGCGAGGTTTCGGTGGTGGTTTCGCAAAGCCATTTGAGAGTTGAAACACATATATGAGTGAGGGTTTCAAGAAGTCGATCCTGCGCGAGTACTTCGAGTCGATCGTCATCGCCGTCATCCTTGCGCTGTTCATCCGGACCTTCGTCGTCCAGGCCTTCAAGATCCCGACCGGATCGATGGAGGAGAACCTGCTCATCGGCGATCACCTGCTGGTGAACAAGTTCGTGCTGGGTCCGACGGCGACGAGCGTCGAACGGAAGCTGCTGCCGATCGGCACGATCAAGCGCGGCGACGTCATCGTGTTCAAGTACCCCGTGGAGCCCGATCGCGATTTCATCAAGCGCGTCATCGGACTGCCGGGCGACACCATCGAGGTGAGGGACAAGAAGGTCTACGTCAACGGCCAGCCGCTCGACGAGCCGTACGTCCACTTTCTCCAGCCGCCGTCGAACAATTCCGAGTTCCACGAGGTGACGTCGTCCGACGTACGCGAAAACTACAAACCGGTGACGGTCCCGCCCAATCAGTACTTCATGATGGGCGACAATCGCGACAACTCGCAGGACAGCCGCTACTGGGGCTTCCTGCCGCGCGAGAACGTCAAGGGCAAGGCGCTGCTGATCTACTGGTCATACGAAGGCGAGCGCGAAGACTATCAGGACGAGAGCGCCGGCGCGACCATCAAGAATCTCGTGTCGGTATTCGCGCACTTCTTCACGCGGACCCGGTGGGACCGCATGCTGCACCAGATCCACTGAGCGACACGTTGAGATGAAAGTCCTCATCAAGCTGCTGATCGTCGCGTTGATTGCGAACGGGACGTGGCGGGTGGGCACGGCCTACATGAGCTATTACAAGTTCAAGGACGCCGTGAGGGAAACGACGCAGCATCGCGGCACGAAGAGCGACGCCCAGATCCACGATCGCGTGTTCGAGCTCGCGAACGAGTACGACATCCCGGTCACCGACGAGAATCTGACGATCACCAGGCAGGAGGATCACACCATCGTCGACGGCTCGTATATACAGCCGATCGATATCGTCCCCACGTTCCGGTACAACTGGCCCTTCAAAGTCCACATCGACACGTTCGTCGATGGCGGACCGCTCCCGACGGTGCGTTAACGGCCGTCGTCGCCGTTTCCGGCCGCCACTCGCTCGACGAGCTCCCTGACCTCCGACGCGACTGCGCTGCTGTAACGCTCGTCTCGTATGCCGCTCAGATTGACGTCGACGTTGAGACGTGCGCCCTCGAGTCCCGCTCGCAGCAGGGCGACCGCGACGCCGACGTCGCTCGACGCCGCCGGATTCCCGTGCGCCGCCACGATCGTGGCCGCGTCGAGCGCCTGCGCCGACCATCGCATCACACGGAGCGGGACATCCGTCGCCGCGCGCAGCGCCGCCTGAATCGCCGCGGTCCGCGCGGCCTTTTCCTCATCGCTGCCTTTCGCGAGCTTGTAGGCGCCGACGACCTGATCGTACGCAGCGGTGTCGGCATCGATCGCCTCCGTCAGCTGCTCGCGGATGCCGGTGAGCGACGAGGTGGCGCTCGACAGCGCCGCGCGATCCTGGTCTGAGTTGGATCGCGTCTTCGGCAGCGCGGCGACCATCATCAGCAGCGACGCGCCGACAGCCGAGGTGAGTGCGGCCGCGGATCCGCCACCGGGCGTCGGGTCAGACGACGCGAACGCGGCCAGCAGGTCGCGGACCGTCTTGTCAGTCAGCATGGTGAATGACGCGCCCTTTTTTGATCACCGCGCGGATGGTGTCCGCGCCGACGCGAATCAGATCGATCGCCGGCCCGGCCACGATGACCGCGTCCATCTGCTTGCCGACCTCGAGGCTGCCGACGCGGTCGTGGCGATCCAGCGAGTACGCCGCATTGATCGTCGCGCCGACCAGCGCCTCTTCGAAGGTGAGCCCCATGCCGAAGCAGGCGAGCGTCATGGCGAACGGCATCGACGGCGAGAAGCCGCCGCCGGGATTGACGTCGGTGGCCAGCGCCACCGGCACGCCAGACGCGATCAGCATGCGCCCTGGCGCGAAGCGTCCCAGCTTGAGATAGAACGACGCGATCGGCAGCAGCGTCGCGACAACGCCGGCCTTCGCGAGCCCATCGGCGCCTTCTTCATCGATGAAGATCAGATGGTCGGCCGAACGGACCGGCAACTCCGCGGCGACCTGTGAGCCGCCGCTGAGGCCGAGCTCGTCGGCGTGGATACGCAGCTTCAGGCCCGCCGCGCGAGCGGCCAGCAGAATGTCGCGCGACTCGTCCGGTGTGAACACACCGTTCTCGCAGAAGACGTCGCACCATTCGGCGAGGCCTTCGCGCGCCACAGTTGGAATCATGTCCTCGACGACGAGCGTGATGTACGCGCGCCGGCGGTCGCGGTACTCGACGGGCATTTCGTGCGCGCCCATGAACGTCGGCGAGATCTCCATCGCGTGACTCGCCGCGAGTGCGCGGATGACCCGCAGCATCTTCAGCTCCGACTCTCGTGTCAGTCCATACCCGCTCTTCGCCTCGCACGTGGTCGTCCCGCACCGCAGCATCTCGTCGAGGCGCCGCCGCGTGTCGGCGGCGAGCCGTTCCTCGGTGGCGGCGCGGGTGGCGACGACCGTGCTCAGGATGCCGCCGCCGTCGGCGGCGATATCGGCGTAGGTGAGACCCGCGAGGCGCCGCCGCAGCTCCTCGCGCCGATCGCCGGAGAACACGACGTGCGTGTGCGGATCGACGAAGCCGGGCACCACCGCGCCGCCGCGCGCGTCGACCACGGTCGCGCCGGGCGTGAGCTCGACTTCCTGTGACAGAAGGCTTTCGAAGCCGATGAAGACGATGCGCCCTTCGTGCGCGGCGACGGCGGCGCGCGAGATCGATCGCGCGTCCGCCTGCGCCTTCCCGCGCCGCGGGGCGGGCCCGGCGCACGTCAGAACTTCAGCGGTGTTGCGGATGAGAAAGTCGGCGAGCAACGGCTTCCATTGTAACGCCCTCGATCGCGACGCGCTTGTGGCGGCCGCGCTCGCCGGAGACGATCCGAATCGCGCGGCGTGGGACGTTCAGCGTGTCTGAGAGGAATTCGATGAGGGCGTCGTTGGCAGCGCCGTCGACCGGCGGCGCGGCGAGGCGGATGACGAACGCGCCATCCCGCTCGCCGCCGTATTCAGTTTTCCTGGCGCGGGGAATGACGCGAACGTCGATCGTCACCCGACGATTTTACGCGTCTCGTGCGGATCGCGGCTCTCGGCCGGCTCGCTGTACCGCGGCCGGTGGAGCAGGATCTTGTCGTCGCGCTCGCGTGCTTCCTGCTCGTGGACGTACTCGAGCGTGTTGCGCAGCGTCCCGATGGTCGCCTCGATCGAGGTCTCGACGTCCTTGCGTTTCAGCTTCAGACCGTCGATCTCGCGCTGAATGTCCTCGAGGCGCGACTGCGTCTTCTCGAGCAGGAAGTCGGAGCGTCCCTCCGCCTCGCGGACGATGCGCCTGGCCTCTTCCTGCGCGTTCGCCTTGATGTCCTCGGCGAGCTTCTGCGCCGTCATCAGCGTGTTCTTGAGGTTCCTCTCGTGCTCGCGGTGCTCGTTCAGGAGCGCCTCGACGCGCATGAGGTCCTGGCGCAGCCGATCCGTCTCGCGGAGCGCCGCCTCGTAATCCTCGGCGACGGCCGTCAGGAACGAGGCAACCTCGACTTTGTCGAAGCCGCGGAGCCGGCTGCGGAATTTCTGCTGGCGAAGGTCGAGTGGGCTGACGTTCATGGTGAATCCTCGCGGGCCGTTTTGATCACGCGCGTAGGGTCCCACCCCCACGCGACCCGGCTGAAGGCGGCCACTGCCTTCGGGCTCGCTCGAGCCGCGGGCGCTGGGCTCGCGCGCATCAAGAACAGGTTGTCCCTGACTCGTATCGGCCTCACCTCGGCGCTTCGACAGGGCTGGATCAAACATAGGTGCGGCTGCCGAAAATGGCGGTCCCGATGCGCACGAGGGTCGCGCCTTCCTCGACGGCGACCTCGAAATCGTGGCTCATGCCCATGGACAGCTCGTTCAGGCGCAAGGCATCCACGCCCCGTGCCAGAAGGCGCTCACGCACCTCCTTCAATGCCCGGAAATACGGCCGAGCCGCCTCGGGATCCTCGACAGCAGGTGGGATGATCATCAGCCCGGCGATTCGCGCCGCGCGGCAGGCAGCGGCCGCCTCGAAGATCGGGAGGATCTCCTCTTCACGCGCGCCGTGCTTGGTCGCCTCGCCCGCCAGATCCACCTGCACCAGCACCTGCATCTGACGGCCGGCTGAGGCGGCCGCTTCGTCCAGCGTTCGCAGCAGTCCCGCGTCGTCGACCGACTGCACCACGTCGAAGCGCGCGCCGGCCTTCCTGGCTTTGTTCGACTGCAGATGACCGACCAGATGCCAGCGGATCGGCAGACCCGCAGTCTCGTCCATTTTCTGCAGCGCTTCCTGTACTTTGTTCTCGCCGAAGTCGACCTGCCCGGCGCCGGCGGCGGCGCGCACGTAATCGGCGGAGAAGGTTTTGGAGATGGCGACGAGGCGGATGGAGGCGGGGTCACGTCCGGCCCGGCCGGCCGCCCGCGCGATGCGCGCGCGGACGTCGGCCAGCCGGGTTCGGAGTCGTTCTACATCAATCACTTCTTGAGCGTCGCGAGGATCCCCTTGGCCGTCGCCGCGTTCGCACCGGACGGCGCGAGCTTCAAATACGTTTCGAACTCGTTCGCCGCGGCGGGCATATTGCCTTCGTTCAGCAGCGCCATGCCGAGTTGATAGTGCGCCTCGGCATGATCCGGCTTCGCCGCGATCGTCGCCTCGAACTGTTTCTTGGCGTCGGCGATTTTCCCGGCGTTCCAGAGGATGACGCCCTGGTTGAAGAGCGCATCCGGATTGCCGCCCGCGAGCGCGCCGGGCGCGCTGCCGGCGAGCTCCGCCGCTTTCGCGCTGGCGGCCGCGGCCTCGTCGAACTTCCGCTGCGCGTTGTAGATGTTCGCGAGCCCGTTGTACGCGTCGGCGTAGCTCGCGCGCAGCTCGATCGCCTTCTTGTACATCTCTTCCGACTTCGCGTAGTCCTTCTTCTTCGCCTGGAGCAGCGCGACGTTGTAGAAGCAGTCGGCGCAGTCGGGCTTCAGCTCCGTGGCGTGCATGAACTTCGCGATCGCCTCGTCGTCGTTGCCCGCGTTGCTGGCGGCGAGTCCGGCTTCGAGCGTCGATTTCAGCTCGGCGTTCTTCGCCATTGCTTCCTTCGACGCGGCGGCCGCGTTCGGCGCGCCGATGATCAGGTTCGCTTCGGCGGTCGTGTTGATGCGAACCTGCACGGGCGCCGCGTTGGACAGCTGCTTGTCCTTTTCGGCCGTCACGGTGTAGCGGCCCGACGGCAGGCCGATCTGGATGAACTCGCCTTTCTTGTTCGACTTGGTTTCGAACTTGCGGCTCGTCCCTTCCGACATCTCGATCGTGACCTTGGCGCCGTCGACGGGCTGACCCTGCATGTCTTTCACAACGCCTTTGACCATCCCGGTGGACTGCGCGGTGGCGGGCATCGCGATCGCGCACGCGATCACCATGACGCACCCGATCAGCCACGGAAGCCGGCCGTTCAATCGGCGGACCATGGAATCCTCCTAAAATGACAGGACGATATTTTACTTCAACGTGAAAAAATGCAACCACGAAGGCACGAAAGCACGAAGAAGAACCGGTTTTCTTCGTGTCTTCGTGTTTTCGTGGTTGCGTTTTGGCTAGTTGAGCTCAGAAGTTGAAATTCAACCCGACGTCGATCTTGCGCATCCCCTGGACCGCCGTGGGACGGCCAAAAAACGGCGACGTCATGGTCCCGCTGTAGCCGACGTAGTTGGTGTGATTGGTCAGGTTTTGGGCGTTGACGACGATGCCCAGGCGGAAGCGCGGCAGCGGGTCGATTTGCATCTGGGTCACGGTGAAGTTCCCGGCCGGCGACCCATTGATCATGATGCCGGGCGGTAGTTGGACCCGCCGTTTGCCGAACATGAACGTATAGACGAAGAAGCCGGACAGGTTCAGCGAGCCCTCGCCGCGGAGCGTGTTCCGGCCGACGCCGTCGGGCCGATCGTTGAAGATGAGATCGCCGTTGGTATCGAGCCCCGTCCGAATCGTGTACGGCGACCCGCTCGCCACTTGCAGACCGAGGTTCGCGTTGAAGTTGCGAAGTGCCTGCGTGCCGAAAAACGCGTTGAACCGATGGCGGACGTCGTTTTGCGCCGGGCCCCATTCGGCGGCGAGGCTGCCGGTGGCCGGCACGCTGAACGCGCCGTCCGTGTCGTTCTCTATTTTTCCCGCCGAGTAGTTGACGCCGACGTTGATCCGCTTCCAGTTCCAGAGCTCCTTGCTCGGGTTTGGCGACGGGGGCGAAACGAAGACCTGCAGAAACGAATTGACGATGTGCTGCCGCGACCGGCCGTCACCCGTGACTTCGATGATGTTGCCGAACACGGCGTCGGGACGGCCGCCCCCGCTGCCCCCGCTCCCAATGCCGGGTGGATTCAAGTTCAGCCCGCGCAGCAGTCCCGTGCCGTTGATGTGAGCGTAGGTGACGCCGGCGCGAACCTTCGAGGTGAACGCGTGATCGACGCCGGCGCTCACGCGCGTGTTGCGCACCATTTCGAGATTCGCGGCCAGCAGATACTTGTTGATCGGTGGGACGATTCCGACGTTGCCCGGGTCGGGAAACGACGGGTTGATGATGTTCAGCTCCTGCTGCCGGAATCCGTCGACGCGCAGCGTCTGCTCGTAGATGCCGCTGCCGAGCCAGTCGTAGAAGATCCCCGCGCTCGCGCGCAGCGTCGTCTTGCCGTTCTTGAACGGCGCCCACGTGATCCCGAATCGCGGCCCGAACGCGTTGAAGTCGTCCAGATGCGTCTGCGCCTCGTAGCGGAGGCCGGGGCTGAGCGTCAGCCCTTTGCGGACGCGGATGTCGTCCTGGATGTACATGCCCGCCTGCAGATTCCAGTAATCGATGTTCGGATCGCCGATGCGCCGCGTGTAGCTGCGCGGCAGTCCGGCCTCGTACGCCGCGAGGCTCTCGAACGTGTACGTGCCGAGATAATTCGACGTGTCGTCCGACCGGAACGATCCGCCGTTGAGCACGATGCCCGCACGGAGTGAGTGGATGCTGCGAACGTAATCGAGATCCGACGCGAGGTTGACCGTCCGCGTGTGGCGCCCGCCGGAGACCTGCGCGCCGCCGCTCGTGAACGCGTCGTTCACGCGGATGGTCGGCGCTTCGAGCGTCGATCGCGAGTCGGTGTCCGACCACGAGAATTCCAGCCGCGTGTTGGTGAAGAACCGCCGCCCGAGCGGTCCCGCTTCCTGCACGCGCACGGTGTGGAAGTGCTCCTCGCTGGCGAAGGCATGCTCCGGGAGATCGTAGGCGCCGACGCCGAGATTCCGCTGCGTCGAGTCGTTCTGGTTGTAGCTGACCCGTAACGTCTGGTCCTTCGTGACCGCGTAATCGAAGTTGCCGAACATGAAGAAGTTGTCGCGCGGAACGCGGAGCGCCAGCGCTTCCGCGCGCGTGCCGGTCGGCAGCGCGGCGTAGAGGTTCGGCGTCTCGTACGACGTCGATCCGTTGAACGACAGGTTGAACGAGGCGCGCTCTTTGATGAGCGACCCCGCGAAGTTGGTCCCGTAGTTCTGCGACCGCTCGGGACCTTTTTTCGGCGTGAACGGGCTGCGGCCGCTGAGCGATCCGTCGCGAAGCTGGTAGCGTCCGCCGCCGCGCAGCGGTCCGACGCCGGGCTGCGTGATGATGTCGATGAACAACCCGCCGGCGCCGTGATTCTCCGCGGCGAACGCGTCGCGCGTGATGTGGATCGATTTGATCTGCGCCTTTGACGGCAGCTTGCCGCCCTCGAAGCTGTCGACGCGCAGCACGGCGCCGCCGCCGGCGATTTCCTGCAGCTGCTGCGCCATCTCGTTCGGATCGTCGGAGAGCGCGTCCACCTGCTCGCGCGTGAGCGCGCTGCCGAACGCGCCGCCGCGCCGATCGGCCGCCGACTCCTGCGCGTCGCGGCTGACGGTGACCGAGTCCTGCAGGCCTGCGAGCGGCAGCACGACGACGTGCTTGTTGTCGCCGGCGCGCAGCCTGACGTCGCGCAGGAAGCCGATGTCGAAGCCGGGGAACTCCGCCTGAATGAGATAGCGGCCGGGTCGAAGTCCCGGAATCGTCGCGATGCCCTGATCTGATGTCTTCACCGGCGGCACGGCGACGGCCTTCGTCGCGTCCTCGAGGCCCGTGACGGTGACCGTCGCGCCGGGGAGCACGGCCCTCGTCTGGTCGACGACCGTGACGAGCAGCTTCGCGTCGCGAGACGTTTGTGCGAACGCCGTGCAGGCAAACAGGACCAACAGCAGCGCCAAGCTCCCCACCACGGAGGACGCGGGGGACACGGAGGAAAATCGCGTTTTGAGGTTTAAACCTCCTGTCCTCCGTGTCCTCTGTGGTGGAGAGTTTGCCACGCTCATTTGCGGACCTCGAATTTCTTCGGATCGATCTTCGCGTTGATCTTGAAGCCGTCGAACGTCGTTTCCTCGACCGTGTCGGGACCGAGGGCGCGGCGCAAACGAAACGGAAACTGCATGCCGCCGACGTCGCGGTAGTCGGCGAAGTAGATGCGCGACTCAGCTTGGCCTGCCGAAGCCGGAGGGGATGCGCCCGGCGAAGGCGGCGGAGGCGCAGACGGCGGTCCCGCGGGCGCCGAAGAGGCCGGAGCTCCCCCCCGCGATGGCACCCCGGCTCCTTGGCCCGCCGAAGCGATCGGACCGTTACCGCGCGAAGGGGGCCGCTGCGGCGGGACCGGCGCCGTCCACGAGATCATGATCGGCAGATGCGTGTCGGCGTTGACGAAGAGCCGCGCCGCGAAATTTCCCGCCCCCTTCACATCGAGCACGTCGGCCTTGCCTTGCGGCGCTTCGGCCTTGGCGACGTAGCTGAAGGTGAGCGGAACGCTGCTGAAGGAGGTCGCGAACATGCCGAGTGTTAGACGTGCGAAGTCCTGCTTGACGTTGGCGAGCCTCGTCTTGCGCGCGGCCTCCTGCTGCTCCGGCGTCGGCGCCGGCGGTCCGCCGGCTCTCGCCGGTCCACCCGGCGCGGCGGGCAGCGGCAACTGAATCAGCTCGTCGCCGTTGAAGCCGACGGTCGTCGGATCGCTTTCCTGCGCGGGAATCTCGTCCTTGCGGACGTACCGATCCGGCAGCTCCATCGCGATCTCGAACTCGATGGGGACGAGGTTCTCGCCGCGCACCTGACGTGTCCTGCCGGTGGCGACGAGCGTTTTCACCGACGCGAGTTTCTTCTCGCCGCCCAGCGCTTCGCGGGTCGCGGCGAGCACGGTCGCCGCAGCCTCAGTCTTCGCTGTTTGAGCTGTCGCGACCGTCCCGCAAGCGAACAAAGCGAGGACCACGACGGATCGGACGATGCGCATGCGGCACCTCACATCGCTTGAAGCATAGACGTCAAAAGCCGGGAATCAGTGGAGCGTCTCTTCCGAATTACTACCGGGCCGCTCCGCTCGCACCCCACCGCGCAGGCGTGCGCGGCGGGGACCCCGCGTTGTCGCGGCCCGAAAATCGCGGTCGAAGGCTCGTTGTGACTAGTGCTCCTTCAGCTGATACGGTCCGCTAGATGGCGGTCTACTCGTAATGCAGCGCTTGAACGGGATCCAGGCCGGCGGCCTTCATGGCGGGATACACGCCCGAGACCAGGCCGATCACCATCGACACGGAGAATGCGAGGAGCAGTGAACCGCCGCTGATGATCGTGGACCAGCCGGCAAAGCTCGCGATGAGCCGCGACATCGACGCGCCCACGAGCAACCCGAGCGTGCCGCCGGCCACCGCAATCAGCGTGGTCTCCATGACGAACTGCCGGATGATGTCGGTGCGGCGCGCGCCGATCGCGCGGCGGACGCCGATTTCTCGAGTCCGTTCGAGCACGCTGGCGAGCATGATGTTCATGATGCCGATGCCTCCGACCAGCAGCGAGATCGACGCGAGCGCGACCATGACGATGTCGAAGATCCGTTTCGTACGCTGTTGCTCGGCGAGCAGCTCCGCGGGAACGACCAGCGTGTAATCGTCGGCGCCGCGGTGCGACGCGGTGAGAATCCCGCGCACGGTCGCCGCCGCCGCCAGAATATCGGCGTCGGGCTTCAGGCGAAGATACACGCCGTCGACTTCGTCTCGAAACTGACTGTAGTTGTCCTCGAGCCGGAACATCGCGGCGCTGGTGGGTACATAAAGGGCGTTGTTCCGATCCTGCCCAGGCACCCCGGCGATGTCGCCCTGAGCGACCGCCTGCGCGCCCGCGACGCCGATCACCTGATACCACTGTCCGTTCACCTTGACGAAGCGATCGAGAGGGTCGGTCAGGCCGAAGAGGCGCACGCGCGCAGCTTCGCCGAGGACGCAGACGGCCGCCGCGCGCGCCGCTTCGTCCGTCGTGAAGAATCGGCCCGACGTGATCTTCAGCGCGGCGATTTGCCGGTAGTTGGGCTCGACGCCGTAGACGACCGGCAGCTCGCCCTGCGGCTTCGGGATCACCTGCGACGGTGTGAAGCGCTTGCGCGGCGACAGCATCTCGAGTCCGGGCACCGTCCCCTGCATGGCGCGGATGTCCTTGAACGTGAGCCCGGGCGACTGCTGCCGGATCTTCTGGAAGGCCTGAAACTCGGTCGTTTCGCGCGCCTCGACGATGAGATTGCGCACGCCGAGATCTTCGATGAACGCCATCACCTGCTGCTGCGCGCCGGCGCCAATCGACAGCATCGCGACGACCGCCGCCACGCCGAAGATCATCCCGAGCATCGTCAGCAGCGTGCGGAGCTTGTGCAGCAGGAGGCTGTCCACGCTGCGTCCCAGATCGGGTAGCCACAGCGCCGACTTCATCGAGAGGCCCGCTGCGGGGCGGTCGCCTGCGGCTTCGGACGGGAACCGGACGGTGCGTTCGGGTTGACGAGCGCCACTTCCGCGGCCCGGTCGATGTTCTCGACGACGGCGACGGTGTCGGTCCAGGCACGGACGCGAATCTCCTGCGCATCGAAGCCGCCGCCCGAGCGAACGTAGACGGTCGGCTTGCCGCTCACGTCGAACACGGCCGTGCGCGGGATGTAGAGCACGTTGTCGTACGCCTGCCCTGAAATCGCGATCGCCGCCGAGACACCGGGACGAACGGACGGATGTCCGCCGAGGTCGAACGCAATGTCGAACTGTCGCGTGCCGGCGTCGAAGATCCCACGTGATGCCACGCCGCTCACCGTCCGCACCGTGCCGCGCAGGGGCGCGTCGGGCAACGCGTCCACGGCCACTTCGACCGGCTGACCAGGGGCGACGTTCGCGCGATCCTGCTCGGGCAGCTTCGCCGTGGCCTCGATGTGCGATGAGTCGATCAGATCGGCGATGGATTGGCCGGCAAACGCCGCATCGCCGACGCGATAGTCGGGCATGACACCGGGAAACCCGATGCCGCCGAAGGCCATGAAGTTGGTGCGGACCGTGATGAAGCCGTCGAAGGGCGCGCGGACCCGAAGGCTGTCGATGTTGCGTTCGGCGACCTGTACCGAGAGCTGCGCTTTGTTGCGCTTCTCGCGCAGGCTGGCGGCCGACGCGCGCCCCGTTTCGCGATGCGTTTTCACGTCGGCCTCGAGCTGCGATAGCCGCTGCTTCGCTTCATCGAGCACCAGCACGTTCTGCTGCCCTTTGATCGCGCTCACCAGCTCGTTGCTCTGCACGTCGAGCTCAGCGCGACGCACGTCGTACCGCGCGTGCAGCACCGCGACCTCGTCGTCGGCCTCCTGGACCGCCGCCTGCGTGTCGGCCTTCACGATGTCCTGCTCGGCCAGCTGGAGATCGAACCGCGCCTGCTCGAGGTTGAATTCCTGCTCCGCGGAATCGAATTCCATGACGACGTCGCCGGCCTTCACGGCGTCACCGGTTTCGGCGAGCTTGACGAGCTGCAACTGGCCACCCATGGGCGGCACGGCGATCTGCACCGTTCGCGTGCCGCGCAGCTCGCCGACCGTGTAGACGGTCACTTGCACGCGCCCGTGCTGCACGTGCGCGGTCGGAATCGCCTTCGCCGCCGACGGCGCCATGCCACGGAGGATGGCGAGTCCCGCCACGAGCAGGACAGCAATGACGGCGATCGTGATCGCCGCATTCCTCATCACGCTCATTTCGCGGTACCTTCTTGTTCCGGTTCCCTCAGCGAGATGCGTTCGCCTTCGCGCACGCCAGACGCGACGGCGATCTGATCGCGACCGCGCCGCAGCACGGTGATGGGCCGGCTCTCCATCGAGCCGCGCTCGACGACGTAGACGACCGTCGCCGATCCACGCTGGAACACGGTGCCTGTCGGGACAACCAGCACGTCGGCCAGGCGATCGAGCTCGACGCGCGCCGACGCGCTCATGCCCGGGCGCAGCCGCGGATCGGAATCCGACAGCCCGACGACGACGTCGAAGTTGCGAACCGGCGGCCACGTCGTGAAGTCGGGCTTCGCGACGACGGAGATGTCCTTCAGCGTGCCGGTGAGCTCGCGGTCGGGCACCGCGTCCACGCGCACGCGGACGCCGCTGCCGATCTGCACGCGCCCGCGGTCGGCTTCATCCACGCGCGCAGTCAGCTGCACCGATGTCAGGTCGGGCAGCTCGGCGATCGGCGCCCCGAACCACGCGCGGTCGCCGCGTCTGAACTCCGGCGCGGCGCGGCCGGGGCCGCCGGCGCGGAAATTCGGCAGCAGCGAGATCGACCCGTCAATCGGCGCCCGAATCTGCAACGACCCGAGAATGCGCTCGGTGTCCTGTACGTCGAAGAGGGCCTTCGCGCGCTTCTGGCGCGCGATCGCGACGTCGGCCTGCGCGGCCATCCGCTCGCCGTCGATCTTTTTCTCGAGCTCGCGCACGTGTTCTTCCGCGTTGGAGACCGCGATGATGAAGTTCTCGGCCTCGATGCGGGGGCGCAGCTCGTTGCCCTGAATCTCGAGGCGGGCTCGCGCGAGCGCCTTCTTCGCTTCCTCGAGCTCGCTCTGCGCCGCCGCCACGCGCCGCCGCTGTTCGGCTTCGGTCCGCTCGATTTCCGAGTCGGCCTGCTTGAGCTCCGACTGTTTCGTTTCGAGCGTGCGCTGCTGCACCGTGGGATCGAAGGTGACAATCACCTCACCAGCGGCGACCTTCGCGCCGTTGGTTGCCAGCTCGACGATCTGCAGGTCGGCGCCCGTGGACGGCGCCGTCAGCACGACCGATCGCACGGCCTTGATATCGCCGCGCAGTTGCAGGAAATCGACGAACGTCGTCTTCGTCACGAGTGCCGTCGGCACCGACGGCGTGCCGGTGGCGCGACCTAGCGCGGCAGCCGCGGCGACCGACAGTACCGCCAGGGCGACGACCAGCACGACGGCGAGGATGGCGCCCGACTTGTTCATCGCGCGCTCTTGTCTACTCCGGGGGCCCCTTTCCCCCGGTCGTCTACTCCGAGGGCCCCTTCCCCGCGGTCGTTGCTTACTCCGGGGGCCCCTTCCCCCCGGTCGATGTCGATCGCCGCCGCGAGGTCCGGCATCAGATGCGGGTCGCTGCCGTCGATGCTGAAGATCGCCAGAAAGCTGCGCACGCGGTTCGACATCGTGCTGACCGCCCCGATCTGCGACAGCTGTTCGAGGCGCCCGGTGAACGTGCGGGTCGGATACGAGTCCAGCGTGATGCGGGCCGGCTGGCCGACGCGAAGGGCGGAGACGTCGGCCTGATTGATCTTGACACGCACGCGCATCGCCGACGGGTCGATGACGTCCATGACGCCCAGGCCCGAGCGCACTTCCTCGCCCTCTTGCACCTCGCCCATCGTGCCGCTCTTCCACGTGGACTTCAGCACCACCATCCCGTCGATCGGCGACACGACGCGCATCCGGTCGGCGTTGCTCTCGGCGTGCTTCCACGCGTTCATCGCGCGATCGCGCTGAATCTCGAGCGCGCGGATGTCGGCCGCGTCGGCTTTGCGCCGCAGGTCGAAGGTGCGGCGAAGCTGGCTGAGTTTCGCGCGCGCTTCGTCGAGCGTCAGCTGGTTCTGTTCGGCGGTGATGGGCGGCACGACCTCTTTCTTGAGGATCTCGAGCTCCGCGCTCTTCAGGGCGTTCTCGGCGATCTTGAGCTCCGCCTCGCCGTGCGCCCGCGCGGTCAGCTGTTCGCCGCGCTTCCGGTTGATCTGCTCGACGAAGTCGCGGTACTCGGCTTCGCGGTCGTGGGCCGCCTTGATTTGCGCCTGCCGATCGAACTCGATGAGCAGGTCGCCGCGCTTGACGCGCGTCCCCGCTTTGACGAGGTGGACGATGACGAGCGTGCCGGGTCCGCCGCTGCCGGCGAGACGAGGCACGACAACCGGGTGACTGCGCACCGGCTCGATCGAGCCGTGCAGCCGGAGCGCCGGGCCGTTGGCGCTCACGGACGCGGTGAGGGCAATGACAAACGCAGACACGCGCGTCAGCATTACGGAATCATAGACGCCGGAAACGCGCATTCGGATGGTTCTAGCTGACCGTATCAACTGGATGAGTATGGGGCACAACCGGCCTTCGACCCCCGGCTCTCCGGCCGCGACAACGGAGCGGCCGGTCCTCATCGTGGATGAACGTCCCACGAACGCGAAAAAAACGCGTCGACGTGTGACAGGTCATGCACGACCGGCGCAGGCGGTAAGGACGCGATGAACCGCCGCCCGTACCCTTTCGTGCGCAGCCGCGGATCCAGCACAGCCAGGACGCCGCGGTCGCGCCGATGACGGATGAGGCGGCCGAGCCCCTGTTGGAGCGTGAGGATCGCCAGCGGCACCTGATATTCCGCGAACGGATCGCCGCCGCGCGCCCGGATCGCGTCGATGCGTGCGGCGGTAATCGGATCGCTTGGCGACGCGAACGGCAGTTTGTCGACGATGACGCAGCTCAGCGCCTCGCCGGCGACGTCGACCCCCTGCCAGAAGCTCGACGTGGCGAAGAGCACCGCGTGCGGCGTTTCGCGGAACTGCTTCAACAACTGCGATCGCGGCGCCGTGCCCTGCGCCAGAATCGGATAGTCGACCGCCATCTCCGCAATCGCCTGCACCGCCCTCATCGTCGCGTAGCTGGTGAAGAGGACGAAGGCGCGCCCCTCGGTGCGTTTGAGGATCTCGATCACCTCGCGTCCGGCGGCCAGCGCGAAGGTGTCGGACCGCGGATCGGGCATGCGCAGCGGCAGATAGAGGATCGCCTGCTGCGCGAAATCGAACTCGGACGGCAGCCGCACTTCGTCCGCGCGGCGGATGCCGAGCCGATCGCGGATGTACTCGAAGCTGCCGTCGACGGCGAGCGTCGCCGACGTCAACACGGTCGCGTGCATCTTGTCGAGCAGCAGCTCGCGCACGATCGCCGACACGTCGATCGGCGACGCGCGCAGGAAAATCCCGCGTCCACGGAACTCGACGAAGTACACGTACTCCGGATCGCCCGCCCGAAGCAGAAACCGCAGGTCGTCGCGCAGCTCGCCCGATCGTCTCAGCAGCGCCGCGATGTCGTCTGAGCGTTTTTCTTCATCGTCGTCGTCCGGCTGAAGCCGGACTGATTCCGCTCCGGTGGCGTCCGGCTTTAGCCGGACCAACAGCGCGAGCGTCGATTGGACGATGTCGAGGGCGCCGGTGAGATCCGCGGCGGCTTCTGACGCCTGCGCCAGCGAATCGACTGTAGCCCTGATGCGCTCTTCGCTTCTGATGCTCGCGGGGCCCCGCCTCCGCTCGCTCCGATCGCCGCGATGCGCAAACGCCAGATCGCTGAAGAATGCGCGCGCGTAGTCGCGCAGCCTCTCGATCGCTCTGGTGATGTCGTCTCTCGCTTTTCGGTCATCACCGACAATCATCATCAGCGATCGCTCGATGTCGCGCGCGAGCTCCTCGACGCGGTAGTTGCTCAGGCTGTAGCCGAAGTACTGCGTGGCAATGTCCTCGAGCTGATGCGCCTCGTCGAGAATCGCGCGATGGCAGGCGGGGATCACTTCGCCGTACGCGTTCTGGCGGACGGCGGCATCGGCGCAGAGCAGGTGATGATTGACGATGACGACGTCAGAGGCCGCGGCGCGCTGGCGCATCTTCGTCACGTAGCAGTCGTCGTAGCGCGCGCATTCGGTGCC
>MNEX01000092.1:0-4449 GCA_001917905.1 Acidobacteria bacterium 13_1_40CM_65_14
CTGGGAGCGGCATGGAGCTGACTGGTACTGGCGAGGCATGTTCGACCTCATCCCGTTGCCGCGCGCGTGGCCGGTGTACGTGAGCCAGGCGGAGGCGTCGGCGTACGCGAGGTGGCGCGATGCGCGACTGCCGACCGAAGCGGAGTTTCAGCGCGCCGCGTTCGGCGCTCCGGATGGACGCGAGCGACGGCATCCGTGGGGCGACGGCACGCCGGGTTCAGCGCACGGCGTCTTCGATTTCGCGAGCTGGGATCCCGAGCCCGCCGGCAGTCACCCTGCGGGCCGAAGCGCGTGGGGTGTCGACGATCTCGTCGGCAACGGGTGGGAGTGGACCAGCACGGTGTTCGCACCCTTCGCCGGATTCCACGCGATGGCGTCGTACCCGGAATACTCCGCCGATTTCTTCGACGGCGAGCACGTCGTGATGAAAGGCGCCTCGCCGGCCACCGCACGCGAGCTGATTCGTCCGTCGTTCCGCAACTGGTTCCGCGCGCGCTACCCGTACGTCTACGCGACGTTCCGCTGCGCGAAGGAGGCGCGATGAGCGTCCGCAGCAGCGGCTCGCGTGCACTCCTGCTGGCGGATGCCGCGAAAGAGTTCGCGGCCGATGTCCAGTACTACCTGACACTCCATCCGCGCCAGCTTCCGTCGCGGTATCTCTACGACGCCCTCGGCTCGGCGCTCTTCGACGCAATTTGCCGGCTGCCGTGGTACGGCATCACGCGGGCCGAAGCGCGTCTCCTCGAGACGCACGGGCCCGATGTCTTCGATCGCCTCGAGCGCGTGTCGACGATCGTCGAGCTCGGCTCGGGCGACGGCGAGAAGCTCCGCGTGCTCGTGCAGAGCGGCGCATCTCACGCGCGTCCGTTGACGATCCATTTCGTGGACGTCTCGTCGGCGGCGCTCACCGCGTCTGCGCGAACGTTGTCCGAGTTGGACGAGGTCGCGATCGTGCTGCACGAGACGACGTACGAAGCGGGGCTCGAGGAACTGGCGGAGCAGCCGCGCACGGCCGGACGTACGCTGGCGGTGTTCCTCGGATCGAACATCGGCAACTTCGACGCGCCAGGGGCGGATGAGTTTCTCCGCGCGATTCGTCGCGGATTGCTGCCGGGCGACGGCCTGCTGCTCGGCGCGGACCTCGTCAAGCCCGAACGCGCGCTGCGGCTCGCGTACGACGATCCGCTTGGCGTCACCGCCGCGTTCAACCGCAACCTGCTCGTGCGGATCAACCGCGAGCTCGGTGGCGATTTCGACGTGGACGCCTTCGGTCACCGCGCGGTCTGGAACGAAGCCGCTTCACGAGTCGAGATGCATCTGGTCGCGCAGCGGGCGCAGCGTGTGCGGATTCCCGCTGCGGAGCTCGAGGTGTCGTTCGATCAGGGCGAGCGGATCTGGACCGAGAGCTCGTACAAGTACGAGCCGAAGCAGATCGTGGCGATGCTGGAATCAGCCGGTTTTCAATGCGCGGCGCAGTGGATCGACGCGGTCGATCGATTCGCGCTCACGCTCGTCGAGGCGGTGTAGCGCAGCGTGTCAGAGCTTGTGAAAAAATCACGTTGAACGCAAAGATCGCAAAGCGCGCAAAGGATCTTTTCGAAAGATTCTTCTTTGCGGTCTTAGCGGCCTTTGCGTTGATGTGATTTCTTCACATCCTCTTCAGGGCTGCCCAGCGGCCGTTGGCAGGCTTAAAAGCCTGCGCTACGAGAGGCCGTCGGTCTTACACGTCGATCGGCGCGAACTCTGCCGATCGATCCCGAAGCGGCTGACGGAAATCCGGGAATTCACCGCAGCGCTCGCACTCGAACACGCCGCGCGCGAGCCAGCGCATCGCCACCCACCGAAGCGGGCGGTGGCAATACGGACATAGGGTTCTGGTGGGCGTCGATTCGAGTTGTGTCGATTTCACGGCCGCCGCCATCCGGTTCTACCGTCGGAGATTGATACGAGTTAGAGCGCTGCGAGTCGATTTGCGGGGCAGGTGAGCAGTATTAGTGCCAGCCTAGCCTACTTCTCGGTGAAAAATGCAACATAGAAGACTCGAAGACACGAAGAACCTCTGGTACAAGAAGAGCATTCTCTTCGTGCCTTCGTGCCTTCGTGGTTGCGTTTAGTTTAGCTAAGCCTACAGGTTCCAGCCGACCGGTCCCGTCCACCCCTCGGCGGCGAGATCCCGTTCGAACTCGATTTGACGCTTGGTAAGGTCCGCGGAATCGGCGAAATGCTCAGCTCGCTCGGAGCCGTCGATGTCGATCACGCGGAGCTCGTAGCGGCCGTCCGGCAGGTCGCGGACCTCGTACCGGAGAAACTGGCCACGGCGCTCAAACCACCAGAACACAGACCCTCACGGCCGTGTGTCGGCACGAAACGCAGATTTGTATAGTCAGTGGGATTGGTTCTTGAGAAGGGCGTTGGCGATAGAGATGAGGTCTTCGGTCCACAGCGGCTTCAGCCAGACGTGCGCGCCCAGCGTGCGCAGCTCGTTGGTCGCTTCCTCGTCGATCGTGCAGTCCCCGGTGATCATCGCGACCGGGACACGGCATGTGTCGACGAACCCGCGGAGACGATAGAGAAACCCGAGTCCATTGATGAGCGGCATTCGCAGGTCGAGGATGATGGCGTCTGGCCGAAAGCTTTCGACTTCCTTCAGGCCTTCGAACGCATTGGACGCCGTTCTGACCTGATGACCTTCCAGCCTCAGAATGCCCGCGAATGTCTGCGTCACTCCTTCATCGTCGTCGACGATGAGCAGGCGACCGGTACGACGATCGAGCGATGACGTCATTTGGAAGATCCGTTGTGTGTCGCCGACATTCCGGTTAAGAGCGCTTCGATTTCCGACTCGCGCTGCAGAGCTGCGGCCGTGCTCGTGAAGTACTCTACGATGACACCGCCCGAGTGCGAGACCGACAGGCGGCAGACACCGGTGTTATCGACCGACACCAGTTCCCACGTCACACGCTCCGAACCGACCATGAAAAAACTCACCACGCTTGGCGCGTAGGGCAATTGAGGTGCCGACACGGAAGAGGCCGCCTCTGCACACTCTTTCACTAGGGCATGTGCCACAAGGGAACACGCTCGACAACAGACTTGTCGTGAACCACTACGATTCTTCGCCGTCAGTGAGCAACGGTAAGGCAGAGCCCGCCGCCGGTGTGAGAAGACCACTCTTCGAATACGCGCTGAGCTTTTCGCGCGTATCGGCAATGTCCAGGTTCCGCATGGTCAGCTGCCCAATGCGATCCTGCGGCGTGAAAAACGCCTCGCCTTTCTCCATCGTCAGCCGCTCGGGCTTATAGGTGAGGTTCGGGCTCGTCGTGTCGAGGATCGAGTAATCGTTGCCGCGTCGCAGTTCGACTGTGACTTCGCCGGTGACGACGCGCGCCACCCATCGCTGCGCCGACTCGCGCAGCATCAGCGTCTGCGGATCGAACCACCGGCCCTGATACAGAAGCCGGCCGAGCTTCCGGCCGTTCTCACGGTATTGCTCGATCGTGTCCTCGTTGTGAATGCCGGTGATCAGCCGCTCGTAGGCGATGAACAGCAGCGCCATGCCCGGCGCTTCATAAATCCCACGGCTCTTGGCTTCGATGATCCGGTTCTCGATCTGATCGCTCATCCCGAGGCCGTGGCGACCGCCAATCGCGTTCGCCTCGTACATCAGCGACACCGCCTCGTCGAATGATTTCCCGTTCAGCGTCACGGGGTGTCCCTCGTCGAAGCGGATGGCGACCGTTTCCGGCTTGACCTCGACGTCCTCGCGCCAGAACGCCACGCCCATGATCGGCTCGACGATCGTGATGCCGGTGTTCAGCTGCTCGAGATCTTTGGCTTCGTGCGTCGCGCCGAGCATGTTCGAGTCGGTCGAGTACGCCTTCTCGACGCTCATGCGATAGGCGAAGCCGGCGCGCTGCATGTACTCCGACATTTCTTTTCGTCCGCCGAGCTCGTCGATGAACTGCTGATCGAGCCACGGCTTGTAGATGCGGAGATGCGGATTCGCGAGCAAACCGTACCGGTAGAACCGCTCGATGTCGTTTCCTTTGAACGTGCTCCCGTCGCCCCAGATGTGGACATCGTCTTTTTTCATCGCGGCGACGAGCATCGTGCCCGTCACGGCGCGCCCCAGTGGCGTCGTGTTGAAATACGGTACGCCCGCCGTGGAGATGTGGAACGCGCCGCACTGCAGCGCCGCGAGCCCTTCGGCGACGAGCTGTGTGCGGCAGTCGATCAGGCGTGCCTTCTCCGCGCCGTACAGCAGCGCGCGGCGCGGGATGTCGTCGTATTGGGGCTCGTCAGGCTGACCCAGGTTCGCGGTGTAGGCGAAGGGAATCGCGCCCTTCGCCCGCATCCAGTGAAGCGCCGCGCTCGTATCGAGGCCGCCGGAAAACGCGATGCCGACCTTCTGGCCGGCCGGAAGACTCTGCAGAATGTTCGACAACGATT
>MNEX01000092.1:4552-15969 GCA_001917905.1 Acidobacteria bacterium 13_1_40CM_65_14
CCGGACGTTCGTCATTTCACCGCGAAGCAATAGAGCAATCCCGCGCCGCCGGTGCTGACCAGATTCTCCTGGCTGCAGCCGCGGCTCGGGTGCGTGGAGTTCCACGACGTGTTGCCGCCGCCGGTGCGATCCGCGTGACCGAGCTGCGCCGTGCCTGTTCCGTTGCCCGTCCAGTTGCCGCACGTGTGATCGGCGCCGTCTGTGTACGCGGTCCCATCGAGCTGCGATCCCGTCAGGATGTCGTGCTGGTTCGGCGTGTCGCCGACGCCTTTGATCATGTCGCCCTTTTCGGTGAGCGCGGTCACCTTGGTGAGGTTGTTCCCGCGGCGCGCGGCTTCAAGGGTGTCGCCGTGGAGGTCCGCGACGTTCTGCGCGATGCGTGCGTTCTTCGCGTTGTACCACGGGCCGGCGCCGATGCGATCGCGCGCGTTGACGGCGGGCTGACCGCTGGCGGCGCTCGCGCTCAGGTAGGCGCGCCAGGTGCCGTTGCTGCCCGCGCCCACCGCCGTTGCGAGCTGCTGGCAGTGGCGATCGGCGCCGGCGAGCCCGCCGAGATTCGCGCCGTTGCCGCCGCCGACGCTCGTGACGAAGAACGTCATCGGCTGCGGCGGCGCCTGGGCGGCAGCAGGCGGCTGCGCAGGCGTCTGCGCCGCGACCGTGAGGAATGAGCCGAGAAGGACGGACAACATGACCGCGGCAATGAGCCTCATACGCAAGCCCTCCCTATAAATGATGTGGGGTATTGTAATCGCATGAATCGACGAGAGTGGGGCCTCACGACGCTTGCCGGTTTGACGGGTCTTGCCCTGCCGCGCGCGACGTCCGCGCAGAGCGCCGGTACCGGCCGCGGCTATCGCTACGTCCACCTGGACGTGTTCACCGACCGCCGGCTCGCGGGCAATCAGCTGCTCGTCTTTGTGCAGCCGGCGGGGCTCGACACCGACGCGATGCAGGCGCTGACGCGCGAGTCGAACTACTCCGAGTGCACGTTCGTCTGGCCGCCGGAACAGCCAGGCACCGATCATCGCGTGCGAATCTTCGGACGGACCGCGGAGATGCCGTTTGCCGGCCACCCGACGATCGGCACGGCGTTCGCGCTCGCGCACGCGGGCGTGCTGAAGCCCGCCATGTCGAAGACGGTATTCGGGCTCGGTGTCGGGCCGACCCACATCGATCTCGAGTGGAAGGGCCGTCAGCTCGCGTTCGCGTGGATGACGCAGCTCAAGCCGACGTTCGGCAAGACGGTCGACGACGCGGGCGGGCTGGCGGCGGCGATTGGCCTGGAGAAGGACGCGGTGATCCGTCCCGCACAGGAAGTGCACACCGGATCGACGTTCCTGATTGTGCCGCTCGCCACGCGCAAGGCGGTCGATGCGGCGGTGCTCGATCGCGCGAAGGTCGATGCGGTGTTGACGGCGGCCGGCGTCCAGCGGCGCGGCCTCTACGTGTTCTCGACCGAGCGCGGGCAAGACGATGCGACGGCGTACAGCCGGCTACTGGGAAGCGGCGGCATCGAAGATCCCGCGACCGGATCCGCGGCCGGACCCGCCGGCAGCTACGCCGTGAAGCACGGCCTCGTGCCGTCGGACCGCGCCGCATCGATCATCTTTTTACAAGGTGTGCTCGTGCGACGCCCGAGTCGCATTCACGTTAACGTCGCGTCAGCGGGCAGCGAGATCGCGAGCGTGAAGGTCGGCGGAACGTCAGTGGTCGTCGGTGAAGGAAGTATGAGCGTCTAGCGCCTGCGGCCACACCGAGCCGCGGACATCGAAATCCGCGGCGAGGTGTCAGCGACAGCTCGCGCTGGGGGTGGGGCCCCAGCGCCAGTGCAGAAAAGTCGTCGGCGAGGGAACGATGTCTCTCTAGCGGGCCAATCTGAAATCTGAAATCTGAAATCTCAAGACGCCTCAGCGGTGCGGCGTCGGGCGCTGCGACGCGCGGCAGATTCCGCCGGCCGGGCGACCGCGGCCAGATCGCGGCCGAACGGCGTGCTCGACTTCGCGTGGAGGACCGCGGCGAGCTGCTCGTCGAGCAGCGGCGCGGCGGCAGGCACGCCATCCGACACGACGCGCTGCGCGTAGAGCCGTTTCGCGCATTCCAGGTTGTCCTTCAGCCGGCTCTTGAGCTGTTCGCCATCCGTGTCGTCGCTGGCATCGGCCTCGTACATGTTCTCGATCTCTGTCAGCAGCAGCGTCGCGTACTGGCGGACCTCGGCGGTCGCTTCGCGATCGACAGACAGCTTCGACAGCATCGGGACGGCGTGCCACAGCAGGAGCTCCGCGAACTTGACGCCGCGCTGCGCGGCGCCGCTGCTCGGCTGCTGGTCGCCGTTGTCGGCGTACACGACGGCGATCGTCTCGCCGCGCACCGCGATCGGGAGCGTGAGCACGAAGGCGGGCGTACCGCCGAAGGGCGTGCTGCTGGTCTCGGTCAGCTCGCTGCCGACGAACCCCTGAACGCGTCCCGACGTCGCGGCCTGCGTGAGCAGCGAGTCCATCGTCATCGGGATGACGACCTTGGAGATGTCGCTCTTGAAATCGAAGCCGACCTGATGGAGGCCCTCGAGATGATTGCCGCCCACGCTGAACGCGGCCACGCGAGGGAACTCGGTCGCCAATCCCTGAACGAGGGAGGTGAGCACATCGCCGACCGTCATCGCTTTCGCGAGCTGATCGAAGATGGTCAGCAAGCGATCGAGCGGCTGCGGAGCGGCGCGCGCCATTTGTTCGCGTAGCGCCGCCGCCTGCGCCGCTTCCTCTGCTTCCGCGCGCTGCCGTTCGATCTCCTGCTCGGCTTCCGACAGCGTCTGGCGAAGCGTCTGTTCGGCTGCGACCGACGCATCGAGCTTCGCGGCCGACGCGTCGAGCTTCGCTTCGAGCGTCGTGCGCACCGTATCGGCCTCGGCGCGCACGGCGTCAGCCTCGGCGCGCACCGCGTCGGCCTGCGCGCGCGCCTCGTTCAGGGCCGCGTCCAGCGCGATTTTTTCTGCATTGAGCTCGGACGTACTGGCGGTCAACTCGGCGGTCCGCTCCTTCAGCTCCTGGCGGACGCCGTCGATGATTTTCTGCGCTTCGTCGCGCGCACGCACACGCGCATCTTCAGCCTGCGCGGCGGCGGCGGCCGTGAGCCGCTCGACGAAGACCGACGTTTCTTTGCCCGCGAATTCCTGGAAATCCATCTTCACTGGCGGTGGGTTCGTTCGTCGGAGTGCAAATCCCGCGCCTGCCGAAATTGCGAGAGCTCACGCGGAAATGGTCGGCCGTGGCGTGCACGCGGCTGACGATTCGGTCATCCGATTTACGGAAGCGCCAGGGGCGAAAAGTGAAAGTCTGAAGTACGAAGTCTGAAGTCTGAAGCCTGAGGATTTCAGACTTCAAACTTCAGACTTCAAACTTTCTAGAAGTTCAATTGCGCGCCGACGGCCAATAGCCGTCCCTGCAGAATCGCCGTCGGCCGATCCAGCGACGTGCCGTACGTCTCGTTCGTGCTGAGAATCGAGCTGGCGTTCAGGATGTTGAAGATGTCCAGCTGTCCTTGGAAATTCACGTGGCGCACGTGGAATTTTTTCGCGAGGCGCACATCGATCTGATTCCAGCGATCGAGGTACTTCGTGCCAGGCTTGATCAGTGGGACCGTCACGCTCGTCTGTACCAGGCTCGGCACCACGGTTCGATCGACGACGTAGTTCACGTTGAGCGACGGGTCGATGACGCGGCTGATCGCCGGATCGTAGGTGGCGTCCTGCCGCGCGGTTCCACCCGGCTGGCCGGGATAGGCCTGCCAGTTGCCGCTGATCTGAACGCCGAGCGGCAACGGATACGATCCCGAGATCTTGAACTGCGTCAGGAACGGCATATCCAGGTCGCGCTGATCGCAGAACCGAAGGCTGTTCGGATCGTCGACGTCGCAGTTGGCCGTGAGCTGACGGCCGATGCTCGTTCCACCGTAGATGTTGCCGCTGCCGACCCGCGCGGTGAACCCGAAGTCGTACCCCGTGTACCAACGCTTGTTCTTGTCGGAGTTCATGTCGACCTGGCTCACCTGTCCGCGCTTTGCGAGGCTGAGGTTGTAGATGGGAATCGTCTCCGACGGGTTCACCGGGTTCGGGATCTGGATGGCCGTGTAATCGTCGAACGTGGTCAGGACGTTGTCGGTCCAGAACAGACGGCTGAAGTCTCTCCGCACCCAGTTGGCTGACACCGAGACGCCCCGCATGACCTCACGCTGGATCCCGAGGCTGTACTCCCACTGATACGGCCGCTTGATGTCCGGGTCGGCGACTCGATTCAGGACGCCGGTCGTGTTGAACGGGGTGACGATCGGTCCGATCTCGTTGTCCTGCGCGATGTCGTCGCGGTTCGTATCCGACCAGGTCCGCCGGTCGGTTTCCTGGCGCAGGGGATTGTAGACCTGCGCGAACCCGACGGTTGAAAACGCGCGCATGTACTTGCCCGCGTGCGCCTTCACGGCCGTCTTGCCGTCGCCATGGAGATCGTAGACGCCGCCGAGTCGCGGCGCCACGTCCTTCCAGTTGGGGAGATTGTAGATGGGGCCGTATTCGCGGACCGGCACGAATCGGCCCGCCGGCGAAACTTCCTTCGGAATGTACGTGTTGAAGAGCTCGATCCGCACGCCGGGGTTGACCGTCAGTCGATTCAGCGTCCACGAGTCCTGCACGTACAACCCGAGGTCGTACTTGATATTTTCCTGCGACGCCTGCGACGTGTTGTAGGTCACGACCGATACCGGGGTGCGAACGCCGTTGATGGTCCGATACTCTTGGATGAGGTCAACGCCGTTCTGGAGCGATCGCTGGTGCCGGTTCCCGCCTTGTGAGAGCTGAGCGCCGGTCTTGAGCGCGTGAGTGCCGGTCACATACGACAGCGCGGCACTGTAGCTGTAGCGATCGGGCGCTCTGAAGTAGTACGGACCTTGCGGCGCGCTCCAAGCCTCGCTCGTGCCGCGGTCGAATCGCGGGATGTCGGTTCGGCCGACGCTCGGCTGCGCCTCGTTGGTCGAATAGGTCTCATCGTTCTCCGAAAAGCCCGCTTCGACGAGCAGCCGGCTGCTGAGCGTGCCTGTGTACTTGGCCTGCGCCGTGAAGTAGCGCTTCGGGCTGCGGATGCCGCACGCCTCCTCCAGCACAAACGCGCCGCATTCGTGTCCACGAAACTTGACGATGCGATCCATGTAGGCGGAGAGCTTGTGCTTCTGCGCCATCTGCCACGTCAACCGCGCCACGCCGCTCTTGATGATGTTGTCGTCGACGGTCGGCTTCAGCTCGCGGCCGGTGAGCCCGTTGGCCGGGACGTACGTCTTGTGCGTCGGATCGAGGTTGTAGAACGAGTCGGTGACGGTCTGGTCGACGCCCCATCGCCGGTATGAGGTGAAGAACCACAGGTGGTTTTTCTTGATCGGTCCGCCGAATCCGGGGTTGAAGTCGTGGATCTTCTCGACCCGGTTCGGCGCCTGCAGCCCCTTCTGACGAAGTTCGTCGGTGAAATTGTCGCTCTGCCAGGCACCCGGCGTCCGTGAGATGAACATCGATCCCTTGAAGGTGTTGCCGCCGTCTTTGGGAATCATGTTCAGGCGCACGCCGGACGCCTGCACGTCCGCCGTCAAAGCGCTCGTCTGGTAGCTCATCTCCTGGAACATGCCGTCGTTGAAGTAGTTCTGGATGGCGCCGTCGCCCTCGATCCCGTTGACGCTCATCCCGTCCACCTGGATGACGTTGTCGCGCCGATCGGAGCCGTGCACGGCCATGTAGGTCTGCTGCATGCCGGCCGTGCCGCCGACGTCCGGTGCGCTCAACGTGATGCCGGTCAGCGTCGACCCCACGGCCCAGATGTTCCGTCCCGTCGGCAGCGCGTCGAGGAGATCCCGCGACAGGACCTGTTGCTGTGTCGCGCTCTTCACGTCGACGATAGGTGACGCCCCGGTCACCGTGACCGTTTCTTCGATGGCGCCAACCCGCAGATCCGCGTTAATCGTGGCGGTGAAGTCGCTCGGAAGCTCGACCCCTTGACGCCTGACGCTGTTGAAGCCGGCCAGCGTGAACGTCACGGTGTAGGTGCCGGGCCGAAGATCGATAATGCGGAATAACCCGGCTTCATCGGTGGTCACGGTCCTGGTCCCCTCGATCAGGGCCGCGCTGCTGGCTTCCACCGTCACGCCGGGCAGCACGGCGCCGGTTGTGTCTTTGACGACGCCGGCGATCGCGCTTTGCGCGAGCGCAGCAGCAGGAGCGAGTAGCAGCAACGCCGATGCGAACAGGACCGATCTCCCCGCACGCCTCATGGGGCCTCCTACTAAAAAACGTATGTGGCGGGTGTATAGCTGAAGTCAGTCCGTGTCAAGCACCAAAAGCCTGCGGCCGGGTACGATTCGGCTCTGAACCAAGAATCTGAATGCGACAGCTAGCCTTCATCATTTCCCCGGCGTCGCGATGTCTTGACGGCGCTCCGCCGCTTCTTGGAATCGAGGCGCTTTTCGCGCGCGGCGGCGCCTGGTTTCGTCGGCCGTCGCTTTTTGGGCCGCCTGGCGGCGTGCTGCAGCAGCGCCACGAGGCGCGCGCGCGCCGCTTCGCGATTCTGCGCCTGCGTGCGGTGTTCGCGGCTGTCGATGAGGAGGACACCGTCGCTCGTGAGGCGATGGCCGGCGAGCGCGCCGAGGCGCTGCTTCATGTCGGCGGGCAGAGATGAGGCGGCGACGTCGAAGCGCAGCTCGACGGCGGTCGAGACCTTGTTGACGTTCTGACCGCCGGGTCCCGAGGCGCGGACGAATCGCTCCTCGATTTCGTGGTCGTCGAGTACGATCGAATCGGTCACCCGAATCATCATGACTGATGATAACGGGTCGCGCCCTCCGATGAAGTTCCGGGATCTGCCGCGCGCCGCGCGTGTGTTCATCGTCGCCGTCATCGCGGCCGGCGCGGCGCTTGCCGTGTGGTCGGCGCGGCACGGCGCCTTCGATCATCTGCTGATGTTTCTGCCGCTGATGGCGGCGGCGATCATCTTCAACACCGTCAAGATCGAGCTCACCGGATCCTCGTCCACGTTCTCGATCGGCTACGCCGTCAGCTTCGCGTCGCTGCTCCTGCTCGGATCGCCGGGCGCGATCTGGATTGCCATCGCCGGCGCGTGGGCCCAGTGCTCTTTCAACATGAAGCTCCGCAATCCGTGGTATCAGACGGCGTTCAGTGTGTCGGTGCTGGCGCTGTCGATGGGCGCGGCGGGCGTGGTGCTGCGCTGGACCGGCGGAAAGGCGGTCGACGGGCCGGCGAACATCGTCATCCCGTCGATCATGGCCGCATCGCTCGCGTACTTTCTCGCCAACTCGCTCTTGATGGCGACCGTCATCGCGCTGACCACCAATCGGCCGCCGATTCAAGTGTGGGACCGCGACTTCCTCTGGGGCGCGCCGAACTACTTCATCGGCGCGCTCGTCGCGACCGTCGCCGTGCAGAGCGTGTCGCGATTCGGGGTGACGTCGGTCATCATCCTCGCCGCGCTGCTGTTTCTCACCTTCCGCCTCTACAACGTCTACGTCCGCCGGCTCGACGAGGCGCTGACCGATCCGTTGACGCGCCTGCCGAACCGGCGCTCGCTGGCGTCGCACGCCGAGACCGAGATCGCCCGCGCGGCGCGCTCGGGGCAGCCGTTCGCCGTCGTGATGGCGGACGTGGATCGCTTCAAGCAGATCAACGACACCTACGGGCATCAGAAGGGCGATGAGGTGCTCGGCATCATCGCCGACGGCTTCCGCCGCAATCTGCGTCCGTACGATTTCTGCGCGCGCTATGCGGGCGACGAGTTCGTGCTCATCCTCCCGGGATGCACCGCGGAGATGGCGAGCCAGCGCGCCGAGACGATCGCCGCCACGATCGCTGAATCCCCGCTGCTGCTGCCCAACGGCGATTCCTCACCGGTGTCGGTCAGCCTCGGCGTTGCGGCGTTTCCGGCCGACGGCCGCAGCTACGAGGATCTGCTCGCGGTCGCCGACGCGCGCATGTATCGGCGCAAGGCGCAGGAAAAGCAGAACACGTCGGGCGACCGGCTATAGCCATTGACAATATATCCACTGTGGCTATAGCCTCGGTGGCATGACTGATCTGCAGCGCGAGGCGGACGCGTTTCTCCCGTTGCCGCCGGCGACCTTTCACATTCTTCTCGCGGTCGCCGACGAGGACCGCCACGGCTACGCCGTCATCCAGGACGTGTCGGAGCGCACCGGCGGCGAGCTGAAGTTGAGCGCGGGCACGCTGTATCGCTCGATTCAGCGGATGCTCGAGCAGGGCCTGATCGTCGAGCCGCGCGAGCGCCCGGCGCCGCACGAAGACGACGAGCGGCGGCGCTACTACCGCATCACGCCGCTCGGCACCGCGGTCGCGAAAGCGGAAGCCCGCCGGCTCACGCAGCTCGTGAGAATGGCGCGTGCGGCCGGCTTCGTGCCTGGGAAAGCCTGATGACCAACGGCTCGCAGATGATTTCCGTCTAAGCCGCATGCACCCCTATCGTCTGTTGCTGCGTCTCTATCCCGCGTCCTTCCGTCACGAGTACGGCGCGGAGATGAGCACGATCTTCGCGCGGCGCCGCCGCGATGCACCCGGACCGCTCGCGGGCGCCGCACTCTGGATCGAGACGATCGCCGAAGTGCTGCCGAATGCGGCGCTCGTGCACTGGGACGTGCTCGCGCAGGATCTGCGCTACGTGGCGCGGACGCTGCGCCGCACGCCCGGGTTCGCGATCACGGCGGTCCTCATCGTCGCGCTGGGGATCGGCGCGACGACGGCGGCGTTCTCGGTCACCGACTTCGTGCTGATTCGCCCGCTGCCGTTTCCCGAACCCGATCGACTCGTCAAACTGTGGGAGAAGACGCCGGGGTACGCGACGATGGAGCTCTCGGCGCCCAACTACCACGACTGGAAAGCGGCCGCGAAATCCTTCGCATCGCTGGGCGTCTATCGCGCGGCTGCCGTCACGATGACGAGCGCGGGCGAGCCGCGGCGTTTTATCGGGTCGTCGGTGAGCGCCGATCTCCTTCCGACCCTCGGCGTGGCGCCGATCATCGGCCGCGCGTTCGCGGCCGACGACGATCGCGACGGCGCCGCGGGCACCGTGATTCTGAGCTACCAGTGGTGGCAGACCGAGTTCGGCGGCGATCCGAACGTCGTGGGGCGCAGCGTCATCTTCGACGAGAAGCCGTACACGGTGATCGGCGTCATGTCGCGTGAGTTCCACTTCCCGACGAGCGACGTGCTGTTCTGGACGACGAACCGTTTTGGCGAGCGCGACTATCAACCCCAGGAACGGACGAACAACTATCTGTACGCCGTCGGCCGGCTTCGACGCGGCGTGACGCTGCAGCAGGCGCGCGCCGAGATGGACGTGATCGCGGCCCAGTCGATTCA
Source organism: Acidobacteria bacterium 13_1_40CM_65_14 (assembly GCA_001917905.1). Classification (GTDB taxonomy): domain Bacteria; phylum Acidobacteriota; class Vicinamibacteria; order Vicinamibacterales; family CAVVIG01; genus QHWF01. The sequence goes on from MNEX01000092.1 coordinate 13,962, forward strand.
GCAGTACCCGAAGGAGAACAAGGACACGGGCGCGGTGCTCCTGTTGCTCAGCGAGGAAGTGTCGAACCGCTCGCGGCTGCTGTTGATGGCGTTGTCGGGCGCCGCGGCCTGCGTGCTGCTGATCGCCTGCGCGAATCTCGCCAACTTGCTGCTCGCGCGCGCGCTCGGCCGGCGCCGCGAACTGGCGGTACGCGCCGCTATCGGCGCGGGACGCGAGCGCTTGATCCGGCAGCTGATGACAGAAAGCCTGCTGCTGGCGTTGGTCGGCGGAGCACTCGGGATCGCGGTCGCCGTCGTCGCGGTGCCGCTGCTGGCGCGGCTCGTGCCGGCGACCCTGCCGATCGCCGCTGCGCCGTCCGTCGACGTGCGCGTCCTGATGTTCGCCGCTAGGCTGACCCTGGTGACCGGGATCGCGTTCGGCCTGGCGCCGGTCGTCCGCGCCGGCGGAAGTCCCGATCTCGATGGCTTGCGCGAAGGATCGCGATCGGGTGGCGGTCAGAAGGAACGGTTGCGCTCCGCGCTGGTGGTAGCCGAGATCGTCATGTCGGTCGTGCTGCTCGTGTCCGCGGGGCTGCTCATTCGCGCCCTCCTCACGGTGCAGAGCATCGACCCGGGCTTCAAGCCCGAAGGCGTGCTGACGATGCGGACGGAGCTGCCGATGCCGGCGTATGGCCGGGTCGCCACGCGCGAAGCATTTTACTCGCGCGTGTTGCGGGAGATCCGCGCCGTGCCGGGCGTGACGTCGGCGGGTTACGTCAGCTTTCTGCCGATGGGATCGATGCGTGGCGGGATCTTTCCGGTGTCCGTGAAGGGCGACGTCGAGGCCGCCAACGACACTCGACGCGCAAACAACGTCGCCGCGATCCGCTACGTCACGCCCGGATACTTCGAAGCCATGGCGATTCCGCTCAAGCGCGGGCGCGACATCGGCGCCTCGGACAGCCGCGATCGGCAGTTCGTCGCGGTCGTGAGTGAATCATTCGTCAGGCGCTATTGGCCGGGCGAGGATCCGATCGGCCGCCATTTCACGTTCGCCTTCGCCGACCGCGAGGTGGTCGGCGTGGTCGCGGACGTGCGTTTTCGCGGGCTGGAACGGGAGAGCGAGCCGCAAGTCTACCTCTCGTCGATGCAGGTTGCGGACGGCGCCATCACGTTCTACAGCCCCAAAGAGCTCGCCGTGCGAACGACGGCTCCGCCCGCAACGCTCGCGACGTTGGTGCCAGGCGTTCGCGCCATCATCCGTCAGGCGGATCCGAAGGTGCCGATCACGCGCGTCCAGATGCTGAGCGACATGGTCGATCTGGAGACGGCGTCGCGATCGGTGCAGGTGCGCGTCCTCTCGGCCTTCGCGCTCATCGCGTTCGTCCTGGCGGGCATCGGCATCCACGGCCTGCTCTCGTTTTCGGTCTCCCAGCGGACGCAGGAGATCGGCGTGCGCATGGCGCTCGGCGCACAGTCGAGCGACATCCTGTCGATGGTGCTGCGGCGCTCGGTGGTGCTTGCGGTCGCGGGTGTGATCCCTGGCGTCGCCCTCGCCTATGCGGCCGGGCGGAGCATGGAGGCGCTGCTGGCGGGCGTCAAACCGGCGGACGCGCCGACCCTTGTGACGGCCGTCGGATTGTCCGTGCTGATGACCGTGCTGGGCAGCCTCGCGCCCACGCTCCGCGCGCTGCGCGTCGATCCAATCAGCGCGATTCGCACAGAGTGATGGAAAGCAACCGCAGAGCACGCGGAGGTCGCCGAGCACGGTTGTCTCTGCGATTTCTGCGAGCTCCGCGGTTGCTTCACGTGTTCCGCCTGCTGCTTCATTTGTATCCTGCATCGTTCCGCCACGAGTACGGCGAAGAGATGTGCGCCGTCTTCGCGCGGCGCGTCCGCGATGCGTCGGGGCCCCTCGCGCTCGCGGGCCTCTTGATCGCGACCGTCGGCGAGGTGCTCGCGAACGCCGCGATGGTCCATGCCGACATCCTCAGGCAGGATGTGCGCTACGTTGCGCGGACGCTTCGAC
>MNEX01000330.1 GCA_001917905.1 Acidobacteria bacterium 13_1_40CM_65_14
TCCCGGCAGCCGGTGAGCAGCAGTCCGATCGCGCACGCGATCGTTACGGCCGAGGTCGCGACGGGTCGTGTCATCGCTTTTCCAAATGGTACGAGACGTGCGTCAAGAAACGACAACGGGAGAGTAGTGATGACTCGATTGTTTGCAGCTGTTGCATGCGCCACACTCGTTCACGCCTCAGCCGTAAGCGCTCAGCACAAGCCGGCCGTCAATCCGCACGCGGCCCTGCTCGCCGACTTCAAAGATCGCATCGACAAGTACGTGGAGCTCCGAAAGAAGGCGGACGACAGTGCGCCGCCGCTGAAGAAGACACCCGAGCCGGCGGAAATCCGCGCCGCGCAGGATGCGCTCGGCGAACGCGTCGGCGCCGCGCGGACCGGCGCGAAGCACGGCGACATCTTCACGCCGGAGATTTCCGCATACTTCAGGCATCTGGTGCGTCCCGAGGTCAAGAACCCGGGTGCGAAGGATCTCATCAAGGACGACAACCCGGGCAACTTTCCGTTCAAGGTGAACACGAAGTATCCGGAGAAGGAGCCGCTGTCGAGCGTACCTCCCAACGTGCTCAAGTCGCTCCCGCAGTTGCCCAAGGACATCGAGTACCGGTTCGTCGGGAAGCATCTGATTCTGCGCGATGCGCGCGCGAATCTGATCATCGACTACATCCCGAACGCCATTTCATGACGTGGAGGCTGTCGGCCATGCATCGCCACATTTCGTCTCGTCTCATCGTTTCGCTCGCGCTCTTCGCGGCGGCCATCGTGGCGCCGGCTGCGCAGGACATCACGCTGCCCAACGCCAAGGACTCGGTGAAGATCGCCATCATCGGCGACAGCGGCACCGGCGATTCGGCGCAGTTCAAAGTTGCGGAGAAGCTCATCGCGGTGCGCCCGAAGTTTCCGTACGAGTTCGTGCTGATGATGGGCGACAACCTGTACGGCGGCAGCGCTCCGCAGGACTTCGAGAAGAAATTCGAGGCGCCGTACAAGCCGCTGCTCGACTCCGGCATGAAGTTCTACGCGTCGCTCGGGAATCACGACAACCCGAACGAGCGGTATTACAAAATGTTCAACATGAGCGGCGAACGGTTCTACACGTTCAAGCCCAAGAACAATGTGCGGTTCTTCGGTCTCGACAGCAACTACATGGACAAGCCGCAGCTGCAGTGGCTCGAGAAGGAGCTCGCGGCGAGCGGATCCGACTGGAAGATCTGCTTTTTCCATCATCCGCTGTACTCGTCGGGGGGCACCCACGGCTCCGACATGCAGCTTCGTGAACAGCTCGAGCCGCTGTTCCTGAAGTACGGCGTCGACGCGGTGTTCAGCGGCCACGAACACTTCTACGAGCGCATCAAGCCGCAGAAGGGGATTTACTACTTCATCTCGGGCGGCGCGGGAAAGGTGCGCCAGGGCGACGTCGGCAAGACCAACCTGACCGTCAAGGCGTTCGACACCGGCTATCACTTCATGCTGGTGGAGTTCTCGAAGGACACGCTGTACTTCCAGGTCATCTCGGATCAGGGGCAGACCGTGGATTCGGGCGCGCTCCCGCGGTTCAGCGACGCGGACAAGAAGAAGCTCTCGACGGCGACACCATAGACCGGTGTCAGACACGTGTCAGACACCGGTCTGACACGTGTCAGACACCTTTTGAACTGTTCGGTGTCTAAGCTGGTGCGATGGCGAATGTCGCATGAACCGTCGCCAACCGCCGGCTTTCGGTGTCTCGTTTCTGTTGCACGCGGCCGCCCTGGCAATCGCGGTGTCGCTGACGCCGCGGCTGTCGCTCCAACTCTCATCTCACGCGGCCGATTCGAGCGTCACCAAGGTCTCGGTGCAGGGGCAATCGCCCGCCGCTAACGATCTGCAAAAAAAAGACGACGATCCGGTCGTCGAGCGCGAATCCTCGTCGACGCTCATCATCCAGGGATTCACGTTCGATTTCGGCAAAATCGCCGCACGCGGCACGTCGCTCTTTCCATTTCTCTCGCTGCGGCTCCCACTCGAACCGCCCCGGCCGATCGAGCAGGGTCCACGCGCGCGGACGCGCTTGACCAATCCCTTTGCGAGCGCCGCGCCCGCCGATCCCAATCCGCCGCTCGTGCTGAGCGACACCGCGCTGCAGACCGTGGTCGACAGCGCGTGGTCACGCCGCTATCGCTGGCGCGTCTTTCGTCCCGTGCGCGAGCTGACCGCGAGCTACAACGCCGACGCCGGCCGGCTGCCGCTGCTCCTCCGGCGCTACGTCGATCAGAACATGCTGCAGCCGTACCTCGATACGGCCATTCCCGACATGCGGCTGTGGACCGAGCTCGGCATCGCCGCCGATCACGCCGACTACATCACCTTCATCACGAAGTACGCGTCGGCGCATCCGTCCACCAAGGCGACCACGGAGCTGCTGTTTCTGTTGGACAAGCTGGCGCAGGGCAGCTACGACGCGCTCGCGACGCTCATCGGCACGAGCCCCGCCCGGATGGAATGGACGCACACCACCAGCGCCGAGGCGTACGAGTTGTTGCTCACGATCCGCCGCTACTACCGCTCGGAGCTGGATCTCAAGGACCTCATGGGAAGCAGCCAGCTGCGCGGGTTCTACGACCGGATCCGCGTGGCGATTCTCACCAGCGTCATCGCCACGACACCGAACGGCTATCGCGCGAGCGACGCGCGATTCCTCGTCGGCAGCATCTACTGGCGCCAGGGCAGCGTCGACGAAGCGGCGCGGTGGTGGCGTGACATGACCGTCGATCCGGCCGACAGCTACGTGACGGCGTACTCACAGGTTCTGGATGCCGTTCGCCGCGCCGGCCCGAACGGCGAGCGCCTCGATCGCGGCGCGATCAACAGCGCCCTGGATGACGAGCGGCGAAATTGGGTCGATTTTTGGGAAACCCGGCTCAAACAGTTCGGGTATTCTTTCGATGTCTATTGACCCGGCGATCGGCGCGATTTGTGAACGATGCAGCGATGAAGGTGGCCCATGGATAAGGAATCCGATTTTTCGCACATGACCGATCCCAACGCGGTTCTGGAACGTGCACTCATCGAGGATTTCATCCGCTCGCACGGACAAGACCCATCACGGTTGCACGAGCTGCCCGAGGACCAGCGGCGGCGCCTGGAGAGCGACGCCTCGAGGCATGCGGCCGCGCGACTCGCCGAGATGGAAGCGCGCGCGCTTTACGTGCACGAGCTTCACGGCAATCGCTGATGCGTGCCGACGAGCCGCTCGACGTCGCGGTACTCACGCCAGTGCCGGAGGCTCACTGACAGAAAGCCGGCGACCGGGATCGCGAGGATCACGCCGGCGGCTCCGCCCAGCACCGCGCCGACCCAGATCGTGAGAATGACCGCCGGCGTCGACAGGTGCATGCCGTGGCGGATGAGGCGCGGATAAATCACGTAATCCTGCACGAGCCGCAACGCGCCGAGAAACGCGATGACTTCCACCAGCCGGTCTCCCGCTTGAGTGACGGCGACGAGAAACGCCGTCATCGGGCCGAGCGCCGGCACGAGCTCGAGCACGCCCGCGGCGACGCCGAGCGACACCGCTGAGGGCACCTGCAGCAGCGCGAATCCCGCGACACATAGCACGCCGACGATGACGCCGGCGGCGGTCTGCGCACGAACGTAGCCCGCGAGCGCGCTGTTCACATCACGCACGTATTCCTCGGCCCGCCATTGCAGATGACCGTGCGGCAAAATGCGAAGCGTGGATCGCTGGAACCCGGGCGCCACGGTCAGCAGGACGAAGGCGAGGACCGGCGCGACGGCGAGCCACGGCGCGAGCGGCGCCGCGTCGATGAGATCGTGGAGCGTGCTGCGCGCCTCGCGTTCGATGTAGCGGATGGCGGAGGCGACGCGCTCACGCAGGACGAGGCGCGTGCCGGCGGGCAGCGGTGCCCGGGCGATCGCCCGGTCGAGCGCCTGCGAATTGGCGCCGCTGAAGAGCCGATCGACGGCCGCCGGCGCGGTCTCGTGGACCCATCGCGCGACGGCGTCGCCGGAGAAGCGCAAGGTCAACGCGACCGGCACCAACAGGATCGCGTACAGAAGCGCCAATGCGGCCGCGCGCGAGATCGGACGATTCCGCCCACCTGTTCGCACGCGGCGGCGGACACCTGCGACCGCCGGAGCCAACAGATACGCGAAGAAGACCGACAGGAGCACCAGAACGCCGACGCCCTCGACCGCCCGCAGCATTTATCAGAACGTACTACGGCCGGACCGACCTACGCCGATTTGCCGGCGCGTGCCTGGCGTCGTACGGTGAGTGCCCGCGGTCCGCTCACGACATCTTCCAGGATGTGGAACGACACCGCGTCGCCTTCGGCAAGCTCGTTGAAGACGCCGCCCTGCGAGTCATTCCGATGGAAGAAGATGCGCCGGCCGTCGGCGAGGCGGATGAACCCGTGGCCCTGGCCGCGCGCGATGGTCGAGATGCGCCCGCACGCGGAATGTCCGCGAGGCGGTTCCGGACGATTCGGGTTTCCCGCGCGATGCGAGGTCACGGGCACGCGCGCGTCATAGAGCGTGGATGAACGTGATGAATGTTTCATGGGGGAGGATGACTATATCACGGCGTATAGTGGAAGACTCATGACTACGCAAGCGACCGGCGCCCCCGACGGCGAGCGCGCGCGTGACGCTCCCTGGTTCGTCATCGCGTTGTCGCAGGAACAGGTGAGTGCCGGCCATCTCTCGCGCATCGTCGAGACATTCACCGATCTGTTCATCGCCGCAGGCTCGCCGCCCGGTGCGGCGATGTTCGGCGCCTCACGCGAGGACGGCGGGAGCGATCTCTATCTCAATCCTTCCGCGGCGAGGCTCGCGAAGGACTTGATTCCTGCAAACGGCGCACGACCGTGTCCGCCGCCGCTCGACGAGGGCGACGTCGAGCTGCTTGTCGGGCACGACGGCGATCGCCGGCTGCTGAGCTCGTGATCGAAGGAGACTGGCGTTTATGGACCCGACTGAGCTTCAAGCCAAGGCCACCATTGCGGCCGCGCTGATTATGGCGCACGCGGTTGAGATCCCAGCGCTTCCAAAGAGCGGCGTCCCGCACGTCGGCGACCAGGCATCCACGCGCCTGCGACAGCTGACCGATTACGTCTACGAGGCGATCACTGCCCGCCGAGCCTAGGTATCGATCGCCGCGGGCTTCTTCAGATGGAAGCCGGCGGCGTCCTGATACGCCTTCGCCAGCGCGATCAATTCCATCTCGCCGAACGGCCGCGCGTAGAACACCGCGTTGGTCGGCGACCCGTTCCCGGCGAAGCCGTTGGGGATGTTGATCGCCGGGTAGCACGCGAGGTTCGCCATCGTGAAGTGCCGCTGCGTCGGGCTTTGCGGCCGCGGCGGGACATTATCCCTCGCGCCTCCTGTCGTCGGCGCGGCGTCTGTGCCGCGCGCGCTGTCGGTTATCGTCTGGCCGCCGTCAGTGCCGCGGCCGCCCCGTCCGCCGCGGCCGTCGCCGCCGCCCGTGTTGTTCGCCGCGACGACATACACGTCCACGTTCGCCGTCGCCTCGGCGAGCTTCATCATCATCATCATGCGGACGCGCTGTGAGCGGAGGTACTCGACCGCGGGAATGAGCCGCCCGTTCGGTCTGGCGCCGCCACGCGCCTCCTTCATCTTGCCCGCGCGCGCGTATTCGTCGAAGAAGACGATCGATTCGACGCCGAGTCCGGCGACGTTGGTCGGCGCCTCGGGCACGGTCACCGGAATGAACTGCGACACGCCGATCGAGCGCAGCGTGTCGAGCGTCGTCTCGGCGTTCTTCTTCGCGTCCGCGTTGGTCAGCTCGTCGAACGAGGCCTGGAGGATGCCGACGCGAAGCTTCTTCACGTCGAGCTGGGCGTTCCAGTTGAAGGGGATGTCGGACACGCTCATGTCGCGACCGTCGGGTTTCGCGATCGCCTGCATGACAATCGCGCAGTCCTCGGCGTAGCGGCAGATCGGGCCGAGGCGATCCTGCGTCCACGACAGCGCCATCACCCCGTAGCGGCTGATGCGGCCAAAGGTCGGACGCAGTCCTGCGAGCCCGCATCGCGCGGACGGACTGAGAATCGATCCGCTGGTCTCGGAGCCGATGCCGAAGGCGACGCATCCCGCGGCCGTCGCGGACGAAGGTCCCGCTGACGATCCGCTCGAGCCTTGCGACAGGTTCCATGGACTCTTCGTCTGCCCGCCAAACCACTGGTCGCCGCTCGCCAGTTCACCAGTGGCGAGCTTCGCGACGAGGACCGCGCCCGCCTCGCGCAGCATTTCGACGACGCTCGCATCGTAGTCGAACGATTGTTCCTTGAACGCGGGGGAGCCCCAGGTCGTCTTGTAGCCCTTCACCGAGATGATGTCCTTCGCACCCCACGGAATCCCGTGCAGCGGACCTTTGTACTTGCCGGCGGCGATCTCGACGTCGGCCTTCTTCGCTTCGGCGCGTCCGTAGTCGTCGAGGAACGAGACGACGTTGTTCAACTTGCCGTTGTAGCGGTGCAGGCGGGCGAGATACATCTCGGTCAGTTCGAGCGAAGTCACCTGCCTGGTGCGAACGAGCTCGGCGAGATGACGCACCGGCCAGAATGCGACGTCTTCGAGGTTGATCGGACGCTTTACCGCGGGCGCAGCGCTCAGCTTGAACGGCAGCTTCGTCCTGTTCACCTCGATGCCCGGGACAATCGCGCTGAAGTGAAACGGCGGCGACACGTCGTTGGGGATGTGGATCGCGCGCATCTCTTCGTAGCGCGTCAGGTTCTGGTTCGCCGCATCGACCATCGCCTTGAGCTCGGCCTCGGTGAGCTCGAGGCCGGACAGCTTCATCGCGTCGGCGACCATCTCCAGCGTGATCTTCTTCGCGCCCGCATCCTGCATGCGGGCCCAGACAATCCCTGGGGCGAGCGTGGCTCCGAGGCCGATGCTCGCAAAGTGCGCCATGAACCGTCGTCTCGTCGCGTTCAGCTCAGTCATGCGGCATAGTATGCGGGGAGAAACGCGTCCGCACAACGGCCGTACGTGGCGTCCGGCTTCAGCCGGACCCGGAGGAGTCCGATGAGAACGTTGATTGTCAGCTTCGTGCTCGCAGCAGGCCTCAGCGTCCAGGCGCAGCCGCCGGACATGAGCCAGGTTCAGATCAAGACGACGAAGATCGCGGGGAATTTCTACACCCTCGAAGGGCAGGGCGGCGTGATCGGCGTGCTGGCCGGTCCGGACGGAGTCCTGATGGTTGACTCGCAGTTCGCTCCGCTCGGCGACAAAATCGTCGCCGCCATCAAGCAGATCTCGGACGGCCGCATTCGCTTCCTGATCAACACACACGTCCACGGCGACCACACGGGCGGGAACGAGAACATCGCGAAACAGGGCGCCACGATCGTCGCGCGCGAGAACCTGCGCACGCGTCTGCTCAAGCCGGCGCCGCTGGCCAACGGACAGCCGGGCGTCCCGGCGCCGCCGATGGCGCTGCCGATGGTCACCTACGACGCGCCGCTGACGATCCGCATGAACGGGGAAGAGGTGCGGCTGATTCCGGTGCCGCTGGCGCATACCGACGGCGACACGATGGTCTATTTCCCGACCGCGAACGTGATCATGACCGGCGACTTCTATCGGTCGACCGGGTATCCGAACATCGATCGCGGCAACGGCGGCACGATGAACGGCATGCTCGCGGGCTTCGACGCGATCATGGCGCTCGGGCGTCCTGACACGAAGATCGTTCCGGGACACGGCGCCATCGTCGACAAGAGTGCCGTCGCCGCGCACAAGGCGATGATGATTGCCGTGCGCGACAAGGTGGCGACGCTCGTCCGTCAGAACAAGACGCAGGAAGAAGTGGTGGCGGCCAAACCGACCTCTGACGTCGACGCCAAGGTCACGGGCGCGACGCCGATGACCGCCGATCGGTTCGTCGGGCAGTTGTATCAGGAGTTGAAGTCGTCGCGCTGAACGCTCCGCCAAGGCGTTGAACAATTATCGGTGGTGTCCGGCTTATCGGTGGTGTCCGGCTTCAGCCGGACCTCTGAGCTCGTCGCGCGTACCGCGCTTCAGGCCGCCTCTTCATAGCGCGAAGGCTTTAGCCGAGCGCTGAACGCGGTGAACAGTGCCGGCCTCCGGCCTCCAGCTTCGCGCGCCGGGAAGTCAGGCTCTGCTCGATGCTCTGACGCTGCCCGCGGCGACTATGGGTTCTCCGTATTTGCTTAACGGTTGATCACGCAAGCATCGACGTCGCTGGTTCGCTGCGTCACGGATCGCGCAGACCGAAGTCGCCGCGGCTTCTCGCTCCGCCCGACTTCCGGAATCGTGAAGCGGCGCGCTCAGACGTCGGCCTGCGACCGGCACTATCCACCGCGTCGATGCGAAGAACTTCTGAACGCGCGCTGCGGCTCTGCCGTTAGCCGTATCTCGCGAGGCCCGACGCCGCCAGGAGATCTTCGAGATCTCGAGGCACGGGAGCTTCGATCGCCAATCGCTCGCGCGTGACGGGATGCGTGAATGCGGTGCGCCAGGCGTGAAGCGCTTGGCGCGGAAACGCCTGCAGTACCGCGGCGAGCGTGGGATCGACAATCTGCGACCAGCGTGGCTCGCCGTACTGCGGGTCGCCGACGATCGGCCAGCCGCGTGCCGAGAGGTGCACGCGGATCTGATGCCGGCGACCGGTGACGAGACGGACGCGGAGCAGTGACAGGCCCGTATCCGGCGCGTCCACCGTCGCCAGCCGCTCGAATCGCGTGAGGCTCGTCTGGCCGGCGTTGGTCAATGCTCGCGGGGCCCCGCCTCCGCTCGACGATGCGACCATCATCCGGCGGTCGCGGGGATCGTGGCGGAGCGGCAGATCGATCGCGCCGCGCTGCTCGTCCACGCGTCCGTACACGACCGCCAGATAATCCTTCTCACTCTCACTGGATGCCATCGCGCGCTGCAGCGCCGCGTGCATCGCCGCGCTTTTCGCGACGACGACGATCCCCGAGGTCAGCTTGTCGAGCCGACCGACAATGGACGGGCGCGCCTCCGGGGGCCAGCCTTGTGCCGCCACGAGCAGCGCGTCGAGCACCGTGCCTGTTTTGTTCTTGTAAGTCGGATGAACGACGACGCCCGCCGGCTTGTCGATGGCCAGCAGGTGGTCGTCCTCATACAGCACGTCCATTTCCTCTATTGTGGTGTCCAAGCTGGCGGCGTGCCCGAGCTGAAACTGATCGTCGAAGACACGCGCGAGCCGATCGACATCTTCATCTGGATTTTCATCGTCCACGCGCCGCTCAACGCGTTCATCCCCGGTACGCTGCTGGTCATTCTGCTTGCGGTCGGATCGCAGAGCCTCCGCAATCGGTGAACTCGTGGACCGTTTGAACTGGTTGAGTACTACCCACAACGGGCCTTCGACCGCGATTCTCGGGCCGCGACAAACGCGGGGTCCCCGCCGCGCACGCCTGCGCGGTGGGGTGCGAGCGGAGCGGCCCGGGTAGAGTTCGAGAAGACCCGCCGCTAGCGGGAGACGCGAGAGGCTCGGAGGATGCCTTCCACGCTGCGCGCGTTGCCCTCGTGGCACGCGTACTCGTACATGCGATCGCTGGTTTTGTGGAGGGGAAACGCCGCGGTCCACGATCGCGTCCAGACCGTCGGGTCCTCGGCGGTGAACTGATACTCGATCGTATCCGCATCGACGCGCGTGAACCGCTCTACCAGATGCAGCTTCTCGTCGGCGCCGCGGAAATTCGTCTTGTCGGTGAACGCGATCGTGTCGATGACCAGTGTGCCCGCGTCCCAGCGGCCGCGTGAATCGCCCATCCACCGCGGCACGGTGCCGTGCGGACGGCCATCCATCGGCACGATGCGCGCGTCGTGAATCATCTCGTTGACGATGACGATGTAGTCGCGCGTCTGCACGAAGTCGACGTTGTTGTTATAGACGCCCGGCAGCATCGGAGGTCCGGCGGTCGACCACACCAGACACCGCACGTTCAATCCGAGGTCTTCGGGGCCCTCGGCTGGGCCGCGATCGCGCGCGGCTTGCGCCCGTGCCGTCGCTCGCGCCTGCGCATCGGGAATCATCGTCGGGACTCGACCGTCCGGCGGATCGACTATTAAAGAGGTGCGCCGGTTCGTGAGGCGACGCGTGCCCGGATCCCACCAGTCCGGACCGGCCGTGCTGTTCGCGGCGCCCTGACGCTCATTGATTTGGCGCTCATAGGCCGCCGCTTGCTCGGCCGTCAGGACGTCTGCGTTGGACAGTTCACGCGGCCGCTCCAGCGGCGTCATCGTGGCGTAGTTCCAGATGCCCTGCAGGTCGATGTCGCCCCACGCCGTCCGCGGGGGCGTCCAGGCGCGTCGAACCGTCCCAGTCGGTTGCGTTCGGCCGGCAAGCGGCGCGATCGCGATGGCCGCCGCCAACGCGCTCAAGATTGTCAACGCCCGGCCACGCATGTGCGCATCATACGCGCACTTGCGGTAACCTGAGCGCGCGATCAGCGGAGGACACGGAGATTACGGAGGCAACGGTATAACACGGAGAAACGGAGGAACGGAGGACGAACGGAGAAGAGCGGTTCGACGGCGTGGCGGGAATCGGCGGCGGCCACGAGTCGCGATCCAATCCGCCGCGATTCGTGGCCGCCGCCGATTCCCACCACCGGGCGCCGCTACGCGGCGCGCGTCGAACCGGCCTCCGTTCTTTCTCCGTTTCTCCGTTCCTCTGTACTGAACCGTTGCCTCCGTAACGCTCCGTTATCTCGTCGACGAGGGAGGTGCGTATGCTCAGGAAACTCCTGCTCGGCTGTGTGCTCGCGGCGATGCCGCACGTGTGCGCGGCTCAAACGATCACGCCGATCATTCATTCGAGCGTGCAGATTGAGCACGCGGGCAAGGTCATCCAGGTCGATCCGTGGAGCCTCGGCGATCTCACACGCGCCAAGCCGGCCGATCTCATTCTGGTGACCGACGATCCGGCGCACCATCTGGATCCGAAAGCGATCGCGCACGTGCGCAAGCCGGGCGCGCCGGTGCTCGTTCCGGCGGCCTCGCACGCGAAGTTTCCGGAGGGCGTCGCGATCGCGAATGGCGAGTCGAAGACCATCGCGGGCATCACCGTCGAAGCCATCCCCGCCTACGACATCAAGCTCGGCGAGCCGTCGCATCCGAAAGGGAAAGCGAACGGGTATTTGATGACGGTCGGCGGCAAGCGGATTTACATTGCGGGCGTGACCGAGTGCGTGCCCGAGATCCGTGCGCTGCGCAACATCGACGTCGCGTTCATGCCGATGAACCTGCCGCTCGATCGCATGACGCCGGCGGCGGCCGCCGAATGCGCCAACGCCATCACGCCGAAAGCGGTCTACGTGTATCACTACGATCAGAGCTATGCGTCGAGCGGCGGAAAGAATCCGGCACCGAATCTCGCGGCGAGCGTGCAGGCGTTCCGCAGCGCGCTCGCGCCGGCGATCGAGTTCAGAGACGGCGACTGGTATCCGGCGCGATAATCGTCGGCATGACGAAGCTGCTCCACGACATGTTTTTCCTCGGCGTGCCGGTGGCAGAGAAGGTGCTCCGCCCGGTCATCGTTTACGCCTTTCTTATTGTCGGACTGCGGCTCGCTGGGAAGCGCGAGCTGGCGCAGTTGAATCCGTTCGACCTCGTCGTGCTGCTCACCATCTCGAACACGGTCCAGAACGCGATCATCGGTGAGGACAACAGCATCACCGGCGGACTCATCGGCGCCGCGACGCTGCTGGTCGTCAACCACGTCGTCGTGCGGTATCTCTACACGCACGACCGCCTCGAGCGACTGATCGAGGGTGATCCCGACGTGCTGATCGAAGACGGTGAGATTCAGCCCGAGCGGTTGAAGCGCGAGCTGATCACCGTCGCTGCGCTCGAAGCTGCGGCCTACAAGCAGGGCCTCTCGTCGCTCGACGAGGTCGAGCGCGCGATTCTGGAACCCGGCGGCAGCATTTGCTTCTTCGCGAAGAAGCCGACGCCCGAGACCGAGCGGCACGCGGAGTTGCTGGCGCGGCTCGACGCGATTCAGGCGCAGCTCGCGCGCTCCTCGTAGCCGCGCGCGTACTCACGCGTCAGCTGAGTCGAGGACTCGAGGCGACGCTCTCGGGCAGAAGAGACTACGCGAGTCCATCGCGAACATTTCTAGTGCATCACGCGCGATTCCCGATCGCGATCGTGCTAGTGTCGCGTCTCTGAAGTTCGTTGTGCACCGAGGGCGGCGATGCGCCCGGATGGCAAGACGCGAAGAGTGAGAATACCGTGAGTATTTGAGCGATGAGCAACGGAGCCAGCCGGGATGCAGCGCCGGCCGAATGCCAACGAACTTCAGAGACGCGACACTAGCCTCGCGACGCTCAGCACGACCACGACCGCGTCGGCTGCGCCCGCCATCACGCTCAGCCCAAACATTCCCGATGAAATCACCTTCGGCAGTGGACCGTTCACGGGGACAGGACACAAGCCATGGCCACCGTACTCGCAATACCCGCAACCCGCGCCGCGACGTTCGCCGCCATGTCCGCGGCGCTCACGGGCTTCAAGCCTGACTTCATCGCGCCGCCCGTCGATCCGAATCAGCTGCACGCGCATCTACTGCACCACATCGACGAGCTCGCCGGCACGACCTCGGTCGATCAGTTGCTCGCGCAGTTCACGGTACTCCAGGCGCACGGTCAGACCTCGCAGCAGATCGCCGACGTCATGCTCGGCATCTCGCCGTCGAGCCACGCCCCGGCCGCGCAACTGGCGCAAAGCATCGTGAAGCTGTGGTACCTCGGGTCGTGGTATCCGCCCGGCAGCACGAGCGCCTTCGACGGGAACGTCGTGTCGAGTCAGGCGTACGTCGGCGGACTGGCGTGGCGCGCGATGCAAGCGCATGCCATGGGCGACAGCCCGTTCAAGTTTGGCGACTGGACGTCGGCGCCACCTTCACTGGCGGAGTTCGGCGCCGATGTGCCGGAACACAAGTCATGACTCTTCAGACCCAGTACGACGTCGTCATCGTCGGCGGAGGAGTGGCGGGCTCGATCATCGCCTTGGAGCTCGGGAAACAAGGCAAGCGGGTGCTGATCCTCAATGCCGGCATCGCGGTGCCCGACAACCGCGGCGAGTACGTGGAGAACTTCTATCTCGCCAACGCGAAGACGCCCGAGTCGCCGTATCCGCCGCTCGAGCGCGCGCTCGATCATCCACCGGTGAGCTCGACCGATCCTGGACTGCCGGGCACGGAAGCGACACCGCGTCCGACGATCATGGGCCTCAGTAACTGGACGAACGCGTCGCTCAGCTATCTGGTGCAGCCGGCGCCCGATCCGCGGAACGCGCCGAAGAATCTTCCCTTCAGCAGCACGTACGAGCGCACGGGCGGTGGCACGACGTGGCATTGGCTCGGCGCGTCGCTGCGGCTCCTGCCGCACGACCTGACGATGTACTCGACCTACGGGGTCTTCGGGAAGTTTGCGGACTGGCCGATCACGTACGAAGAACTGCAGGCCGACTACGGCAGCGCGGAGGCGGAGATCGGCGTGTCGGCGAGCGTCGCCGAGCAGGCGCCGCTCGAACAGGCCATCGGCCTGACGTATCCGCCCGGCTATCAGTACCCCCTCGACTCGATTCCGTTCACGATGGTCGATCAAGTCGTCGACGCCGGCATCAAGGGCATGTCGATCCTCGACGACGGGAAGAACTATGCGGTATTCGTCAGCCCGACGCCGGCCGGCCGCAACTCGCAGCCGTACCAGGGCCGCCGCCAATGCGCCGGCAACACGAGCTGCATGCCGATTTGTCCCATCCAGGCGAAATGGGACGCGACCGTGTCGCTGAACCACGCGCTCGACACCGGCAATGTGACGGTGATCAACCAGGCCGTCGTGCGCACGGTGCAGGTGGATTCCAGCGGTCGGATCTCAGGCGTCGAGTATCTTCGGTGGTCGAAGCAAACCGGCCTCGATCCGCGCATGCCTCCACCGCCGCAAACCGCGCAGGGAACAATGTATGTCCTCGCCGCGCACGCGATGGAGAACGCGAAGCTGCTCCTCAACTCGAAGACGCCGTCGCTGCCCAACGGCGTCGCGAATTCGAGCGATCAGGTCGGCCGCAACCTGATGGATCACGTGCTGTATCTCTCCTGGGCGCTCGCGCCCGAAGGCAAGCCCGTGTTCCCGTTCCGCGGACCGCTGACGACGGCGGGCATCGAGAGCCTGCGCGACGGCGACTTCCGCCGCCACCGATCGGCGTTCCGCATCGAGATCGGAAACGAAGGCTGGAACGTCCCGGTCGGCGATCCCTGGGTCACCGTCAACGACTTCATCAACGGCACGAACAACTCGCGGCTGAATCCGATGACGCCGCCGGGCCGGCCGCTGCCGGCGACGTCGCCGAAGTACGGCGGCGCCTCGCTCGTGCGGGCGCTGAACGCGGTGATGACGCGCCAGTTCCGGCTCGGATGTCTGCTCGAGCAGAGCCCGATGTCGACCAACCGCATCACGCCGCATCCGACGCTGACCGACGGCCTCGGCATCCCGCGGCCGAAGATCGACTACAGCTTTGACGAGTACACGCTGAACGGCTTCCGCGCGGCGCGCAAGACCTGCAGCGCGATCTATCAGCACATGGGCGCCACCGAGTTCACCGACTTCAGCGGACGCAAGGGACAGCCCGGCTACTTCGAGATCGACTGGACCCCTTACAAGTTCTTCGGCGCGGGGCACGTCGTCGGCACGCATCGAATGGGATCGGACAAGACGCAGTCGGTCGTCGACGGCAACCAGCAGTCGCACGACCATCAGAATCTCTGGATCGTCGGGTCGGGGAGCTTTCCGACCGTGGCGACGCCGAACCCGACGCTCACGATCGCGGCGCTGGCGTTCAGAACGTCGCGCAGCATCCTGTCGGCGCTCGGGGCGTGACAGTGATTAAGCGCGAACGGTGATGTACTCGCGCGTGATGTCGGCGACCGTGCGCGTGCCGCAGTTGCCCATCACCAGCTTCAGCTCGCCCGGCAGGATTTCGATCACGCGCTCGACGCCGGCCTGGCCGAACGCGCCCAACCCCCACAGGAACGGACGCCTCATGCCGAAGGAGCTTGCGGCGCGCTACTTCTTGGGCCACACCGCCCCCTGATCTTTTTTCGTCACCGGGCCGAGACCTTTGTAGGCGAACTTCTGCACGCGCTGCCCTCGGTACGTCTCGGTCGTGAAGATGTTGCCTTTCGAATCGGTCGCGATGCTGTGCACGCCGTAGAACATGCTCGGCTGCCGTCCGCCTTCGCCGAACGTCGTCAGCATCTCGAGCGACTGGCGATCGAGGATGTGCACGCGATCGTTCTCGCCGTCGGCCAGATAGAGATACTTCTGCTGCGGATCGCGTGAGAATGCAATGTCCCACGCCGACCCGGAGCCGCGCGTCTCTTTATTGACGAACGTTTCCTTGACGAATGTGCCGTCCGGCTTGAACACCTGGATGCGATCGTTCACGCGATCGCATACATAGAGCAGTCGATCGTTGGTGAGCTCGGCGCAGTGCACCGGATTGCGGAACTGCTGCGCGGGCGGCGCGTTCGGATCGTAATTACCGAGGTTGACGTCGTCCGGCTTGTGGCCGTACGCGCCCCAGTGCCGCTTGTACGCGCCGGTGTCGGCGTCGTACACGATCACGCGGTGATTGCCGTAGCCGTCGGCGACGTACACCTCGTTCGCCGTCTTGTCGATGAAGGTCTTGGCCGGCAGCCGCAGGTTCTGGGTGTCGTTGCTGCCTTTGCTCTGACCGGGCTTGCCGATCTGCAGCAGGAACTTTCCGTCCTGTGTGAACTTCAGGACCATGCTGTCGTTGAAGTAGCCCTGAATGCCCCCGGTCTGACTTTCGTCGAGGACGAACGCGGGTTGCTGGCCGCGCGCGGCGCCTGCCGCGCCTGTACCTGATGTTCCGCGCGCGCCACCCGGTTGCTGCCCGCGCCCGTTGCCGCCAATCCAGACGTTGCCTTTGTAGTCGACCGTGATGCCGTGGTTCGACTCGGGCCAGTCGTAGCCTTGTCCTTTTCCGCCCCAGTGGCCGACCAGATTGCCGTCGCTGTCGAACTCGAGGATGGGCGGCGCGGGCGCGCAGCATTGCGCGGTCGGCGGATTGGTGGTCGCGTGCACTTCGCCCGGCTCGAGCGATCCCGCGCGGTGAATGATCCACACGTGATCGCGCGCATCGACCGACACGCCGATCGTCTGCCCGAGAATCCAGTGATTGGGCAGCGGCTTCGGCCACAGCGGATCCACTTCGAAGCGCGGCGCCGTGACCGCATCGGCCGCGACTGCCGCGGCGCGTTTCCCGACGATGTGACTGGTGGCCGTGAGAATGGCGAGGAGCGCGAGAAAGATCGCCCCGATCGACGGGTGGCGCGTCATATCAGTCCTCCGGGCTCTTTGGAAGTCTGAAGTAGGAAGTCTGAAGTACGAAGTCTGACGTAACAAGTCTGAAGTTTGAAGCGTCAGACTTCAGACTTCAGACTTCCTACTTACGAGATCATCACCTTCCGTGGTGCCTGCGAATTCTCTTCGAGGAACGACTTCTTCGTCTCGTTCTCCTGCGCGGTCGGTTGAACCTTGCCGGTCGTGTCGGTCACACGCGAGATGAGCGTGTGCTCGCCGGGCGTCGCGCCGTTCCACGCGTAGGTGAAGAACTTCCACGAGTACTTGCCGGTCGTCGACGGATCCATCGTCGCCGGCTGCCAGGGACCGTCATCGACCTTCACGTCGACCGACTTGATCGGCGTGCCGTCATTCAGCACGACGCCGAGCACCTTGTAGCGGCTGCCGTCCTTGGTGACGCGCGCGACGAACGACTTCAGGTTCATGTGCGTGACCGCGGTCTCCATGTATTTCATCTCGCCGTCGATCATCTCGCCCCTGATCGTCCGGTACCATCGCGATTGGTACTTGCCGGTGTACGCATCTTCCTGGATGTGAATCTGCGAGAGCCACTTGACGTTCGAGACACCGTACCAGCCCGGCACGAGGAGGCGAAGCGGCGACCCTTGATGACGCGTCAGCGGTTCGCCGTTCAACGACCAGGCCAGGAACGGATCCGGCGACATCGCCTTCTCCCGGTTCAGGCTTCGGCCGAACGGGACGTCCAGCTTGAACTTCTGCGTCCGCCACTCGACTTCCTCTTCGCCGTGATCGGCGCCGAAGAAGACGAACTCGCGGGCGGCCGGCTTCACGCCCGCCGACTCGAGCACCGCCTTCAGCGGCACGCCGGTCCATTTGCCGTTGCCGCACAGACCGTTGAGCGGACCGCGATTGCCCGAGCACTCGAATCCCGCGACGAGATCCGTGCTGCCGATCTTCTTCAGATCGTCGAGCGAGAGCTGCTTGGGCCGATCCACCAGCCCCGAGACTTTCAGCTTGAACGTGGCCGGATCGACCACGGGATGGCCGTAGTGCTGGGTCGTGGCGAATTTATCTTTCGGCGTGAACGGACCGTCGATCGTGCGGAGGTCGGTGAGCCGCCGGTCGGGAGGCGTGTCCCACCGCACGTTCTCGGGGATGTCGGTGAACGGCACGAGCGTTTCGCTTTGCGCGAGCGCCGGCAGCGCCCAGTCCGGAATGCCGAGGACCCCGAGCCCCGCGACCGCCAGGCCGCCTCGAAGAACGTCTCGCCGCGAGTGCTGCATGCTCATGATCGTGTCCCTTTCAGGGCTTTGATGCCGTCGGGATTCTAGCACCCGCCTCCGCTCGTGCATAGATTTTCACGAGCGACGGCGGGCGCGCCGAAGCGCCTTTTGGCGCGAAGGCGGGCGCGCGCTACGATCGCAGCGCCCGCGGCTACGCCCCGCGCACAAACGCGAAGCGTGCAGTGCGCGAGGCGTCATCGAGCGACAGCCTCGAGCCGTTGCGAGGCGCGAAGCCGCCGAGCAACAGCGGCGGGGGTGGGGCCCCGACGCCGTGAGAGAAGGTGGGGCCCCGCGAGAGAGTAAACAATGACCGATCGCCGGAACGCGCGAATCGTGTACTCCACCAGCGCGGGGCGAATCTGTCCCGGGTGCGGCTGGCCGGAGCGCGACTGCAAGTGCAGCACGAGCGCCGCGACCGAGTCGGTCCCGAACCGCATCGTCGCCAAGCTGCGGCTGGAGAAGAAGGGGCGCGGCGGAAAAACGGTGACGGTCGTCTACGACCTGCCGAACAACGCGGCGTTTCTCAAAGAACTCTCACAGGAGCTCAAACGCGCATGCGGCACAGGCGGCTCGGTCGCCGACGGCGCCGTCGAACTGCAAGGCGACCTGCGAGAGCGTGTCCGCGAGGTTCTGCTGAAGAAGGGGTTTGTCGTGAAGGGCTAGATGTTACGACCGCGCCGGCCGGCGCGATGAGCGTGCGCGCGGGCCGGGCAAGATCTGGAAACCTGCCTGCCTGAAACGTCCGTCTGTCGTGATCGCGTGCGTCAAGCGAAGCTCGCGCATAATCACGAAGCTGGTGCAGTCGGTGAACGAGAAATCCTTGTCACGATACTGAAAGAACACCTGGCGCGCTTTCTCGAACCGTTCGCTGTCGACGCGCTCCCAGCGCAGCCGCCGGCTTCCGTCTGCCTGTCGCCACCACGCCTCGGCGGCGGTGAGCCCAAGGCGGAATCGAATCAACGTCAGGGTCTCGTCGACGACGAAATCGCTCGTGACGAGTATCTGACCGGCGTCGAGCGCGGCGTCACGCGCCGCGCATGCGCGCCGGTGCGCGGGGTCCACGCCGTCAGCGCACGCCATCCAGCCGGCGGTGTCCACGAACACGGCCTTCATCGCTTCGCGTAGATCACCGCATCATGATCCGCGGCCGTCAGTCCGTCGCTGGAACGCCCCACCGGGCCGGCGCCGTAGAGCGGATCCTTGTCAAGGGCTTCCTGGGGGTGTTCGCCCTGATCGACAGGGACGATCTGGAACGCCGGCCGGCTGCGGTAAATCACCGTGAACCGCGTGCCCTTCCGCACGCGCTCGACGACGTCCGGCAGCGATGCGCGCAGCCGTTTGGCGTTGATTGATATATTTGATGGCATGGGTTAACTCCAGTTAACCATGTGATCCATTATCGGTCAAGATATTCTCTTCCGTGAGGTGAACGATGGCGTGCGATCCGAATATCCTCCGGCAGGTTCCGCTGTTCGCGCTGCTCGACGATGACGAGACGGCGGTGCTCGCGGCGCACGTGGAGCTGAAGACGTTTGCGGCGCGGCAGCGGATCTACAAGATCGGCGATCCCGGCGGACAGGCATTCGTGATGGTTTCGGGGGCCGTGCAGGTCACGACGATCGACGAGGATCATCAGGACGTGATCGTCGACGAGCCCGCGGCCGGTGAATTCTTCGGCTTCGCCTCGATGCTCGACGGCACGCCGCATCAGACCAACGCGTCCGCGCTCGAAGACACGGTGTGCCTCGAAGTCGATCGCAACGACATCATGACGCTGGTGCAGAAAAAGCCGCATGCGGCGATGGACATGCTGAGCGTGCTAGGCAGGCAGTTTCACTCCGCCCAGCAGCTCGTGCGCGTGCGTGCCGCGCGCAATCCCAACGAGATGATCGAATCCGAAGCCACAGTCGGCGAGCGCATCGCCGACGCCGTCGCGCGCTTCGGCGGATCGTGGACGTTCATCCTCTCGTTTCTCATGGGCCTCGCCGTCTACACCGCCGTCAACATCGCCCTTCGCCGATCCGCGTGGGATCCGTATCCGTTCATCCTGCTCAATCTGATCTTGTCGATGCTCGCGGCGCTGCAGGCGCCGGTGATCATGATGAGTCAGATCCGGCAGGATACGAAGGATCGGCTGCGCGGTGAGCTCGACTTCGCGGTCAACCGCCGAGCGGAGTCGGAAGTCCAGGGCCTGTCGCGGAAGCTGAACGTGCTTGCCGACAAGATGGACGACCTCGAAGATCTGATTCGGGGTTCAGGGCGGAGCAATTGATCCGTGTTTCACGGAATTCGTGTCGCTTGTGACGTCACAACCAGCCACCGGCCCTTACGGCGCACGAAGACGTCCGTGAAGCGAAGCCGCACCGTCTGCGCTGCGTCGCCACTCGTCGTCGCGGTCGTCCGCCCGGTCGCGATCGCCGTGTTGCCGTACGAACGGATCGACAATTCGTCGATGCTGGACGCCGTCAAACGGTACTGCGGATCGTGGCACATGCTAACGGCCTGCGGCTTCGTGATGATGTTGGCGCTGATGTGAATCACCGACCACTCTGGGGCCAGCATCGCGGCCCACGCCTCGCAATCGCCATTTTTCCAGCTAGCGGCAAGGTGGTGCTCGATCTGTTCAATCGCGCGAGTGACCGCGGGTGGAGCCGATGATTGGGCTGCCACGAGCCACCACGCCAGGGCCAGAACCGTGCTCATGTGAGCTTAGACACCGATGGTGGAGGTTTCGCCAAATGTAAAATGTAGAATGCAAAATGCCAAATGCATTCTGCATTGTGCATTCAGTACGCGAGCAACGTTAGCGGATCCGATACAACGAGGTCGCCGTGCGGATGAACACGCCGTCGCGAGTCACCGCCGGCGTCGCAAGCGCCATCTCCCCGAGACTGTTCTTCGGGACTTCGTCGTACGTGTCGCTCGGATTGAGGACGAACGTGTCGCCCTCTTCGCTGAGACAGAACACCTTCCCGCCGTACGCAAACGGTGACGCGGAGAACGTGTTGCCGACGCCGCCGACGCGCGCCTTGTAGATCTCGCGGCCGTCCTTCGCGTCGAACACCGCCATCACGCCGTTGTCGTTCACCGCATAGACGCGTCCGCCGAACACGAGCGGCGACGAGGTGTAGGCGGAGGCGCGCGGCTGATACCACGCGACGAAGGCGTTGCTGGTCTCGCCGTCTTTCAACGAGATGTCGCCGCTCGCGCCCGGCTTGATTGCGAAGAGCGGTCGATTGGATTCGCCCTGCGAGCCGGTGGCGACGTACAGCATCCCGTCGCCCTCCGTCGGCGTCGGATTCGCCTGCGTCAGACCGCGAAGGTGCCAGAGCTCTTTGCCCTCAAGGCTGTAGCTCATCGCCATCGCGCGGCCGATCGTCACAATCTCCGAGCGCGTCGCATTCGCCCACACAAACGGCGTCGACCATCCCGACAACGGAAACGGATGGCCGTCGG
>MNEX01000234.1 GCA_001917905.1 Acidobacteria bacterium 13_1_40CM_65_14
GCCTTCGCTCGGCATTCATGAGGTCGTCAGGAGCCGATTGAGAGTCGTGTCCCCCACGATCAGCTTCTTCAGCAGCGCGACACCGCCATCGCCGTTCGTCATGAAGATGTAGCCGGTTTTTCGGGCGAGCGACGCGGCGGCAAACGCGTGGAATCCCGGATTATCGCCGCCATGGACGATGAAGTCGTCCTTGTCGGTGCGGATCACCTCCCAGCCCAGGGCTCGTGAGCTCGCGGGCGACTCGCCTCCTTTTACATGCGGGCGGACCATTTCGGCAAGCGTGCGCTTCTCCAGTCGATACCGATCGCTCGGTTTGGGATCAATGATTTCAATCAGGAACTTCGCGTAGTCGGTCGGCGTAGTGTGCAGCCCGCCGGCCGCGCCGTACCGCGCCGCATCGATCGCCGTCGGCTTCTTCCGGGCGAGCGGCCGTCCCTGCGCATCGTGCGGATGGGCCGCTCGCCGTTCGTACGCGTCGGTCGACACGTAGCCGCTCGAAGCCATGCCGAACGGGACGAACAGGTTCGCCTGCATGTACGAATCGAAGTCGGTCGCGCAGACTTTCAGGCCGGCCTCGTACGTCGCGCAGCGTGTGGGATCGACGTGTCCTGTCAACTGGGTCACCACGGATTGCAGATAGCTGTAGCCTTCGCCGGAATACAGATACTGCTCGCCAGGCGTGAAGTGAATCTTCAACGGTTCCCGTTCCGATCGCCAATTCTGCAGGCCGCTGGTATGCGACAGCACATGGCGCGCAGCGATCAGGTCGAGACGCGGATCGCCGTCGAGAATCCGTAGCGGGGTGTATCGGGTCAGTGGCGTATCCAGATCGATGACGCCTCGCTCGCACAGTTTCATCGCGGCGTAAGCGAAGACGGTCTTACTCACCGACCCGGCCTCGAACACCGTGTCGTGATCGACACACTCGTTTGGGGCGGCGCGCTTGACGCCGAATCCACGGCGCCAGAACAGCTTCGCGTCGCGGACGACGGCGATGGACAGACCCGGGACGCGCGTGTCTGTCATCGCTTGCGGAATCTCTTTCTCCAAGTCGGCGATTAGCCGAGCGGCGTCCGGCACACCGGCTGATGTCTGCGTTCGCGGGAATCGGGGGACCAGCGCAAGGCCGATCGCGCTTCGGCTGGTCTCGAAGAGGAAGTCTCGCCGGCGCATCTCAATGCCTCCGTCTCAGCGTGATCGATAACATGATACGGCGCTGGAGGCGGACCCTGCGAGAACAGACCGGATGCCAGGTCGACAAGGCCTTTGCGCCAAACGGTCCACACGTGCGCGCCTCTGGTTTCGAGTGACTTTCTGGTGACGAGCCGGCATTTCCCGACGCCCTCAATCGAAGTGGAGCTTGGCGGTCAGGCGCTGGAACGGTGGCCGCGTGACCTCGACCACATCGCGCCGCTCCAGGTCGCCGCCCGCCACGACAAATCCCCTCGGAGCGCCCAGAAGGGCTCCTACGCGATTTCTCCGCGTGCAGCGAGCTCTCAGTCAGCCTCCGGGCTTCGCCCGCGATCAATCACTTCCACGTAAAATCATTTCCCGTTGGGGACGCTAGCCCAAGCGATTGAGTTCAAAGCGCCTCCGCACATTCCCAAACGTTGGTTCGAACCGAACGGACTGTGTCGCGCGAGCGAGACGTCCATCATCAGTAGGAGCTGTCGTGATCGGCCGCCGCCGCGCCTTTCAAAATGCGACCACGGTACGCTTATGCATTTGCGCGAAGTGCCGGCACATGGTAAGTTACATGTAACTTCTGGAGGACGGTATGCCACCCGCTGCTCGCTCGGCGTCCCGCGACAAGGTCCGCGCGCACCGTGCCCGTCTGCGCAAACAGGGACTTCGTCCCGTTCAGATCTGGGTCCCGGATGTACGATCGAGGGCCTTCGCGCGCGCGGCGCACCGCCAGTCGCTTGCGGTCGCCAAGAGTCCCCACGCTAGAGAGGATCAGGAGTTCGTCGACGCGATCTCGGCATGGAATGCCGAATGAAGCGTGGCGAAATCTGGACTGTCGCGGGTGGCGCTGCTTATGTCGGCAAGCCGCGCCCTGCGGTCATCGTCCAAGACGACCGGTTCGACGCCAACGATTCGATCGTGGTGTGTCCCTTGACAACCGATCTGACGCCAGCGCCAATCTTCAGACTTTCCGTCCAGCCCAGCACCCAGAGTGGATTGCGCTCACCATGTCACGTCATGGTGGACAAGCTGACGGCCGTGCCGCGGAGACGCTTAGGACGCCCCGTTGGATCGCTGACCGCCGGGGAAATGAAGGCGCTCAACCGTGCAATCTTCGTTTTTCTGGGTCTGTCCGAAACAGAGAGTGAGAAGAGTTAAATTTGGCATGAAGCGGCGCGACCCCATCATCAACGAGCTACACAGAGTTCGCGAGGACATCGGGAAGACGCACGACTTCGACGTCCGCCGGATCACCGCAGCGATCCGTCAACACGAAGACGAGAACTCTGAAAGGTGTCGTTCGCGAGTCGCCCAAACGAACGACGCGACAGATGAAGGCCTCGTAGCCGCGTCAAGCCGCAAGCCTGAGCTCGTCCACGGTCCTCAGCCAGGCCGTGATCCGGTTCCAACTGGCTGGCGTGAGGGACGCCATATTACGTGGTACAGGAGGTAGGACGCCGGCCAGCACCGGCGCGAGCGTACCGACACCTCCGATGCTGCGACAACGGTTCATCTCGGCGCTCGGGTACCGCTGGTTGAATCGGCTCTACGATCCACTGCTTCGCTGGACGATGCCGGAGCGGCGATTCAAGACTCGCCTCATTCAACTCGCCAGGATCGAAGCTCGCGATCGCGTCTTGGATTTGGGATGTGGAACCGGCACGCTCATGCTGCTCGTACGCCAGACTGCGCCGACCGCCGACGTCCACGGTGTCGACGGCGATCTGGAGATTCTTCGGCTTGCGACATCCAAAGCGAGCGACGAGAGTCTTCGACTCAAGGTCACTGCGGGGATGGCATGGGCGCTTCCTTATCAGGGCGACCGTTTTGGTCGCGTTCTCACGACGCTCGTGCTGCACCATCTGAATCGTGAGAACAAACAGCGCGCGCTCGGCGAGGCGTATCGCGTCCTGCGGGCGGGAGGCCAACTCCATATCGCGGACTGGGGCAAGCCACACAACCGCTGGATGCGCGTCGCATCACTGCTCGTCAGCGCCTTCGATAGTCGGGAAACGACGACCGACAACGTTCAGGGATTGATCCCTGAGTTGTGCCTTCGGGCGGGGTTCGTCAACGTCACCGAAGCCGACCGATTCAACACACTGTTCGGCAGCCTTTGCATCTACTCGGCGGCAAAGCTCGCCTGAGCCGCAGGCTCAAGCGACGTCGATGACCATCATCAAACCGCCGCCACCACGCATCTCCACGTTGTTGTTCGTCGTGTGGTGACCGATGTGACAGTGAATCAGCCATTTTCCGGCAAGCCGCGCTTTCCAGATGACGTCGTACCGCTGGCCCGGCGCAACGTTGATCGTATCCGCCTGGTACCGGGCCGATGGTTGCAGCGTTTGCCCGTCGAGCGCAACGACCTCAAACGGGCCGCCGTGGATGTGCATCGGGTGTATGAAGCCGTTGTTCGAGCCGACGAACCGCACCTTCAAGGTTTCACCGACCCGCATGGCGATCGTGTCGGTCGCAGGGTACGCTCGCCCGTTGATGGTGAAATAGTTTGGTTGCCCGCCGTCCATCGGCATCGCTGGATACGTGAGGCCCTCGCGCAGCAACCATTCCTGCAGGAGCACCGTGTACTCGTGATCGGCTTCGAGGCTCGCATCAGCAACAGCCGGATCGATGATCAGTGCCCCGTACAGGCCCAACGCTTGTTGCCGGTCGACGTGATCGTGCGAGTGATACAGATACGTCCCCGACTGCACCGCCGTAAACTCGTAGCGATAGAGGCTACCGTTCTCGATCGGCTCCTGCGTGATGTGGGCCGGGCCGTCCATGATGTTCGGAAGGACGAGCCCGTGCCAATGCACGGTGGTGGTTTCAGGCAGCCGGTTCGTCACGTTGATGCGCACGCGGTCGCCCTGTCGGAACCGCAGCCTCGGTCCGGGGATTTGGCCGTTGAAGGCGTAGGCGTCGACGGTGACGCCTTGAAGGATCGACCAGCGGATGACGGCCGTTTCAAGGTCGAAGACCTTGACTCCGTTCTCAATTCGCGGCGCCAGATCGCGATCGCCGCGGACATCGAGACCGTACGTCGCAACCACGTCACGCGGATCAATCGCAGCCATGTCGAGCATGGCTGCTGCAGGCGTGTTGCGGTCCATGATCATCCCGGGTGGCATGATCGCGCCCCCGACATCGTGAGCTGAGAGGCGAAGGTTCACCCAATTGGCCGGCGCGACCATGCCCAAGACGAGCATCAGCAACGAGACTCCTGCGAGCGCGGCCCGCTGCGCGGGCGTGGCGTCGGATTGCACGTCATGGTGACCGCCGTTCGAATGGTGCCCACCGCCGGCATCCTGTTCGTGACCGGCATGCTCACTGTGATTGCCGTCGGTCCTGGCTGAGGCGCCCTGCCCCTTCTTCACATCGAAGCGGCTCCCAGGCTTTCGCTCGGTCATGAGGCCGTGTTTCAGGCGCCTCGCGACCAGCCAGACATTCGAGGGATAGGCCACGGTGAAACCGGCGATCACTCCAAGCGACATGACGCCCCAGAACAGCAGCTCTGTCGGCACCATCGCCCGCATGTCGCGTCCCATCATGAGAAAGCTCATGACCGGCGCCATGCCGGCCATCATGAAGTTCATGCTGATGAATTCGGGCAGGAACGACTTGCGAACGTTCTGCCAATAGGTTCCGCCCATCATCGACTTCATGAACAACGACTGAAAAATGAACAGGCCGAAGGCAAACCCGGCGACGTACTCGACGATGAGGTCGATCCACATGGGCAGGCCGAGCATCGCGGTGATCGCCGCGGCCAGAATGATCCCCGTCGCGTCGCCTGCAACGCAGTGAATCGTTGAGCCCACGCCCTGCTTCCAGAGCGCTTTGATGAACGTTTCATGTTCGCCTGGCCGAGGCTCTTTGTCCGCGAGCACGTACAGCAAAAGGCCCAGAGGTCCCATGTAGAGCGTGACGAGAATGAACCCCCACTTCATCACCACAGGTTCGGGGTTGTTCCGATACTGGTCCCACCCCACGTAGCCCGTCGAGGCCGCCGCCAACGCGAACCACACAACGAGGAAATAGTCGATCGGTTGGATCATGGCCCGAGGATATCGCAGCCACCGTTTCAGCGGCGGACTGCGTTCACGACTATTCACGTCATCGAATGACCGAGACCGATGGCCTGTCTATGCTGCGGCCGTGGATGAAAGAACAATTCTGGCGACCACGAGGAAACGAGCCGAGGGGCGATGAGCGGTCCGCGGCGCGGTCTTCGATCGCAAAGGCGTCCAGGTTTCTGAAACGCTCGTCTGCCGCGCCCACATCGGAAGGTCCGAACGGGAACGTGGATCTGCGCCAGGAACCCCGGGCGCCTGCACGAATCGCATTACTGATTGCTCTTGTGGTCCATCGTTCCCATGTCGTGACCCAACATCGGCTGGGACATCCGCATGTTCCACATCCGCCCCATCGGCGCCGGCGGACGCAGGCGGAAGAAGACGTGAAAGGACACCGGGCGCGAGCCATAGCCGACACCGAGCACGCACGACGTCGTACCGCAGAACCCGCGTCCGGTCTGCAAAACATCGGGTACGCCGTAAAAGGTCACATCGCCACCGACTCCCAGCTCGAAGCCGCGAGTGCGCAGAAAGTCACGAACGCCGCCAACCGTGAGCGCCAGCACCGTGCCGTGCAACGCCCTCGTCTCCGCGGTATCGATGATTGCATCCGTCAGAAGCAGCGAGATCTCCGGCTGCTGTGCCTCGAACCGCCCGTACACCGAGTTCATGCCGGTGTGCCACGTCGCTTCGGTAAAGAAGCCGGAGTGGTTCCCTGCATCCTTGTGGTTCACGCCGTAGCCGGCAGTGATGGCGGTGAAGTCGGTCTCGCGTCGTTTGAACCATGAGCCGGAGAACGTCGTGCGAACAAGATTTCCGGGCTCCAGCTCCTCCGGGTGTCTCAAGAAACCGGTCGACGCCTGGAATTCCCATGCGTCGTTCGGGCGAAACCAGACGCGGCCCGAGACCGAGTCGAGTGGACCAAAGTCGAAATTCCAGCGGTTCTCGTCCGGCTCTCGTCCGTTGAACAGCGAACCCTCCACGATCCACGGGCCGTGATCCAGGGCGGCCGTGATCACGCCATATGAAATGTGTGTCGAATCAAAGGTGTGATGGCCGAGCGGCGCGGCGGGGTTCTCGGCCGCGGACGCCCGGTGCATGAATGCCACCGGACCGAGCGCCGGTTCACCGGCGGGACCGCCTGCGATCGTGAAGCCGGTCGTGTCATTGAGCGGGATGCGCCAGACGCCGGCGAGCTGCATGAACAAGTCGTGAGGATGCTGGCGATCGATCAGCGGGCGGCCGTCGAGCGCTTCTCCTGCCTGAAAGATCTCTGCGTAGCCCGATTTCCCGACGGTCACCGGGTCGAGGCTGAACATGCCGTTCAGCGTCAACGTGCCCTTTCCGACTTTCCTTGAGAGCATGCCCATGTACCAGTTTTGGGCGACGAACTCCTTGTCCCCGCGAGGACTACCTTGACGATTGAACGTGCCGAACAGGATTCCGTCCTGCATGTACTGCCAACCTTGTTCGGCCATCTGCATCTGGCCGTGCTGCTGCATTTGTTCGTGTTGCGGCATCTGCTCGTGTTGATGCGGTTCGGCCTGCGACGGTTGCGCTGAAGGTGGCCGTGACTGCGGCGCGATCGGCGCCGGCGCGGCCGTGCCAAGTTCAACTGACGTGGCGACCGACGTCTTCCTCTCAACGTCGAGCACAACACGGTCGCCGACCTTCACATCCTTGATCGACACGTGCCCATTGCCCCGCATGATCATCGTCTTGGCGTCGATCGTGATCCTTCGGATCTGATTCTCCGTGGTTCGTACCGTGATGGTGGTATCGGTGACATTCGTGACCGTGCCGCGGAGGTGCTCGGTGTCGCCCTGCGCGAGGGCCGCGCTCCCGATGCACAGCATTGCCGTCAATACGGACAGTAGGAGTCGGGTCATGTGGATGACGGTCTTCAGTGTTTGTGGATGGGAGCCACCAGACGAGTGACCGAAAATGCATCGCCGCTTCGCCGGTTCGGTTCCGAGAACCTTGCCGGGATTACCCCTTGTGCTTCGGCGTCGTCGTGGATGCTGGCGCGGCTGCGCCGAGCTTCACCGAGGTTGCGATGGACGTCTTCTTGTCGACGTCAATGACGACACGGTCACCAACTTTCACGTCTCGATCGTACGTGATACAGACGCGGTGACCACCGGCTGGCCGCCAGATTAAAAGAATTTAATCGTCGATTCATCGTGCCGAGTGTATGTTCGGCGGAGTGGATGGAAGATCCGGCATTCCCACACATCCGCTCGACGGCGGTCCGCCGGCGGTCCCGGCCATCCCGACGCCCGGGACTGAGTCCCGGCGCTCAGACAAGGGTGCATGCGAATCCTATTGGTCGAGGACGAGCCCAAGCTCGCACGTTTCGTTCAGAAGGGCCTCACCGAGGAATCCTTCGTCGTCGACGTCGCGAGGGACGGCGAGGACGGACTGGAACGGGCGCGACGGACGGCGTACGATCTGGTGATTCTCGACCTGATGCTCCCGCGGATGGACGGGTTTGCCGTCTGTCGCGAGCTTCGGACGCTCGGGAGCGAGACACCGATTCTGATTCTGTCCGCCCGCAGCGTCGTCGAGGATCGGGTCAAGGGACTCGAGCTGGGCGCGGACGATTATCTGACCAAGCCGTTCGCCTACAGCGAACTGAGCGCACGCGTCCGCGCCTTGCTTCGCCGCCGTCAGCCTGCCGCGATGTTGACGCTGAAAGTGGCCGATTTGACGCTCGATCCGATCACCCGCGCGGTGAAGCGAGGCGAGCGACGAGTGGATCTGACGCAAAAGGAGTTCGCTCTGCTCGATTATCTGATGCGGCACGCAGGGCAGGTCGTCACACGCACGATGATCGCCGAGCAGGTGTGGGGCTTCAATTGGGATCGCTTGACGAATGTGATCGACGTCTACATCAATCATCTCCGGAACAAGATTGAGGTCGCCTCCGAATCACGGCTGATCCATGCCGTGCGAGGCGCCGGCTATGTCATTCGCGAAACTGATTCGACCGCGTGACAGTCTTCGGGCCAGGCTGACGTTCTGGTACGTCAGCGCCCTGACCCTGACGTTGTCGGCGTTCGCGATCCTGCTGTACGCGTCGCTCAGTCGAACGTTGTACGAGCACCACGATCATGAGCTGCTCGCGAACGGCGATCGAATCGCTCGACTCCTGAGCACGACGACACTCGACGAAAACGCGATCGCCTCCACCCTTCGGGGCCAGGAGGGTTTGGTCCCGTTCCTGATGATCCGGGACAGGTCCGGAGAGCTGATCTATCGCTCGCCGCTTCTCCAGGTAGCGGAGCCAACGATTGGTCACCACGAGGCGCTGATTCACGCCGCGGCGAAGGCCACAACCGCACCGGAATTTTTCACGGTCACACTCGAACGCACCGGGCTGGTGCGTTTCATTTGCACGCCGGTCCCGGGCCCCCACGCCGCTTATGTGCAGATTGGCAATCCACTCGGGGACGTCCCTGAAACGCTGCATGCCGTGGTGATCGCCTCCGCGGTCCTGGTTCCTGTCGTGGTCCTCCTGACAAGTTTCGGAGGCTGGCTCATCGCTGCACGCGCGCTGGCGCCGATTGAATCCATTAACAGCACTCTTCGCGCTATTGAGGCGACGGACCTGTCAAAGCGCGTGGAGGTTCGCCCTACGGATCGTGAACTGCAGGGCCTCGTACGGACGATCAACGGTTTGCTGGGACGTCTCGAGCGCGCGTTCCATGATCTCCGCAACTTCACTACCGATGCGTCGCATCAGCTGCAGACGCCGCTCTCGGTGATGAAGAGCACGATCGAATTTGCACGTCGCAGACAGGTAGAGACGGAAATACCGCCACTGCTCGACGATCTGGAAGAGGAAGTCACTGACATGTCGGGCGTCGTGGCCGATCTGCAGACGCTGAGCCTTGCCGACGCCGAGCTGCAACCTGCGCATCTTGCAGACGTGGATTTCTCGACGCTGTGCTTCGACGCCGCGGAGATCATTTCGGCCCTGGGAGAGGCGCGCAGCATCGTCGTTCAGGCTGACGTGTCACCGGACGTGCGCGTGACGGGCGATCCTCACAAGCTCAAACACGTGCTGCTGAATCTCGGCGATAACGCCGTCAAGTACACCTCGTCTGGAGGACGCGTGCTGTTTCGATTGCGACGCGAGGGTGGGCATGCGGTACTGCACGTCACCGATACCGGGATGGGCGTCGCGGCGAATGAACTTCCCAGAATCTTCGACCGGTTTTATCGCGCGCCTTCGGCCAATGGCGGCGTGCGAGGCGCGGGATTGGGCCTGGCGATCGCAAAGAGAATCATCGAGGTCCATCACGGTTCGATAGCCGTCTCGAGCACTCCTGGCTCGGGGACAACATTCAGCGTCAGGCTGCCTCTCACCTGAGCGTGCGCCAGGCGCTACCGCGCCACGCGTCGACGCGACAGCGCCGCTAACATTGTTTCTACGAGGTCGCTGCTGGATTATTCAGGCTAGGCCTGCAGTTCGGAATTCACCGCGTGAATCAGAGCCTTGATATACCCGTTGCCGAAAGCGAAAGCTTGAAGCTTGCCAGGATCATCAGGATGGCTCGGCATGTGATCGGCACAAATTGAATAGGCAAATTGCGTATCCCTCAGAATGCGCATGATCTTGAAGAAGTCCATGTCTCCTTCGTCCGGGTAGACCTCCGCGAAATCGTGAAGCCCTCCACGGATGTTGCGCATATGGATCTGGAGGATCTTCCCCCGTTCGCCGAGGTATTGGACAATCGGAAGGATTTCCGTCAGAGGTTTCTTCAGTCCTTCACCCGTGGTTCCCAGGCACAGTTGAAATCCATTGTAGGGACTGTCGACGATCGCGTCGTAGCGTTTGAATCCCTCAAAAACAGACGGAGAATCCCAGTTCTCAGCCCCCTGGTAGCCAAACGGCAGGCCCGGTGGATCATAGGGATGGGCGGCCATTCTCACGTCATGCTCTTTGCACACGGGAATAACGTGCTGGAGAAAGTGAGTGATGCGCTCCCAATAGTCCTCTGAAGAGACTGCACCCGCTTTCCCGACGGGAAGGTCCTTCCAGTTATTCTCGAGCTTGAAAGCTTCATACGTCGCACCACCTCGTCCAGGCACTTTCCCGTTTCGCCGGATCGGTATCACCGTCCAGTGATAGGTCACGACCTTGACGCCTACTTGAGAAGCCTTCTGGATATTTCCCATGATGCTCTCGAGCATGCGATCGCGTTCCGGGCCCTTACGCAGCATGATGTATTCGGAGTCCATTCTTATTGCTTCGAGGACAACTCCGTATTTGTCGCAATTGTCCTTCATGCGCTTCATGTCATCGAGGTCCCAAGCGCCTTCGGGAGACCTCTTGCTGATTTGAACGGTGAGGTGTTTGACACCGTGACGCACGTTGAATTCCAGATTCTCTTTCCCCGTGATATCGGCTCCGCGGCCTCCTGCCACATAGTGGTAATCACCGCCAACATGCATCAGGGTATTTTTCTTGGGAGCCGGTGCTGCGTTTGCCGAAAATGGGGTGACAGTATCCGCAACGCCAGCGCCGATGACGCCGCCAGCAAGTGCTTTACCGAAATCTCTTCGTTTCATGCGACCCTCCTGTTAATAGTCGCGGGAAGATAACCTCTTTGTGACCCGAGGATTCCCAGCGCCGGATCGGGGGCGGAGCGACAATTCGCGCCGCCCCCGATCGGTAATCTGCACTAGAAGCCGAATTGGACCCCGATACGGGCAACCCGGGGGGCAAGGATGTCGGTGATCCTGCCGAATGTCCCGCTCAAGTAAGAAGTCGAAACAGCCGCGCTGCTGTTGATCAGGTTGAACACCGAGAAACTCACGTCCACAGAGTATCTGTCAGCGGCTCTGAACTTCTTGGCCAACCGGAAGCTGGTCACAGGTACAGCAGGGCCGTGTTGCGCACCAAATTCTTCCATGCGCAGTGTGACCGTGCCCTGGAGCAGTCGGGAGTCAGAGAAAGTCTGAGTCCTCTGTCCTTTTGCCCCGGATGCGGCCCGCACGTTGATCGAAGTATTGATGTCCCACGGAAAGCGGTAATTGGCGTCCGCTCGAGCTTCCCAGGCCCACGTGTCGTTGATTGGGAACCGATCGTCGTTTGGACTCGTCGGCGTCGCCCGGATCCACTGGTGAGTCCTGGTCAACCAATAAGACGACGACATGTTCCATCTTTTTGAGAAACGTTTGTTCAGCGTCAGCTCGAAGCTGTGATAGTCATCCGGCCGGTCGCCCGGCGCGTTCACCACTTTATTCTGATTGAATGCGGCGCCCGCGTAAGAAGACGGGTAGGTGTAGATCGTGACCGGCTGTCTGTCGAACGGATCCGTCAGCACAACCGGAACGGTCCAGACTGCGTACGGCCGCCCCACGTTCACGGTCCCCGTGTCGTACCAGTTGGTGTGCCGGTGATACACGTAGGCTAATCCGACGCCGGTGTTCGGCACCAATTCGCGGTCCAACCGCACCGACGCCTCGTAATTCTTGTTTTGCTTCAGGTCCGGATTGGGCAGCGTGTTGGATCCTCCAGTCGCGCTGATGTAATCCCTTCCTGTCGGACTGAAATCGACTGTTCCCGGCACGTAGTCGCAACTCGTATTGGGACTCGCGTAGGAAACGTTGGTGAACTGGGTCACCTTGCACGGCCCACTCCATCGGTACCTGGTCGTGACTTCGGCATTCGGATTGTAGGTCGCCGCGAAATCGGCTCCCATCGTATCTCCGAAGATCCCGAAGAACGCCTTGAGCGATGTCTTGCCGTTCCCGGTCACATCCCAGTTCATGCCGGCGCGCGGAACGACATCCATCCACTTCAGAACGTCCGCACCCTTGAACGTCTGCTCGCTGCTGAACTGTCCTGCAGCCTTCGTTTGGTCCGGGTAGAAGTTGCGAAAGCGCTCCCACCTGACGCCGTAGGACAGCGTCACCCGACGCAGCGACCAGGTGTCTGTCACAAACGCGGCCTGGTTGTACAAACGGTCAATCGGGATCGTAGGCGTGTTGTACGTTCTGATCTCGGTCGGTACTCCCCTGTTGAAAAACAACGTATAGCTGCCGCTGGGATATTCATTCGGACGGGTGGAGTCCTGCCGCTCCCAGTTCACGTCGGCTCCGACCTTGAGCTGGTGTTGTCCGGCCGTGTAGCTGACCGATGAACGAGCTTGGTACCGTTCGGAAACCGTGCCTGGTATCGCGCCCAAGGGCCCCGTCATGATGCCAGTCGTGATTTCCTGCGACGCCGCGTTGCCGGCGACCGCCGTGTCGGGCTGCGGTTTGTAATGTGTCCAATAGCAGCAAAACCCAAATGCCGCGTCGATGAATGTACGGTTATTCGGCGTGCTTTGAGTCCCCACCTTCCAGGTCCTCGTGGGTTGGCTTTGAACTCTCGTGGTTGGCTGTGGTGTCGTGGCGCTGAATCCAAAAAATGGCGTCACCTTCTCGGCGTGTACGAACGTGCCGATCACTTTCGTCGCTTGTGAGGCCTGCCACGAGAACTTGGAATACTGCTGTTTCAGAATCCTGATCACTGTTCCCGGCGGCGCGTCGGGGCACGTCCAGCAACCGGCGGCATTGGGGCCCGCCACGTAACCGATCTGCAACTGATCGATTTCCTGCTTGCTCGCGCCGCCATAAAACCAGAGTTTGTCTTTGAAAATGTAGCCTCCGAGATCCCCATTGAAGTCGTAATAACGTGTAGTCGGATTGGTGATCGAAAAACCCTGTGCGGCGAGGTCTTTCGAGACGTTGTTGCTCTGCCAGTTCTTGTTTTCGTAATCGCCCTCGACGGATCCGTGAAAGGTATTACCGCCGCTTTTCATGATCATTTGCTGATGAACACCGCCGAACGCCACATCAGCGTTGTTGCCGGATGTCTTGAAGGACGCTTCCTCCACCTGGTAGAAATCCAGATAGAGGGCCGTGTTCCCCTGGCGGGCAGTCGTCGAATTGATCCCCTCGAATTCCAAGGTAGGCGTAAGCGCGACGCCATATGTCACGATGCGCTGCCGATTGGCCAGCTGACTGTCGCCTACGTCAGGGGAACCCTGCAAACTGACGCCCGCAGCCATCGGGAGCAGGTTCTGGATGCCCAGTCCCAGCGGCGTAATTTCAAGACGCTCTGACTGTATTGACGAGACCCCGGCGACACTCACAGTATCGACGACCGGACTCTGCCCGCTGACTTCCACCGTCTCAGAAATGGTGCTGACCTTCATCGCAGCATCAATCCTTGCAGTGAAGCCGGCTGTGAGGCTGACGCCATCGAACGCGATCGTCTGAAAGCCCTGCAGCTCGAACGCGACGCGGTACATCCCAGGTGCGGGCAGGTCGCGCAGCCGGTAATTGCCTTCAGCATCAGTGACGGTCGTCACATTAGGCACCTGCAGCGCTGGACTTGTGGCCGACACCGTAACACCCGGCAGTACGCCGCCGGTCTCGTCAGCGGCTTTTCCCATGATGTTGCCAAGTGTGCCCGCCTGTGCCCAAGCCGTTTCAGTCGCAAGACTGAACTGCAGCAGCACGACAACAGCCATTGCTACTCTGATTGATGTGGACTTCTCGAATCGAGCCATGAGACAGCCTCGTTTTCTTGTTCAAGTGCGGTTACTGTAAGGGTTTCCGAGGTGCTCGGCAAGCGTTCACGCTGCGCGTTCGGAGCGCGTCGATTTTCTGAAGCCACGGGGCGATCTGGTTCCAACTGGCGGCGTTGGGGACGCCACAGCCTTTGGACAGAGAATTCCGGAGAAAAATCGACCGAGTGAAACGAGACTCCGTCGAGAGTCGGCCGGCACCCGCGACATGCCCTGCGGGTACCGGCCCCGAGCTCAGTGGATCGGGCCGATCGGGTTAATCTGTGCCGGCGTCAGCTGATTCTTTCACGATTGCGGGAGCTGTTGCACCCAACCGTTGTACGGTACCGGAATCGCCAACACGCCCTGGCCACCCATGCCCGCATACCCGACAACGCGGTCGTCGCTCACCGTCGTCGCACCGGCGGTCAGCAACACCCGGCCCGCGATCGTGGCGTCGCTGAAATCGCCATCGCCGTTCGGATCGGCGTCGACGACCGTCAGCGCGTTCGCGAACTTGTTCGCGACATACGCGTAGTAGCCGCCGCCCTTCTTCGCTCCGAACTGCACGCCGTGCGTGCCCGCTTCGCCGGGCAGCATCTTCACCATCTTGTCGGTTTTCGTGTCGGTGATGACGATCGTGGCCGTGAGCGTGTTCGCAGTCACCATGTACCGTCCATCCGGGCTGACCGGCGTCTGGATCGGCAGTCCTCCGACCGGCCCGGTGATTGCGCCGCTCACCGGATTGTAGTTCTCGATCAGGTTGATCGTGCCGAACACGTTGCCGGTCTGCGTCTGGATGATGGTGATCGTATTGTCGAGGAGACTGGGCGGCCACTTTCAGGTCCTCTCTCAACCCGGCCAGGGAACGCTGCTCGCGTTCACGATTCCGTTCGCCGAGCACACCCCGTCCGCGTCGAAAAGGGCTGCCGCAGGGCGGGATGAGCTCCCCGCATGAATATGCGGTGACGAAGGGCCGCTGCCGGACGTAAGGTAAGACGCGAGTCGACAGATGTCACACGACCTTTCGGCGCCGCCCCCGGCGCGGTCTGCCATCAAAGTGGCGATTATCGAGGACGAGCGGGAGATCCGCGAGTGCCTGACCCTGCTGGTGAACGGCACCGAAGGGTATTCGTGCACGGTCCGAAGCGGTTGTCAAAGCTCTGCTCAATCGGCTGGTCTAGAGCTTGTTCGACTGCTCCGTCAGAAACGCCTTGAAATCTCAGGAGGAGACAATGAGTTCGCCTGCTCGCATCAGCGTGCCGGCCGCTGCCATGCTTGCCGTGCTTTTCACGTCGCGGACGCTCGCGCAGACCGTTCCGGCTGTCGCATGCGCGAGCCTGGCCGATCGGCGGCTTCCCAACACGACGATTACCGCCGCCCAGGCGGTCACCAGTGGATCGTTCACGCCTCCAGGGTCGACCAATGCAATCACGAACCTGCCGCCGTTTTGTCGCGTCGCAGGTGTGATCGAACCGACGAGCGATTCGCACATCCTCTTCGAAGTGTGGCTGCCTCTTCAGAATTGGAACGGCAGGTTCGCCGGCGTGGGCAACGGTGGGTGGGCCGGCAGCATCTCCTTCGGTGCGCTCGCGGAACAGATCAGGCGCGACTACGCGAGCGCCTCCACGAATACCGGCCACGAAGCGGCGCCCGGCGTCAACGCTGCCAGATTCGCGTTCGAGCATCCGGAACAGCTGATCGACTTCGCCTATCGCTCTCATCACGAAACGACGTTGAACGCGAAAGCGCTCGCCCACGCGTTGTACGGCAAGCCTCCCGATCACTCCTATTGGATCGGGTGTTCGTCCGGCGGCTACGAAGGCTTGATGGAGGCGCAGCGCTTTCCCGCGGACTTCGACGGCATTGTCGCCGGTGCACCGGCGAACAACTGGACGCGGCTCATGGCGGGCGACCTCGATGCGACCCTGGCGGTCTTCAAGGATTCGGCCAGCAACCTTCCGCCCTCCGCACTGGGACTGCTCTATCGCGCGGTGCTCGCGGCCTGTGACCGTACCGATGGCGTCGCGGACGGCGTTCTGGAAGATCCGCGCCGATGCCGGTTCGATCCCTCGGCGTTGAGGTGCGCCGCAAATCAGGCGCCGGGGCCGTGCCTGACGTCCGCCCAGGTAGAGGCGGCCCGACGCGTGTACGGCGGGGTCAAGGATCCGATGACCGGCGCGCCGCTGTATCCCGGCCTCGCGCCCGGGAGCGAGCCGTTCTGGCCCAACCGCGACCCCGCCAATCCGTTCCCTATTCCAATCGCGCACTACAAATGGCTCGTGTTCGCCGATCCCAACTGGGATTGGAGGACGTTCCAATTCACCGATCCGGCGGGCTACCAGGCGTTCCGCAAGAGTGAATCCACGTTCGCTCCGGTTCTTAACGCAACCGATCCAAATCTCGGGGAGTTCCGGCGGCGCGGTGGCAAGCTGCTTCAGTACCACGGCTGGAACGACCAGTTGATCGCCCCGCAAAACAGCATCGACTACTACGAGAGCGTCATTTCGTTCTTCGGAGGCGACC
Source organism: Acidobacteria bacterium 13_1_40CM_65_14 (assembly GCA_001917905.1). Classification (GTDB taxonomy): domain Bacteria; phylum Acidobacteriota; class Vicinamibacteria; order Vicinamibacterales; family CAVVIG01; genus QHWF01. The sequence goes on from MNEX01000234.1 coordinate 16,355, forward strand.
GGCAGGATCGAACCGGGACGGTGCGAGAGGTGCAGAGCTTTTACCGGTTGTTCATGGCTCCGGGAATGGCTCACTGTGGCGGCGGACCGGGTCCGAACTCATTTGACATGCAGACCGCACTCGAACAGTGGGTGGAACGTGACATCGCGCCAGACGACATCGTTGCGACCCGTTCCACCAACGGCGTGGTCGACCGGTTGCGTCCTCTCTGTCCGTACCCGAAAGTTGCGACATACAAGGGGAACGGAGATACGAACGACGCTGCGAACTTCGTCTGTCGCGATCCATAACGCGACGGGTGCAGGCGACCGCTCGCGCGATGCGGCTCGGCCTGCGAGTTGATCCTGCGCATGCTAGCATCCTGGTTTTCGTCAGGAGGTCTGCCATGTGTGCACCTTCGATCATCAGCTCGGTTCGGCAGGATCTCTCGCGGCGCCACTTTCTGGCGGCACTCGGCGGATCGGTCGCGGCCGCGGTGGCCGCGCCGGAGCACGGCCTTGCGCAGGAGAAGCCGGTCAGGTTGGCGAAGGGATTCCGTGATGTCCACGATCTGACGCACACCTTCTCGCCAAGGATTCCGGTGTTCCCGGCGTTCAAGCCGGTGCAGATTCGTCAAAAGTTCACAATCGCGAAAGACGGATTCTTCGCGAACGAGATCACTTTCGACGAGCACACCGGTACGCACATGGACGGACCGGTGCACTTCGTTGCCAACGCAACCACGGCCGACAAGATTCCGGCGGATCGATTGTTTGCGGCGCTGGCTGTCGTGTCGATTGAGGCCCGCGCCGCGAAGGACGCCGACACAATGGTGACGGTCGACGATCTGCTCGCGTGGGAGAAGCGGAACGGGCGCTTGCCGCGCGGGGTTTTCGTTGCGATGCACTCAGGCTGGGATGCGCGCATCGGCAATGCCGACCGCTTCCTGAATCGTGACGCGAAGGGCACGATGCACGCTCCCGGCTTCAGCGAGGAGGCGGCGCGTTTTCTCGTTCAGGAGCGGGACATCGTCGGCGCCGGCGTAGATACGCTGAGCCTCGACAAGGCCGAAGCGCAGAAGTTCGTCGCGCATCTGGCGCTCCTTGGAGCGGGCAAGTACGGTGTCGAGCTTCTGGCCAATCTCAATGCGGTGCCGCCGTCCGG
>MNEX01000163.1 GCA_001917905.1 Acidobacteria bacterium 13_1_40CM_65_14
TCATTGGCGGCGGGCCAACGGTGGGCGGATGCGAGATGCAGAGTCCCGTCGAGTATAACGACGGCGGCGGCGGAATCGGCGTCACGTTGAGTGGAGGCACCGCGCGGTGCCGTCCACGTCTCGACCCGTACGACGGCAGCCCGTAGTACGGCGAACCGTAGAACATCGGGAAGTTGTCCTGGAACGGCGGCGCGGACCAGTAGCCAGTCGAAGAGTAGCCGTTCGAATAGACGCCGTTCGAATAGGCGCTCGGCCGCTCGGGATCGTGGCCGATGACGATGATGTCGGGCGCCGGCGAGAGCGAGCTCATGATCACCGCGGTGTTGAGCGCGGCCGCGGCATTGGCGGCGGCCTCGCCTTCTTCGCGTCCGCTCTTGAGCATCGCGAGGATGACGTTCTCGCTGAGGCCGTCGCGCCGCAACCCCACGAGTTGCTCCGGCTCGATCGTGAACACCGTCTTGTCGCGGTCGATCAGCGCGAGGATGATCGGCTCGGAAATGCCCGCCTTCGTCAACGCCACGATCTGATCGACCGTGACGGCGGACGCCTCAGCCGGCGTCAACGCAAGCAGGAAAAACAGCACGACGGATGTGAGCACACGCATACGCGGCTATCTAGTGGACCGTATCAGCTGAAGGAGTACTAGTCACAACCAGCCTTCGACCGCGATTTTCGGGCCGCGACATCGGGGCGGCCCGGGAGCAATTCGGAAGAGACACGCCACTAGCAGGGCTGCAACGAGCTCGCCACTCGAGGCGCGTGAGAACTTTAGAGATTCTAGCCGGAGAGTGCTCTCGACCCAGGACATTTTCATGCGAATGGGACAGTCGGCACGCCTGAGCTGATCTGGTAAGCTCTCGGTTTTGCAGCCGGTTACACGCGTCGGACGCTGAGCCTCACGGGTACACGCCTTGCGTTGAAGCCGTTCAGGTTCAAGGAGTTTTACATGTTCTCGCATCGACTCGCGTTTGCTGCACTCGGCGCCGCCTGCATCGCGGCCGCGGCTGGTGGTGGGTATCTCGCCTCGCGGCAGAACGCCGTGCCGGCTCCGGTGGCGGCGAGCTCGACGACATCGCTGGCATCGATTCCAGGGCCCGTGCCCGCGGCGGTCACACCGGAGCGGCCCGTTCAGGAAACCGAGGCGGTCGTCGGCGACGCCGTCCCGAAGACGCCGCCAGCCATCGCACCGGTCGCGCCCGTTGCGACGTCCGCGAAGAGCGCGCCCGCGCCGAAGCGCGCGGAGGCCGCACCGCGTGCGCCGGCGCGCGAGTCGCGACCCGCGCCGACCGTCGCACGTCAAGAGCCGGCGCAGACGCCGCCGCTCACGAGCTCGTGGCCGAGCAGCGCATCGACGCAGCCGCCAACCCCGGGAGCAACGACGCCGGCGACCGACAACAGCGCGCAAGCGATCCGTCCGGCAGAGAGCCTCCCGATCGAGCCGGCGCGTGCGCCCGAGCCGCCGCAGAAGACCTTCGAAGAGCTGGTCGTCTCGGCCGACTCCGTGATCGGCCTGCAGACCGAGAATCGCGTGACGAGTGAAACCGCGCGGGTCGAGGATCGTGTCGAGGCGCGAGTGACGCGCGACGTCAAGGTCGGCGATCGTGTTGCGATCCCGGCGGGAGCGCGTGCGCTCGGCACGGTCACCCAGGTCGAGCGCGGCGGCAAGTTCAAGGAGCGCGCGCGTCTGGGCGTCCGCTTCCATACGCTCGTGCTCGCGGACGGCACACGCATCCCGATCAGCACCGAAACGATTTATCGCGACGGTGACTCGCCGGCCAACGGCAGCGCCGCGAAAATCGGTGGCGGCGCGGTCGGCGGCGCGATTCTCGGCGCGATCCTCGGCGGCGCCAAGGGTGCGGCCATCGGCGCCACCGCAGGCGCCGGCGGCGGCGCGGCCACGGTGATGGCCGGCGATCGCAACGCCGTGGTGCTCGCGCCCGGCACGCCGATGACCGTGCGGATCCTTTCGCCCGTGACCGTCACGACTGAACGGGAATAGGGCGGGTAGGTCGGGGAGGGTTGGGGCTGGTGGGTCAAACCGCCAGCCCTTTGTTTTTTGTGGCGAAGATCGCAAGATGTAGTCATTCCGATCTGCATCACGCTCGGGCTCACCGCCCTGGTGGTTACGCATCGATGTGCCCGGAAATTTCTCGCATGGTGGCGGCTGCGGCGCCTTTCGTAGGATGATGGGGCCTCTTTTTTCAGGAGTGACCCATGACTATCCGCCCCGCGTTGTGCCTCATCGTCGGCGTCGCGTTCTTCAATTCCCATCCCGCCGGCGCGCAGCAGGTCACCAAGCAGGACGTGCCTGGCGCAATCAACTTCACGCGCCTCGAGACCACCGTGGCCTGCGGCGGCGCGACGAAGCCGGAAGCGGTGCCCGAAATCAAGAAGCTCGGGTTCGCGTCGATCATCAACCTGCGCCAGCCGGCCGAACCCGGCGCGGACATCGACGCCGAGGCAGCAGCCGCGAAGACCGCCGATATCCGGTTCTTCAACATCCCGTTCAACGGCCAGTCGCCCGATCCGGCCGTCGCCGACAAGTTCCTCGACACGATCACGGCGCCCGGCAACGCGCCGGCGTACATCCATTGCGCCGCCGGCAATCGCGCCGCCGCGATGTGGCTGATTAAGCGCCTCGTCGTCGATCAGTGGGACACCGACCGCGCGACGCAGGAAGCCAGGGCGCTCGGGATGACCAGCACCACTTTGCAGCAGTTCGCCGTCAGCTACGCGCAATCGCATAAGAGATAGTGCGGTCCGTCAATCGGACCGCTTAGATGAAGAGTTCACGGGCTCCCGGGCGAGCGGGCCTCAGTTGTCACCAGCAGTGGGACGACTGGGGCCGCTTCGCGCCCGGTACACCGGGCATCGCGCTGGTGTTTGCGGTGCTCCTGCGCTTCGGGTTTCTCGCGCTCGTCGTGATTATGCTTTCCTCTCGATGGAGTACTTCCCGCTGACCACCGACATGTCGCGCCCGTACGCGGGAGCATCGGTGATGCTGCTCCTCGGCATTGCCGCGCTGGCGACCTACGGCTTCTACGCTTCCCGCGGCGGCGAGCCGTTGTTTGGCCGGCCGCTGCTGGATTGACTTGATCTCGACTGGATCGAGCTCAACCAGTCATCTCGAAATCGTTAAGGGCACGTCGCTTGCACCTTTCCGGCCACGGTGAGAATTGCCGGGGCTGGATCATCCTGCTCCGGCCACTTGAAGGAGCAGAAGACCATGCGGTGTGTACTGAAAGTTCTGATCGTCGCAACGGCGGTCGCTGGCATCTCGGCGCCGGCGATGGCGCGGGCGGAAGGCTACGTGAGCCCGTGGGTGTCTGCGAACACGGGCAGCAGCTTCGACAACGGCCGCGCCGGCTTCGGTGTGGACGCGGGCGGCATGGGCGCCGGCATCATCGGAGGCGAGCTCGACTTCGGCTGGAGCCCGAGCTTCTTCGGAACGAAGAATGACTTCGGCAACAACAGCGTGATTAACCTCATGGGCAACCTGATCGTCGGGGTACCGGTCGGCGGCACGCACGGCGGCGGCGTGCGACCGTTCGCGACCGCGGGCATCGGGCTCATCCGTACGCAGATCGATGGAGGCACGATCGCGACCGTGTCGTCATCGAACAACATGCTCGGCTGGAACGCCGGCGCGGGTGTGATGGGGTTCTTCAACGATCACGTCGGGCTGCGCGGCGACATCAAGTACCTGCGCGGTTTCGAAGATACGAACACCGGCGTGAACGTGATCGACCTGAACGCACCGGGCCAGCTCCATTTCTGGCGCGCGGCGGTGGGTGTGGTCCTTCGCTGACGCGAAGAACTCAGAACTGAGAACTTTGAACTGAGAACTCGGCGTTATCAGTGCTGAGTTCTTAGTTCGTAGTTCTGAGTTCCAAGTTCTACGTCCCAATCCTCCAAACCTCCCGCCACGTCGTGCCCTCGTCGTCGGTGGCGAGGGCGACCATTCCATGCGGCGGAAAATTTTCGACGCCTCCGACCAGCAGCGCCACTAGGCGCGGAAGATGTGGAAAGTGGCCGGCGATCGCGACGTCTCGCGATTCCGCGCGGAGTCGATCACGAATCCGCTGAGGTGGATCGTCGGGCTGCACGTCGCGCGTTGCAGCGAATTCCGCCAGCGGATTGCACGCACGCCAGAACGCCTCGGCCGTCTGCTTCGCGCGCAGTTTGCCGCTGTGCCAGACGACGAGCGGTCGCGCGCCGCGTGACGCGGCGTCGGCGGCGACCCGTTCCGCCTGCACGTGCCCGCGCGGCGACAACGGACGTCGAGGGTCGAGCTCGGGCCCGACCGCTTCGCCGTGGTGGATCAGAAACAAAAACACGTCGTTGACATCTAGAACGTGTCTCATAAACCCGAACAATCACGAAACCACGAAAGCACGAAACCACGAAAAAGAAAACCTTTAGGTTGTTTCGAGTTTTCGCGTTTTCGTGTTTTCGTGTTCTTGTGGGAACGCCATTTGTGAGATGGCTTCTAGTGTCCCGCGTGTTGTCCCGGGCCCCTACGGAGCGGAGTGCGTCGGCGGATGCGGGTATGCCTTCTCACCCGCGAGGATCTTCACGGGCAGCCGGTTTTCCTTCAGCGGAATCGGACACGTCGTGTACGGATTGAACGAGCACGGCGGGTTGTACGCTTCGTTGAAGTCGAGGACCGTCGTGCCGTCGTCCGACAGATCTGAATAGAGGAAGCGCGCCGTGTCGTACGTTTCCTTCCCGCTCGATTCGTCCTTGAACACGATGTAGAAGCGCTTGGGCCGCGTCGTGAACGGACGCACGGTCATTTTCTTCCCGAGCAGCGTGAACTCGATCACCCCCTCGGTCGTGTACGTATCGATGTCGCCGAGCGTGTTGACGACCTGTCGAGTGCTCGGCTGCGCATCTTTGACGAAGCGGCCGACGACGCGGTACTTCTCGTCGATCGGAAACCACTTGAATCCGAGGAACCCGCGCGCCAGCTCACCGTTTGGATCGCGCACGCGAAGCGACCGCTTCTCACCGCTCAAGTGAATCACCAGGCGGACGTTGTTGATCACGAGCTCGTCGGCGCTCGGCTGGCCGTCGTCTTTCAGATCGATCACGGTCGTCACCGGCTGATCCTTCAGCAGCACCATGACGCCGGCCTGCGGCTCGAATCGCACCCGCTGGCCGTCGAGCACGAAGCGGCCGATGGTCGGCGGCACGCTCGGCGACACGACGATGTCATTCGATTTCGCGCTTCCGGCGGTGTTCGCGCCGGGCTTGAGGAAATGCAGGCCGGCGACCGTCACCCAGTCGCGCCGGTAATCCGATTCGTGCTTCGCGCGCCACTCTTCGACGTTCTTGACGTGAGCAGGATCCGGCGCCGCGCCGACGAGCAGCACGATCGCGAGAAGAATTCGTGAAATCATGCATCCTTGCGGACCGTCTGGGCTGATTGGGTACGACTCACAACGAGCCTTCGACGGCGATTTTGGGCCGCGACAACGCGGAGTCCCCACTGCGCACGCCTGCGCGGTGGGGTGCGGTCGCGTCAGGTGTGCTCAACAGATTGGCGATCCGCGGTTGGCCTTTCGCGCTCGTGCTCCTGCTGCGCGTCGTCGTCACTGCGTTTGGGATCGCCGCCGGCCTCGCACTGCTCCGTCGCCATCCTGCGGCGGTCACGATCGCGAAAGCGTCGCTCGTCGCGTCGGCTGCGACCGACGTGTTCGTCTACAGGACGCCGTACTTTCCGAACAACCGGATGCCGGGCGACACGACGATCGTGCTCGCGGTCTCGCTCGCGTACCACGCGATCTGGCTGACGTATTTGTTCCGCTCGAAACGCGTTCGGAAAACCTACGGGCTGGCCTGAGGACTTTTTTCACTGGCGGCGGGGCCCCAGCCCCGCCGCGAACTGACGCTGACACCTCGCCTCGGATTCGCATGTCCTCGGCTCGGTGTGGCCGCAGGCGCTTCCGTCTACAGGGTGTAGCGCGGCCCTTTAGGGCTGCATAACACGGCGCGGAAGATCCGCGTGCAGGTGCATCGTGAGGTCGTAGACCGAGCTGCTGCACGAGGCGGCGAGATCCTCGGGCCGCGATCCGGGCTGCGCGTCGAAGATCGTCGCAACGTCGCCGATACTCACTCGCGGGACAACATCTCCAGGACCTCCAGGTCCGATTTCGACGATCGAATGGCTGGCCGAGACCGACGCGACTATGGGATACATCGCGCCGCCGATGCGGACGCGTCCACCTTTCGCGGCGTTGCGCGGCAAACCGTCCGCGTGGCCGACCGGCAGCGTCGCGATCCACACAGGTCGATCGGTTTTGTACGCGCGCTCGTAGCCGGCGCTGTCGCCCGCTTCGAGCATCTTCACGTACGCGACGCGCACCTTGAGGCTGACGGCCGGCTGCAGATTCATCACGCCGGTCTTGCGGAACGCGTCTTCCGAGTAGACGCCGTACACCGCCATGCCCGGCCGCACCATGTCGAGAAACGCATCCGGATGTTGGAACAGCGTGAAGCTCGAGGCCGCGTGCCGGCGTCCGAGCTTCACGCCGTCGCGCTGAAGCTCGCCGGTCAACGACTCGAATCGCCGCAGCTGCTCAGGATCGAATTCCGGATCCTCCGTGAACGTCATCATCGTGCCGGCGATCTCGACCGACTTGCGCGATGCGAGATCGCGAATGAGCGGCGCGGCCTTGCGGAACGGCACGCCGACGCGGCCGATGCCGGTGTCGACGCACACCATCAGCGTCACGCGGCGCTTCGCACTCGCCGCCACCCGATCGATGGCGTCGCCAACCGGCGTATACACCATCGGCATGATGCGACGGGCGACGATGCCCGGGAGCTCGCGCGTGTCGAACGGGCCCATCAGGAGAACCGGCTTCGTGATCCCCGCGTCGCGCAGCGTCATCGCTTCGTGGAGCTTCACGACGGCGAAGCCAGCGACGTCTTCGACCGGCTCGAGCACGCGCGCCACGTGTACGACGCCGCAGCCGTAGCCGTTGTTCTTGATCACGGCCAGAATCGGCCGGTTCGCACGGCGATGGATCTCCGCGATGTTGTGATGCAGCTTCGCCGCGTCGACCTCGACCCACGGATCGAACGAGGAGTCGCGGACCGTCGCGACGCGCGGCCGGGCGGACTTCTGCGGAAGCGCCAGAGCTGGCGCGACGGACGCGGCTTTCAGAAACTCGCGACGTGAACTGAACATACGAGCGGAGGCAGTATAAACCCGTCGCGCGCATCACAAGCTTTCAACACAAAGGACACGAAGGACACGACGCTACGACATTTCACGCAGAAACCGCGGAACCCGCAGAGACGACCGGCGTGACCCGGCCGGCGTAGCCGGCCGTCCGGTCTCGCGCTCGGTGTGTTTCCTTGTTCCTTGTTGTTCTTTGTGACCTTTGTGTTGACCGCTCTTGCTCTGCGAGTTCTGCGGTTTTTGCGTTGATCGTCGTGGATGGCCGTCGGTCGATATAATCCCCGCCATGCCCAAGAAGCTGATGCTCGTCTCGATCGTGATCGCGCTCGCCGCCGCGCTCGACGCGCAGACGCGTGCGCCGCAGAACGACTCCATTCGACAGTCAGATCTGCGCGCCGATCTGTTCTTCCTCGCCGGCGATTCGCTGCGCGGCCGGCTCACCGACACCGAAGAGAACCGCGCGGCGGGGGACTTCATCAAGTCGCGCTTCGAGCGCATGGGCCTGAAGCCGGCCGGTCCGAACAACTCGTACTACCAGCCGTACAACCTGATGACCGCGACGCTCGGCGAGGGCAACGCGCTCGACCTCGTCTCTGGCGAGGGCGGTGCGACGCGTCATCTGCGCGAGGGACAGGAGTTCTATCCGCACCGCTTCGGTGCGAGCGGTCACGTGGCAGGCGCGGTGGTCTTCGCCGGCTTCGGCATCAGCGCGCCGCAGCTGCAGTACGACGACTACAACGGTCCTGGAGACGGTATCAAAGGCAAGATCGTCCTGGCGCTCGACCACGAGCCAGGCGAGCGCGATCCGAACAGCCCGTTCGACGGCGTCGTCACCTCCGAGCCATCGACCGCGTGGCGGAAGGTTCTCGCGGCTCAGGAGAAGGGCGCGGTCGCGGTGCTGTTCGTCAGCGACGTCCACAATCATCCCGGCGCGGCGAACTTCGAAGCGGCGGCGCGCAACTACTGGCCGGAGAAGCCGCCGCGGATCCTCAATTACACGCTCGCCACGTGGGCGGACCGGATCCGGATTCCGGTCGCGCAGATTTCACCGGCGCTCGCCGAGCCGCTCGTCGCGGGCACCGGCAAGTCGCTCGAAGAGCTGTCGAAGTCGGCAGAGACGATGCGCGGATCGACGCCGCTGGCGCTGCCGGGCGCGCGCGTCGATTTGCGGACCGCCGTCGATCGCCACATCGTGGCGGATCGCAACATCGTCGCGCTCCTCGAGGGGAGCGATCCGCGGCTGAAGAACGAGTGGGTGATCGTCTCGGCGCACTACGATCACAACGGCGCCGACGCCACGCAGATTTTCAACGGCGCCGACGACAACGGATCGGGAACCGTCGCGCTCATCGAAATCGCGGAAGCCTACGCGCTCGCGGCGAAAGACGGTCAGCGTCCGAAGCGCAGCGTGCTCTTCGCGGCATGGAACTCCGAAGAGCGCGGACTGCTCGGCGCGTGGGCCTACACCGAGCAGCCGCTCGCGCCGCTCACGAGCATCGCCGCCGTGCTCAACATGGACATGATCGGCAGAAACGAGGAAATCCCCGTCGGCGGCGGCGGCCGCTTCGCGGGATTCGAGGTGCAGACGGCCGAATCGAACAACAACGCCGTGAACCTGATGGCGTTCTCGAAAGTGCCCGACGTCACCGCAGCCGTCGACAGGGCGAACGCCGCCATTGGTCTCGAGGTGAAGAAGCGGTACGACAACAACAGCTCGAATCTCGTCCGCCGCAGCGACCAGTGGCCCTTCCTGCAGCGCGGCGTGCCGGCGGTCGGCTTCATGACGGGACTGCATCCGGACTATCACACGCAGTACGACCGGCCGGAGAAGATCAACTACGTGAAGATGGAAAAGATCGCGCGGCTCGTGCACCAGGCGAGCTGGGACATCGCGAACGCGGACAGCCGGCCGAAGGCGCCCACGGTTCGGACGAGCACCCAGTAGAGACGCTTCACCACGGGACCACGAGACCACAAGACCACGAAATCACGAAACCACGAAAAGGAAAACACGAAGGCACGAAGGCACGAAGGCACGAAGGCACGAAGAAGACGTTCAACGCAGAACCCGCGGAACACGCAGAGACTCGCGTGCGACCCGGGCCCGCGAAGCGGGCCAACGAAACGACAAGGGCGACGGAAACGCAAACCAGAGAAGCGTTCCGAAGTTTGCGTTTCCGGCGCCCTTGTCGTTTCGTCGAGCGGCCGGCTACGCCGGCCGGCCGGTCGCACGCCGGATGTTTTGTTTCGTGTTTTCGTGTTTTCGTGTCTTCGTGGTTTAAGCTTTTGTCCTTGGGGGCTTGGGTTCTCTGCGTTCAAACGTCGTGGGCCCGATCGCAGCGTGACTGGTGTGAGGTGCTGAATGAAGATCGTCCTCGTCGCGACGCTGGCGCTCGTTCTCGCGTCGAGCGCGACGGAAGCGCGCGTCGTCCGGCTGCGGATCGAGAGACGGGAAGTCGTGCTCAATGGATGAAGCTCGCGCCGCGGAACCCGCGCGGCGACGTCGAGTTCAGCGCCGACTTCTACCTGCTGAAGCCCGTCGATCCACGACGCGGCAACGGACGCGTGTTCTACGAGGTCGGCAACCGCGGCGGCAAGTCGATGCTCGCGACGTTTCAGAAGGCGACGGGCTCGCCCGATCCGGCCACCGAGGCCGAATTCGGAGACGGCGCGCTGATGCGTCAGGGCTTCACGCTTCTCTGGATGGGATGGCAGTGGGACGTACCCGAGCGCGCGGGCACGATGCGGATGCAGATGCCGATCGCCCGTCCCGAGCCGGGTCGAGGGACGACCGAGAACGGACGGCGGATCACCGGACTGGTGCGCGGCAACTTCATCCTCAACGAGAAGTCGCCCACGGCGCCGGTCGCCGATCGTAATCACCAGGCGTACGCGCCAATCGATCCGCAAAGCGCCGAGAGCGTGATGACCGTGCGCGACGATCCAATCGCAAAGGGCACGATCATCCCGCGATCGAAGTGGCGCTTCATAGACGAGGGCAAGACGGGCATGGTCGCGCTCGACGGCGGCTTCGAGCCCGGCCGCATCTACGACGTCGTCTACCGCACCGCCGACCCGCGAGTCGTCGGCGTGGGACTCGCGGGCACACGCGATCTCGTCAGCTTCTTCAAGAACGACACGTCGGCCGAGAACCCGATGCCGGGGCTGAAACATGCGATCGGCTGGGGCGTGTCGCAGAGCGGACGCTTTCTCCGACATTTTCTCTATCAGGGCTTCAACGAGGACGAACAGGGCCGGCGCGTGTTCGACGGCGTCTTCGATCAGGTCGGCGGCGCGGGCCGCGGATCGTTCAATCACCGCTTCGGCCAGGCCTCGCGAGACGCGCTGCAGTTCTTCAATATTCTGTTCCCGGTGGATCTGTTTCCGTTCAGCGACGGACCGGCGACCGATCCAGAAACCGGCATTACCGACAGCCTGCTTGCGCGCGCGGAGAAGACGAACACGGCGCCGAAGATTTTTCATCTGCTGACGAACTCGGAGTACTTCAATCGGGCCGGCTCGCTGGTGCACACGGATCCGACCGGGACGAAGGACGCCGACCTTCCGCCGAACACGCGCATCTACATGATCGCATCGGCGCCGCACGGTCCCGGTCCGTTTCCGCCGGCGTCGAATCGCGGCGGCGGCATGGTCGGCCGCGCAGCGCTCAATCCCCTGAACTATTCGCCCGCGACACGCGCGCTGTTTCGCGCGCTTGATCGCTGGGTCGCCGATGACGTCGCGCCTCCGCCGAGCGCGTGTCCACGGATCGCCGACGGGACGCTGACGTCACCGGATCGCGCCGGCTGGCCGGCCATTCCCGGCTATCAGCTCCCACAGCAACCGCTGCGCGCGTTTCATCTGAACTTCGGTCCAGACTGGTCGAAGGGGATTGTCAGCGTCGAGCCGCCCGAAATCGGCAAGCCGTTCGTCGTCAGCGTCCCTGCGGTCGACGCCGACGGCAACGTCCGCGCGGGCATCCGGCTTCCGGACATCACCGTGCCACTCGCGACGCAGGCCGGCTGGAACTATCGCGACGCCTCGATCGGCGCGCCCGATCGGCTGGCGGGTGAAATCGGATCGTACATTCCGTTTGCGCGCACGCGGGCAGATCGCGAGCGGACAGGCGATCCGCGATTGTCCATCGACGAGCGGTATCGCAATCGCGACGAGTACGTCGGCAGGTTTGCGGCGGCGACGCTCGATCTCGTCGCCAAGGGCTACGTCCTGTCCGAGGACGTCGCGGATCTCCTCAAACACGCACAGGAGCACTACGATTGGGCGACACAACCACGAGGCACCGCGCAGAAATGATCGGGAGCACATCGTTGCGCATCGCGTGTCTGGTCGTCGCTCTGCCGGCGTTGTGGGCTGCTGCGGATTCCGCGCCGGCGATCACTCTGGAGATCAAGGACTACGCCACGGCGCCCATCACCGGGCTCCTCGACGGCAAGGGGCAGACCGACGGGATGCTCGCGCGAATCAACTCACTGCGCGAAGAACCGTTCGGCGCGCTCAGGTTCTGGGTCAACGATCTCAACGGCCCTCTCTACATCCTCGACCGAGCGACGAAAACGTTCACGAAGTATCTCGACTTCAACGGTCGCGACGGCCACTCCGGCATCTTCCACAAGTTCGCGTTCGAGACCGGCTTCGCCAACGGTTTGGTCAGCGTACAGTTCGACCCCGAGTACAACCGCAACGGCAGGTTCTATACCGTGCACATCGAGGATCCGTCGCTGGCCGGTTCGAATCTTCCGGACAACACCAACGTGCCGGGCTTGAACGTGCGCGGTTACCAGACGACGAAGGCCATCACCACGCCGGGCGACATCCAGCGGGAAGGCGTGCTGATCGAATGGACGGACACGAAGGAATCGAACGGGACGTTCGAGGGCACGGCGCGCGAGCTGATGCGCGTGCAACTCAACACGCGCATTCATCCGCTCGGCGATCTCAGCTTCAATCCGACGGCCCGGCGTGGCGACAGCGAGTGGCGCGTCCTCTACATCGGCTCCGGTGACGGCGGGTCTGGAGAGTCGAGACTCGCGATCCGAATGAATCCGCAACGGCTCGATACGGTCGTCGGAAAAATTCTGCGGATCGTCCCGGACCTCGCGGAGCATACGTCCACGAGCACCGTCAGTGAAAACGGGCGCTATCGCATTCCCAACGACAACCCGTTCGTCTCGACGCCAGGCGCGCGGAAAGAGATCTGGGCCGTCGGTCTCCGCAATCCGCATCGATTGACCTGGGCGGATGGTCGCTTGATCGCCAACTCTATCGGCCTGCGCACCTGGGAAACCGCCAACATCATTCACAAGGGCGCGAACTACGGCTACTCGCTGCGCGAGGGGAACGAGCTGCTGCAACCCGACAACAAGACGACCAGGTTACCCGACGTCGACAAGATTCCCGTCTTGCTCAGCGACACTGAAACGAGCGGCGAGATCGTACCGACCTACCCCGTCATTCAGTACGGTCACGTCCAAGGAGGCGGCGACGCGATCGGCAGCGGATTTCTCTATCAGGGCAAGCTGATTCCCGCGCTACGTGGGAAATACATCTTCACCGACATCTCGACCGGTCACATCTGGTACGCCGACTACAAAGAGATGCTGGCGGCCGACGATGGGGATCCGAAGACGACGGCGGCGATGCACGAGGTGAAGATCCTGTTCGAGGGAAAGGTCTACGACACCATGTTCCCCGTCGCCGAGATCGCGTATCACGCGCGCGGAGGGAAGAGTCCTCATTTGCCGGGCAGAGGCGCGATATCGGGTGACGGCCGCGCCGACGCGCACGTCGCAGTCGACGCGGCGGGCGAGCTTTACATCTTCACGAAGACCGACGGCATGATTCGGCGCGTCGTTGGTACGACGGACGTGAGAACTCAGAACTGAGAGCTCGAGTTCCCGATCGCGGGCGATTGCTTGGCCATACCATTCGCGCAGTTGAGCAATCGTATCGTCGTCTCCTGTTGTTCGTTCCCATGCCCGCGGGCCGATCGCGAACTAGAATGGCCTCATGACGGTGCTCGATTCATCGGCCGTTGAGCGCGCCGTTGCACGGTGCACGTCCAGACGTCGAGAGGTCCTGGCCGCCTACGTCTTCGGATCGGTCGCGAGGCGCCGAACCCGCAGAGACAGCGACGTCGACGTCGCGGTGCTGCTCGCTCGCCCCCTGCGATCGAGTCGCTCGCTGCCCTATCGGCTGAAGCTCATGACCGACCTGGGATCGGCCCTGCATCGCTCGGACGTCGAGGTCGTCATCCTGAATGACGCGTCGCCCTGGCTGGCCCATCGAATCCTCTCGACGGGCAGGCTGGTGTTCGAGCGATCGGCGTCCGCTCGAGTTCGGTTTCAGGTCAGCACGGCGAGCCGGTATGGCGACCTGATTCCCATGTTCGAGACGCACATTCGCTATCTGAAGCGACGCGTGCGCGAAGGCAGAATCGTTGGTTGATCGCTACGTCGTTCGGGCGCGCATCGCGAAGATCCGCGAGTACGTAGCGTTGCTGCGGAAGATCCGCGGCATGGCGGCCGAGCGGCGTTTCGTCTCCGATTCACGAAGACCATGATTCGCTCCGTCGTCGGCGTTGCTCCGCGATGATTTATTCGGCGCGTAGGGCCGCGACCGGCTCAATCCGCGTCGCGGTTCGCGCTGGGATATAGCACGCCGTTGCCGCAGCGTTCGCGCCGCTTGCCGCGCGCATCGACGTGCTTCAGTAATCTGCCGCTCGCTCGAAGGTCACGGTCACGATCTCGACGGCCGTTGGATACGGAACAGCGCGGCCCTGTACGCAAGGGGAGTGACCCCCACGCGCGCCTTGAAGTGGCGGTAGAAGTTTTTCTTGCTGCGATATCCCACCAGCAGACTCACCGCCTCGATTTTCTCTCCGCGGCGAATCAACTCGAGCGCTCGATGCAGTCGTACCCGCGTGAGGTACTCGTGCACCGTCATCGCGAGCTCCTGCCGGAACACGCTCGCGAGCTGACGCTTGGAGCTTCCGACCGTCGAGGCTAGGCGCGCCAGCGTCAGCGGATCGCCGTAGCGCTCGTCGACGATGCGCTTCGACCGCTGGACGATCGGCGACAACGCGGCGTGAGACGACGCCAGAGGCAACACGGCGAGGATCTCCTGCTTGAAACGCGCCAGAATCTCGTTCCTCGACGGGCCGGTCGAGATCTCGAGCGCGGAGCCAGTCGCCGCCGATTTATCGGAATCGTCGCCTAACGCCCTGATGCCGAGCAGAAGTCGAAGCTGTTCGCGCAACTCGGTCAGGAGCACCACGAGCGCCGTCGTGTCCGTGAGATGCGAGCGCTCGAGCTCGGCAACAAATCGCACCACGTGCTTCGTCCATCGCGACGCGTCGTGCGTGCCGAGCTTGAGAAGAAGGTCCGCCTTCAGACGGATCGCGACGTGGAGCCCTGAGAGGTCGGGCGATTCGTCGTGAACCCGGATTGTCATGTTCGGATACAGATAAAGCGCCAGTTATGACGCGTCCGATGTGAGGAGGCGTCACCGCACGGAAGCAACCGGGATGCCGCGGGCACACGCTAAGACCGACGCGTCGTCTGAAGTGCGTCAGGTCGCCAGCCGGAAGATCTCTTGGTCACGTCCGCGACAGCTCAGCAAACTTTTGGCGCCGCGGACGGCGGCCCGAAGCTGACTTCTCCAGCCGCCGCCTGACACGGTGAGGGAACGCTCGGCGCTTCGCGTCGTTCAGGATCCGAACCGCGCCGCCGTGCGTCATCGTGCGCTCCACTCACGCGGCCTATCGGTTCCGCGATCGAGGTGCAGATGGACACTCGAATCGCTCGAACCGCAACGCGTTTGTTCGCCGCGTTCGCCTCGTTGCGGGCGTCGCTTTGCTCCGCGTGGCACGAGGAGGTGAGTCATGTCTATCGTTCGCGTTCTGCGCCCGGGTGTTCTCGTCGCGGTGCTGGTCCTCGCGAACATCATGCAGGTACCGGCTGGGATCCAGGCTGAAGCGCCGTTTCAGTCGAGTCCAACGCTCTTCAGCGGCCAGGCGACCGCAGTCAAAGGCACCGTTCTAGGTATTCCGATCACGCTGGTCGACACCGGAACGGTTGCGCCAGAAGGAGGATCGCTCGAAGCGCATCTGCTGTGCTATCCCGGTGGGCCGAATTGCACAGTCGCGCTGCCCGACCTCACGAACGGGGCTCTCGGCTTGGAAGTCCTCAACGCGACCGTCGTCGCGCACGGACACGAGAGCAAGGCCGGAGCGTCGGTGGCGGATTTGACGCTGAACGCCGCAGGGCAACGCATCGGCGCCACGTTCATTCGGGCGCGAGCCGACGCACAGTGCAGCAACGGGCAAGCGTCCGTCCACGCCGATTCAGAGGTCGCAGAACTCGTGATTAATGGCCAGGCGACGGCCGTCACCGGCGAGGTCAACCAGCGTGTCGACCTGCCCGCCGGCGGCGTCGTGTTGATCAACGAGCAAACTGCC
>MNEX01000307.1:0-371 GCA_001917905.1 Acidobacteria bacterium 13_1_40CM_65_14
CGTCGCCATCGCGACAAAGGCGTTGAGCGCGTCTTTTCCGCTGAGCGCGCCGTCGCGCGCGATCCACTGATCCTGATCGAACGCCTGCGCGACGTAGCTCGGCGTCGCGAGCGCCATGCGCGCACGGTTGCCGAGCGCGAGCTCGGTCTGCGCGAGATGAATCAGAATCTGCCGCGCGCTCCACTTGCCGGGCGCGTAGCTGCGCTCGAACTGCTCGGGCGACCACGAGCCGGCGGCGGCGCGAATGCGCTCCGGTGTCTCGCGAAGCGCGACGAGGGGATCTTTTGCTCCGAGCTCTTTCGAATAAGGGGTCTGAGGCGGCATGAGCGCGATCATACACAGAACTGAGAACTGAGAACTGAGAACTGAGA
>MNEX01000307.1:393-10424 GCA_001917905.1 Acidobacteria bacterium 13_1_40CM_65_14
ATGACCGGGTCAACGCGCGAGGCGCGACGGGCCGGCAGGTAGCACGCGGCGAGCGAGACGATCGCGAGGACGGCCGCGGCACCGGCGAGCGTGACGGGATCGCTCGGGCGCACGCCGAACAGCACGGTCGCGACAAAGCGGCCGGCCGCGCCGGCGAGCACGAGCCCGATGACGACCGCGGCGACGGTCAGCCGCGCGGCGCGCGCGACCACCTCGCGCAGCACGCGCTGACTTGACGCGCCGAGCGCCAGGCGGATGCCAATCTCGTGCGTGCGCTGCGCGACCGCGTACGACATGACGCCGTAAATCCCGACGCACGCGAGCAGCAACGCCACGCTCGAGAACACGCCGACGAGCGTCGCGAGAAACAGCGGCTGTCCCTGCGTGACGCCAACCAGATCCTCGAGCGAGCGCATCTTCCACATCGGCTGATCCTTGTCCACAGACCAGATCGCCTGGCGCACGTCGTTCGACACGCTCATCGGCGGACCCGACGTGCGCGCCACGAGCGACGCGAAGATGAGCGGGAACTGATAGTGCGCGACGTACAGCTGCGGCTGCGCCGGCTCGGTCGGCGACAGATGCTTCGTGTCGCCGACGATGCCGACGATGGTGAGCGAGCCGGTGTCGGGTGTGGTGATGTGCTTGCCGATCGGATCCTCGGCCGGAAACACGCCGCGCACGAACGTCTCGTTGACGATCGCGACGTGCGGCGCCGCCCGATCGTCGCGATCGGTGAAGTCGCGCCCGCGCAGCAGTGGAATCCGCAGCGTCTTGAACGAGTCGGGCGTGACGATGTGGTACCGCGTCTGCGGCTCGGCGCCTTTCTGCGGCGGCGTGCGGCCTTCGACCGTGTATGCCGTGTTGCCCCAGTTGCCGCTGAACGGCACCGCGCGCACGAGCGCCGCCGACTGGATGCCCGGCACGGCGCGCACGCGCTCGATCGCCTGCTGGAAGAAGCGCGCGATGTCTTCCGGCTTGCGGTACTTCGCCTGCGGGAGGCGGAACTCGAGCGTGAACACGTTCGACGCGTCGAATCCGAGTGGGACGCGCTGCACCGCGAGCAAACTCTGAACGAGCAGACCGCAGATCGCGACGAGCGCGACCGACAGCGCCACTTCCACGACGACCAGCACATCGCGCGTCCGGCTGCCTGTGCTCGATCCTCGTCGGAAACCGGCTTGCAGCACGCCCCTCAAATCGGGACGCGACGTCCGCATCGCCGGTGCGAGGCCGCAGATGAGCGCGACGAGGATCGCGATCGCGCCGGTGAACAGGAGGACCGTGGGATCGAGTGCGATGCGCTGCGGAATCGGGACGCCCGTTGGCGGCTGCCACCATGCCAGCGCCTGGAGTCCCCAGCGGCCGAGTAGCAGACCAGCCGCGCTCGACACGATGGCCAGTAGTCCGGCTTCCACCGCCATCTGACGCGTGAGGGCGAGGCGGCTCGCGCCGAGCGCTGCGCGCAGCGCGATTTCGCGCTGCCGATCGATCGCGCGCGCGAGCAGCAGGTTGCTGACGTTGACGCACGCGATGAGCAACACGGCGCCGACCGCGGCCAGCAGCAGGAAGAGCGCGGTCCGCGACTCGCCGACGATGCTGTCGTGCGCGAATTCGACTGTCGTGGTGCGTCCGGCGTTGGTCTGCGGATACGCGGTCTGCAGCCGGCGCGAGATGACATCGAGATCCGCGCGCGCGCTCGCGAGCGTCGCTCCCTGTTTCAGCCGTGCGACCGCGAGCATCACCACGGTGTCCAGACCGCGTGGCGCCGGAGATTGCGCGGCCGGAATGAACACGTCGTAGCTGAGAAACCAGCCGTCCCCCGGCGCGGTCCTCGGATCGAACGGCGTCGCCAGCACGCCGATGACGGTGAGCGGTACGCCGTTGAGCGTCAGCGTCTCGCCAATCGCCGAGTCCTTGCCTTCGAAGCGCTGCTGCCACAGGTCGTGCGAGATGACGACGTACGGCTTGACCGTACCCGGCGCGCTTTCCTCTTCCGTGAAGAGACGGCCGCGCTCCGCGCGGAGACTGAGCACGTCGAAAAACGATCCGGTCACGAACGAGCCGACCAGGCGCTGCGGCTCACTGACGCCCGTGAGGTTGACGCTCTGCCCGAGCCACAGCCCCAGCGAATCGAACGACGCGCTTTGCTGCGTGAGCTCTCCGTACTCTTTGTACCTGACCAGCGTGTGCGGATTGCCCTTCTCGACACCCCATACGGTGACCAGGCGATCGGCGTGCGCGTACGGCAGCGGTCGCAGCAGCACCGCGTTCACGATGCTGAACATGGCGGTGTTCGCGCCGATCCCGATCGCGAGCGTGAGGATGGCGACGATGGCGAAGGCGGGACGCCGCGTCCAGGTGCGAATCGCGTAGCGAACGTCCTGCCGCAGCTTGTCGATCATCGTTCGTTCCTCCGCGGGACTTGGACGGACGGGCTGGAGACAAGGTTGCTCAATTCCCGATTTCGACGACCGTTTTGGCGCTACGGTGGGTCTTGAGCATTTCCGGCAGCAGCTTCTTGCTCAGATAGACTTTCGACTCCGCGTTGTCGGCCGCGTTGCGCTCGTACTTCACGACCTCGAAGCGCAGATGATCGAGCGTCCCGCGCATGTCGTAGAACTTGTTCTTGGTCTTGACGATGATCTCGTCGAAGCCCTGCGCGATCGCCCAGAGCTCCTGCTGTTCGGTGAGCGCGCGGAAAAATCCCTGACCGCGCCAGTCGCGGCGCGTGCCGCCGATCCACGTGTACAGCACACGCCGGCCGGCGAACTGCACGTGGTCGTGCAGGCGATGCATGAGATCGACGAGCTTGGCTTCGGTCTCCGGCACTTTGATCTCGTGCGCGACCTTGAACGAAACTGGCAAGACCGTGCCGGGATCGTCGGGCAGCGGCGCGGTCGCGAGCAGAATGAGGTGCGCGCGGCCGGTCAGACGGCGGACGATTTCCGCGGCCGTCTTCTTGCGCGGGAACTCGCCGAAGAATTCTTCGATGTACTGGATCTCGAGCGCGCCCTGCTCGAGATCGTATTGCTTGATGTGATACTCCACGGGAAACGCGAATTGTACACGATGGTCGCGGCGCGGCTCACGCGCGAAACGCGGATTACGGTCTTGACCGGCGCCGGCGTATCGGCGGCGAGCGGGGTGCCGACGTTCCGCGGACCTGGCCGCCTCGCCGAAGCCGCTTCTGTCCTGTGCGGCGAAGACGGGCGGTGGAGACGATTCCGGCCCGAGGAGCTCGCAGACGCGCAGGCGTTCGCGCGCGATCCGCGGCTCGTATGGGAGTGGTACGACTGGCGGCGCAGTCTCATCGCGGCGTGCCGGCCCAATCGCGCGCATGACGTGCTCGCGGCGTGGAGCCGGCGATTTCCGCGCTTCACCCTGGTCACGCAGAACGTCGACGGCTTGCACGAGGCGGCAGGGACAAAAGAAGTCGTCCGGATGCACGGATCCATCTGGCACGTCCGCTGTGCGCGGCCGTGCGCGGCGGGCGCAACGCCGTGGCGCGACGACGCACAAAGAACGCAAAGGCCGCAAAGACCGCAAAGCCAACCTCTCTCGGCGGACTCAGCGAGCTCTGCGTTCGACGTTCCGGCGTGTCCGCACTGCGGCGGTCTCACGCGGCCCGCCGTCGTGTGGTTCGGCGAGGCGCTGGACCAGGCCATCGTCGCGCGCGCGACCGCGGCAACTGATTGCGATGTTTTTTTCGCGGTGGGCACCTCCGCGGTCGTCTACCCCGCCGCCGGTCTGTTGCACGAGGCGAAGCGACACGGCGCGTTCACGGTCGAAATCAATCCCGAAGCGACCGATGCCAGTCACCTCGTGGACGCTGCGATCGCCCAGCCCGCTGAGGCCGCCCTCGATGCGATTGATGCGATGATCGACACATCATGATCAGCCGGCGGGTATTCCTGTAGCGGCTACGAATGCGCGACGGTGACTGAATAGTTGATCGGCCCCGTTTGATTCCCGATGTCATACACCACGCCGCAGTACGTCGCCGCCGCAGCCGTACCGGAGAGTTGCGCCGTCGCTCCTGCTTGGGTGCTCACCGACGCATTCGTCAGCAACGAGCACGACGCGCCGCTCGGTACGCCGACGCCAAGACCCATGAAGATCGTCGACGGCGGGCCCGCCGTCGTCAGCGTGATGTCGATCTAGGCGAGCGATTTCGCGACGCCGTCACACGCGGGTGAAAAGAGTGTGGCTCACAGACTAGAATCGCGCGTCGACATCAGGATATAAGGAGGTTCATGCGACTCCGTATCGGCGTCGCGGTTGTGGCGGTTGGCGCGTGCCTCGCGTCTTCCCACACCGCCGCTCAGCGCGGCGGTCAGGCCGCACCGGCCAAGCCGAATGTCGTCCTCGTGATCATGGACGACATGGGCTACGGCGATCTAGGAAGCTACGGCGTGACCGACGCGAAGACGCCGAATCTCGATCGGCTCGCGCGCGAAGGCGTGCGGCTGACCGACGCGTACGCGAACGGACCGGTGTGCTCGCCGACGCGCGCCGCGCTCATCAGCGGCCGCTATCAACAGCGCGCCGGCATCGAGTGGGCGCTGTCGTCGACCAACGACAAGGACAAGAGTCTGCCGGTGACGCGGACCTCGCTGCCCGCGCTGCTGAAGACCAACGGCTACGCGACGGCGCTCGTCGGCAAATGGCATCTCGGATTCAATCCGCAGATCGGGCCGAACGCGCACGGCTTCGACGAGTTCTTCGGGTTCCTGAACGGCGCCACCAACTACTACACGCATCGCGCCGGCGACGGGACACCCGACCTCTACGAAAACACCACGCCGGTGGAAACGCCGGCGTATCTCACCGACGAAATCTCGCGGCGGGCGACGCTCTTCATCGATCGCCACGTCAGCACGCCGTTCTTCCTCGAGGTGGCGTACAACGCGGTCCACTGGCCGTTCCAGCCGCCCGATCTCGCGCCGTCCGACCCGCGACGCACCGACGCGCCACGTCCGCACGAGATCGGCGATCGCCGGCTCGTTCAGATGGCCGACGATGCGCCGGCGGCGACGCGCGCGGATTACGTGAAGATCCTCGAGAACGCGGACCAGGGCGTCGGCAGAATTCTCGCGGCGCTCGAGCGCAACGGCGTCGCGCAGAACACGCTGGTGATCTTCACGAACGACAACGGCGGCGAATGGCTCTCGCGCAACGCGCCGCTCTATCACCGCAAGGGCACGCTCTGGGAAGGCGGCATCCGCGTGCCGCTGATCCTGCGCTGGCCGGGCCATTTGCCCGCGGGCAAAACGTCCGAGCAGGCGGCCATCACGATGGATCTCACGCGATCGATTCTCGCCGCCACCGGCACCGAGCTTCCCGCCGGCTATCGACCCGACGGCGTGAACATCTTGCCGATGCTGTCGGGTCAGTCGGCGATCACCGATCGCGTGATGTTTTGGCGGATCGTGCGTCCCGAGCGGCAGCAGAAGGCGGTGCGATCCGGCCGCTGGAAGATGCTCGTCGACGGCGGCCAGTACCTGCTCTTCGATCTCCGCGACGATCCGGGCGAACGCCACGACCTCGCCGCGCAGCACACCGACGTCATCCTCAAACTGAAGGCGCAGCTCGCGGAATGGGAGAAGGACGTCGACCAGAAGACCTCGACTCAGTCGAGCGCCGATCAGTACGCCGGCACGTGGTCCGGAACCTGGGACGGCGCCGGCTCGGGCGATTTCGAGCTGACGCTTGACAAGAAGGACGGCGCGCTGGCAGGAAAAGTCGCCGTGACGACCGACGCCGGACCCTACACCGCAGAGCTCAAGTCGGTGTCGATCGACGGCTCGAAGTTGAGCGCGAAGTACGACTTCCCGCTCGACGCGGGCGCGGAAGTCATCCTCGCGGCGACCTTCGAGGACCGTCACGCCAAAGGCACCTGGTCGCTTCGTCCGAAAGGACAGGAGACCGAGATTGCCGGCGGCACGTGGACCGTCGCCAAGAAATAGCCAATCCACCTATCCGCGGTAGCGTGGCTGCTCATCCCGTCATTCGCGTCTCCGGCTGCCGCAAGACCTACGGCAAGACGATCGCGGTCGATGAGGTGTCGTTCGAGGTCGACGATGGCGAGATCTTCGGACTGATCGGACCGAACGGCGCCGGCAAGACGACCACGTTGGAGTGCGTCGAGGGATTGCGCGTGCCCGATCGCGGCACTATCTCGGTGCTCGGGCTCGATCCGTTCCGCGACGTCTACAAACTGCAGGATCGCATCGGCGTGCAGCTCCAGCAGGCGCAGCTGCAGAAGCGGATCAAGGTGTGGGAGGCGGTCTATCTCTGGGCGTCGCTGTATCGGAGGCGGCCGTCTGATGGCGATCGGCTGCTCGAGCAGCTCGGGCTCGCCGACAAGCGAGACGCCTGGTTCATGACGCTGTCCGGCGGTCAGAAGCAGCGGCTGTTCATCGTGCTGGCCCTGATCAACGACCCCGACGTCGTGTTCCTCGACGAGCTGACCACCGGGCTCGATCCGCAGGCGCGCCGCGCGATCTGGGAGTTGGTGCGCGGCATCCGCGCGCGCGGCAAGACGGTCTTCCTGACGACGCATCTCATGGAGGAGGCCGAGCGATTGTGCGATCGGGTGGCGATCATCGAGCACGGCCGCATCATCGACATCGACACGCCGGAGCGGCTCGTCGCCCGTCACTGTCCAGAGCGGACGGTCATGCTGACCACGAACGATCCGATCGCCGGAGAGCGCTTTCGCGCGATCCCGCGCGTCGACGAGGTGATCGGCCAGGACTCCCGGTTCACGATTCGCGGGCGCGGCGACGATCTCGTGACCAACGTGATCGACTGTGTGTCCGAGAACCGGATCCGCGTCACCGATTTCCGCACGGTGATCCCGAACCTCGAGGACGTCTTTCTCAAGCTGACCGGCCACTCGATTCGGGATTAGTGAAGCGTCTTCGTTGAAACAATACCAGGACGACGTGGAACGCAAAGACCGCGATGACCGCAAAGAAGCAACTTCACGTGGTTTTCTTTGCGGGCTTTGCGCCCTTTGCGTTCATCGTGATGGTCGGGCCGTTACTGATTCGGCCGTGACGGTGCACTAGAGCATGCTGCGCGGACTCTGGAAGCTGACGTGGATCGAGATCAAAATCTTCCTGCGCGAGCCGCTCGGCGCGTTCGGCACGATCCTCGTCCCGGTGGTGGTGTTCGTGATCGTGGGGCGAGTCGCCGGCCGCACCATTTCGCCGCGCGCGCTCGCGGCCAGCGATCTCGTCCGCGTCAGCCTGCCGGTGTTCGCGTCGATTCTGATCGCCCTCAGCGCCGTGCTGTCACTCGTGACCATCATTTCGATCTACAGAGAAGGCGGCATCCTCAAACGGCTTCGTGCGACGCCGCTGCGCCCGCAGACGATTCTCACAGCACATGTCGTCGTCAAGCTGCTGCTAACCGCGGTCACGCTCGTCCTGATGATGCTGGCCGGCAAACGCTACTATCCGGTCGACGTCAACGTGCCCCTCGTCTCGTTCGCGATCGCGCTGCTGATCAGCACGTGGAGCATTCTCTCGATCGGCTTCGTCATCGCCAGCATCGTCCCCACGGCGCGCTTCGCACAGCCGGTCGGCGCCGTCATCATGTATCCGATGGTCGCGCTCTCGGGACTGTTCATGCCGATCGACTCGATGCCGCCGGCGATGCAGACGGTGGCCCGGCTGATGCCGCTGACCTATGCGGTGTCGCTGCTTCGCGGCATCTGGAACGGCGACGCGTGGTCGAGGCACACGGGCGATGTCGCCGCGCTCGTCGTCGTGTTCCTCTTGTGCACGGCGCTCTCGTCGAAGGTGTTTCGGTGGGAGTAATCTGGTAACGACTTCTCGGCGAAAAATGCAACCACGTAGAAATGCAACCACGAAGACACGAAGACACGAAGAACCTCTAGTACAAGAAAGCGTTCTCTTCGTGCCTTCGTCCCTTCGTGGTTGCGTTTAGTTGGCTTGACTTGACTACGGTTCCCGAAAGATCTTCGTCAATGGATCCGGAAGCGCTCGCGAGCAGATGAACGTTCTTCGCAAGTCGTTTCAGGCCGCGTCTTGTTCGGCATCCTGGCGAACTGGAGCTTCGCGGCGTGGGCGATATTCAACCCGACACATTTGCTGGAGCGGCGGGAGTTGGGATCGGTGAATTCGACGATCTGGCTGTTCAACGCTACCGACACGAGGACATGGTGATGCTTCGAAGGTCAGTCGGCTGGGGCTCAATCGTTCTTCTCGGGTGGTGCGCAGGATGCCGGCGTGAACCGGCGACACCACCGTTCACGCCTGGACTCGGGGAAATCATGACGCTGACGCAAATGCGTCACGCGAAGCTGTGGTTTGCGGGACAAGCGGCGAATTGGCCGCTCGCCGCTTACGAGCTCGACGAGCTGCAGGAAGGGATGCAGGACGCGGCGACGTTCCACCCGACGCACAAAGATGCGCCGCTTCCGGTTCCGGCGCTGATCGAAAAGATCATGAAGGATCCCGTTCAGCAGCTCGAGAAGGCGATCGCGGCTCGAGATGCAGGCGGCTTCGCGCAGCAATTCGACGCCTTGACCGAGGCGTGCAATGCCTGCCACCGGGCCACGAACTTTGGATTCAACGTGGTGACCAAGCCGAGCGTGAATCCGTACTCGAATCAGTCGTTTCAACCGCCGCAGTGAGCGCGCGACCTGCTACACTCCGGCGCATGGTATCGTTCGGCACGTGGCGTGAGGTGCAGCGATGACTGTTTCACGACGTGAGGCCATCTGCCTTTCGGGTTCGACGTTGGCGGGGTTGTCCTTGGGCGTGCTGACGCGCGAGAACCTGCAGGCCCAGACTCCAGCGCAGCAGCCGTGGCCGGACCAGCTCGTGGAGCGGCCTCTGCGCGAGGGCTTTCCGGCGTCGCTGCCGCTCAACCCGGATGGTTCGGCTCCGGAGCACCCGCCGAGCGCAGCGGGACCCATTACCGATCCGCTCATGTGGCGCACCCCGAACCGCCAGGCACCCGAGATCGAGTTCGACTATCAGAAGATGAAGATCAAAGTGGATACGCGCGGCCTCGCGAAACTCACAGGAACGATGCACTTCCCGGATCTGCAGCGATTGCCGCGCGTATCACACACGTTTTTGCTGCAGTGCGGCGCGCCCAATCCCCGCGGTATCGTGAAATGGACCGGCGTCCGCTTCGGTGATTTCGCGGACATGCTGGGTCTCGTGCCGGGAGCGCACTATTGCCGTGTCGTCGCTTCGGACCGTCACTACGTCGACGAGGCGGTGGCGACGCTGAGGCACCCTCAGGTGATGCTCGCCTGGCTGATGAACGATGAACCGATTCCACCGAAGCATGGCGCGCCGCTCAGGCTGATCGTCCCCTTCCGCTACGGAAACCGAAGCATCAAGGCGATCACCGAGATGGTGTTCGCCACTCCGGGTCTGCCCATGCCGCCGTTGCCGGCCTGACCGTCGCGCGAGCAGTCACTCGCCCATCCGCTGCAGCGCCTGCACGCCGGCGCGCATCGACCTGATCCAGAGCGTCACGCTCAGACCGGCCGCGGTCGCGAAGCACGTCGCCATCCAGATCTCTTGTCCCACGGTGAGCGGGATCGCGCGGACTTGATGCACGAGGTACAACGATGACGGCCAGCCGAGCAGGATGATCATCACGATGATGAACAACACGGCCTGCAGCATGAACGTGACGCCGCCGTACGATCCCGCCGCCTGACTGACGTCCGCGCCGAAGCGCGGATACCGGGCGCCAAGCCCGGTGGCCATCCCCACCAGCGCGAAGGACATGAAGACAATTGCGATGGCGGCGATCACCTTCAGAAACGGCTCGACCCCGAGGAACTCGTTGGCGACGATGGTCAGGAACTCGGTGAGGACGAAGACCGGCACGAACCCGGTCCAGAACTTGGACCAGAGAAAGTCGCGCAGCGAAATCGGCGCCGTGCGGATGATCCAGAACGCGTGGCCCTCGATGGACACCGCGGGAAAGACGAAGCGCACCGCGATGGTCGCCATCACGAATCCGGCCATGCC
>MNEX01000307.1:10591-52970 GCA_001917905.1 Acidobacteria bacterium 13_1_40CM_65_14
GCCTTCGGCGCTTCCTGCGATCGGCTGTATCCGCTGAAGTACCACCGTTCGCTGGCGGCCCGCAGGATCACGATCGACGCGAGCGCCGTCGTCCACAGCGCGCCCGCGTGAAGCAGATCGCGTCCACCTCGAAGCGTCGCGAAGATCGTCTCGCCGGCCCAGAACGAGGGCAGCAGCGGCGTGATTGGCGACTGCAGCGTCGCGAAGAAATCGGTGAGGTCGGGGAGCGACTCCACTTTCATCAGCTGCTCGGGACGGATGAACCGCAGCAGGATGACGAGGCTCGCCGCGAACAGCAGGCCCATCAACATCAGCAGGTCGCGCGCGCGGCGCGCCGGAAACGTGTTGACCAGCACGAGCGTCGCCGCGGTCCCCGCCGCGACCGGGATGATCGCGAACGGCACGACGGTGAGCACCGCCGTCAGGTAGTACGCCGGCGTGGCGCACCGCGCCCATCCAACGCCCATCAGGACCGGCACGAGAAAGATGACGACCATCCACGACGACTGCACGACGGTGCGAACAAATCGCGCGTGAAACAGCCGGCGCGTCGCGACGGGCGCCGCCACGAGCAGGCGCAGATCGTCGGAGAGAAAAAACGTCGACAGCGCCGTGACGACGCCGCTGAAGGCGAGGAACGAAAGAAACGTCAGAAACAGCCACGAGAGCCCGAGCCGCAGCAGGTAGTCGCCCAGCTCCGCGTAGCCGGTGAGCTGACCCGCCAGCCACGCAGACGCGCGAAAGAGCACCGCGCACACGACCACGCCGATGCCGCCGAACAGCAGCCCGCGTGACAGATCTCCGCGCTGGCGCCGGCGCGCGCGGTTGCGCGACGCCAACACGTGAGGCCGAAGCAGGAAAGGAAACGCGCGGACCATCTAGCGGACCGTTTCAACTGGAGGAGTACTGGTCACAACAAGCCTTCGACCGCAATTTTCGGGCCGCGACATCGGAGCGGCCCGGTAGTAAATCCGAGCAGACACGCCTAGATGATTTCGTCGATCTCCTGCAGTCCGCTCCCGCCCGTCAGCTTGAGGAACACCGACGTCAGATGATCGTCGTGGCCGTCGCCCATCGCGCGGATCTCGGGGACCGTGCCGCGCGCGATGATCCGGCCCTTGAGGATGATGCTGATCCGGTCGCACATCTCCTGCGCGACTTCGAGCGTGTGCGTGCTCATCAGAATCGCCACGCCGCGCGCGCTCATCGTCCGGAACACGTCTTTGATCAACCGTGCGCCGCGCGGATCGAGACCGACCATCGGCTCGTCCACGACGACGGCGCGCGGACGATGGAGGAAGGCCGCGCTCATCACGAGCCGCTGCTTCATGCCGTGCGAAAAACTCTCGACGAGCTCGTTCTCCCACCGTCCGAGGTCGAAGAGCTCGAGCATCTCGCGCGCGCGGCCGTCGAGGCCATCTTCGCCGAGACCGTAGAGTCCGCCGTGAAACCGGAGAAACTCGCCGGCCGTCAGCTTCTCGTAGATGAATGGACGATCGGGAATGAACCCGAGCGACGCCTTCGCGGCCTCGGGCTCAGTCGCGACATCGTGGCCGTTGACGAGGACGCGGCCGGAGGTCGGCTTCAGGAGTCCCGCGATCATGCGGAGCGTGGTCGTCTTGCCCGCGCCGTTCGGGCCGAGGAACCCGTGGATCTCTCCCGGCGACACGTCGAGGCTCACGCCATCGACCGCCGTGAACTTGCCATACTGCTTGACGAGATCCTGAATGGAGATCATCGGCGACACGCGCAGCACGACGACTCGCGGCCAGGGATCGGAATCGCGATCGCACCGAGATCGATCGGCGTCTTGCCCGCCAGAATCGGCGTCGAGTTCGGCGCCAGCTCCACGTCGAGGACGTCCATCTTCAGCCGTCCGATCATCGGCAGAATCGCCGCCTGCTTGTCGAGACCGCCGCGCGCGAGACGCAGATGCGTCGCGTCGGCGGGAAACTGATTCAGCGTCGGGTCGACCGGCAACCACAATCCGCGGCCGCCGCCATCGTCGATGTACACCTCCGGCCACGCGTGGTAGTAGAACGCGCCGTGGATGAAGACCAGGCCGACCGCAATCCGCGCCGGGATGCCGGCCGCGCGCGCCATCGCGACGTAGAGCGCCGTGTGCTCATTGCAGTCGCCGACTTTCGTGCGCAGCACCTCGCGCGCCGACGGCAGGCTGACCGTCGGTTTCTTGTCGAGCAGCGCGTTGACGTAGCGCGTCAGTTTTTCCGCGCGCGCGCGATTGTCCGTCGCCCCGCGGACCGCGATTTCCGCTTCCGCGCGAATTTCCGGCGCGTCGCTCTCGATGAACGGCTCCGGGGCGAGAAATTTCTTCGCATCGGGATCGGCGCGCTCCGGCTGGAGGGTCTGCGGATCGCGGAGCTCCACGATGTTGCTATCGACACGCTGCGTGACGCCCTGAAGATCGGCGCCGGAGAGGTCCGCGCCGTCCAGTCGCAGCCGCATCCTGCGCACGTCACGCGACTCGGCAATCCGCGTCGGCATGGTGCGGGGTACGACGGCGGCGGCCTGCAGCATGTCGACCTGGAGACTGCGCGACACCGCCATCGCGCGGGCGCTCTCGGCGGACTCGCGCACGGTGATGAGTCCGAGCGGACTTTCCTCGCGCACGACCTCGCCGGTGTCGGTGACCCACGACGTCGTGCGCAGGCCGGCGAATTCCATCTGCACGCGAAACGCCGGCGTCGGCCTGCCGAGGTTGTTCACCAGCTCACGCTTGCCGACCTCGAGGTCCATCGGCGCGTTGCTGAGCGTCGCCGGATCGAAGATGGTCCATCGGTGACGCGCGCCGACGATCAGGCCCCCGTTCGCGAGCCGGCGCGACAGATTCAGACTGAGCGCGGGCGGCTCGTCGAGCTCGCGCACTTCGCTGCGCGTGCCGCTCTCGGTTTTGATCTCGAGCGCGAGACGGCGGCCATCGAGCCGGCCGCGGATTTCGAGCGGCCCGGTGCCGGGATCGAGCGAGAACACGAACGAGCGCAGCGCAAAGGCCGCGTCGACCTGCGCCGTCGTACGGATGGTCGCCGCCGTCGTCGCGCCGAGCAGCGACATCTGCAGCCGGCCGTCCTCCTGCAACTCGAAGCCGTCATCGCTGGGGACGGTCTGACTGACCGTGAATCCGATTTTGTCGCCGCGGTAGTACACGCCGCGCCACACCGCCGCCGATCCGTAGCGCGCGAGATCGGTCGCCAGCGTCGTCGACGAGGCCTGCAGGTACGATCGGTTCACCAGCGCCGCCATCGCGGCGGCCCAGACGATGAGCAGGAGGATTGAGATCGGCCGCGTAACCGATCGTGGCAAGGGTCTGAAAATCGGGCGCATTCGTCCGGTATCTTTATCGGCGCTCCGGGCGCGCAGCAGTAGGAGGGTTGGACTCGTGGAACGCGACGATCTGATCTCGGACGTCCTGACGACATAGAAGACTCGAAGACACGAAGAACGTCTGGTACAAGAACCATTCTCTTCGTGCCTTCGTGCCTTCGTGGTTGCGTTTAGTTAGCCAAGTTACGCGGTCATTTCTTCACCGCGAAGTAGTCTCAGACTAGGTTTTCGATCCTTTCAGATGCTGTTCGAGGAAGCGGAGGACCGCGCTGTATCCCAGGATTTGGTTCTGCTTCTTCGTGAAACCGTGCCCTTCGTCCGGGAAGGTGATGTATTCGACCGGCACTCCATTCTTTTTGACGGCCGCGACGACCTCGTCTGACTCGATTTTCAACACGCGCGGGTCGTTCGCGCCTTGAAGGACGAGCAGCGGTTTCCGAATCAGGTCCGCATGCAGCAGTGGTGACACCTCCTCGAGCATACGGCGGTCGGCCACCGGATCCCCCAGTTCGGCGTACAGCGCCTTGCGCTGCGCCTCCCAATACGGGGGAATGCTTTCGAGCGTGCGGATCCAGTTCGCGACGCCAAACAGATCGACCCCGACCTTGAACTCCTCCGGCTGGAACGCGAGCGCGGCGAGCACCATGTAACCGCCATAGCTGCCGCCGATGATGCCGATTCGATCGGGATCGACGTAATCCAGCGACTGCAGGTATTTCTTGGCGTCGACGCAATCCCAGAGCGGCTCGTGGCCGTGTTTCCGGTCGTCCGCGGCGAAGAATGTCTTCCCGTAACCAGAGCTCCCGCGATTGTTGATCCCGAGCACGACGTAGCCGTGGTTGGCGAGGTACTGAATCACGGCGCTGTACGCAGGAACCGTCTGGCCGCCGGGACCACCGTGCACCCAGACGAGCGCCGGCGCTTTGCTGCGCGCTGTCGCCTGGTGCGGTTTCCACAGGAAGTTCGGGATGGTCATCCCGTCGCGCGCGTTGAAGCGCACCGTCGCGACGTCGACAAGGTCCTGTGGATCGATGTCCGGGCTGAGCGAGTTGGTCAGCTTCGTGAGTGTGTTCGTGCCGAGCTCGAGCACGTACAGGTTGGTCGGCGAGCGATCGCCGTTGACGGACAACGCGATTTTCGTTTCGCTGCGGGCGAATGCCGTCCGGCTGACGCCGCCGTTCGGAATCGACGGCAGCGTCACTGGCTTATCGGTCGCGGTTTCAACGATCGTGATGCGCGGCCGCCCATCGTCATTGATCACTGTCGCGCGGTACCGGCCGTTGTGAGAGAACACCGTCGACTCGATATCCCACTGTGCGGTCTGCACGTCCTCCTGGCGGCCGTCAGCCAGACCGTACCGCCGGAGCTTCGTGAACTCACCACCCTCATCGGTCGTGAAATAGAGATATTTCGACGCAGGGTCGAACGTCGCCGTCGAATAGTTCGCGTCTCCCCGGTGCTCCGATATGCGTTTAGTGGTCTTCGTGTTGGCGTTCCAGAGATAGATGTCGCTGTCGTTGGTTGTGTTCGCCTTCGCCAGCGCCACCCACTTCGCGTCATCGGACACCCGATCCGGAGAAAAGCCGTCGTTGTTCTGGAAGAACATCGTCCGGCCGTAGCTCTTCGCATCGTAGCGATAGATGTCGAAGAACTTCGCGTCGCGCTCGTTCGAGCTGACGTAGAAGGCATTGCCGTCGTGCGCCCAGCCGACAAACTGCGCCTTGAGCTTCTCGCCCGGTGTGAGGTCGCGCGCTTTCCCGTCTGATGCGATCACGTACAGGTGGTTCAGTTCGTTCCCGCCTTGATCGCGCGTAATCAGAATTCGATCATCACGCGGGAAGTACGAGACGGCGTACGTCGAGTCTCTGGTCGACGTCGTGACCGGTGCCCACGCTCCTCCACCGACCTGCACGGTGTACGCGTTCCAGATACCGGTCTTGTTCGACGAAAAGAGGAGGCGCGACTGGTCGGCCGAAAATGACGCGCCCGTGATTGACGTCGTGTTGAGGAACTGCTCAATCGTGTACTGCTTGAGCGGCCGGGCGTTGTCCTGACCCTCGACGAACGCCGCCGCTATCGTGACGATGACCGCTGTGAGCCATTTCATGATGGAGGTCCTCAGGCCCTCGGTTTCAGAGTCAGTCCGACGCGCGGCAGACCTTCTGAGACGGTGCGGCCCGCGGCCTGCGCCGCGGACGGGTGATTCACTTTCGAGATCTTGCCGCTCGTGCTCACGCGCTGATGCGCCTCCTCCATCGACGGAATCGCCGGCGCCTCGGCGGTCCAGTGCGCGTACGACGCTTCGTCGCACCAGTTGAGGAGATGCGGCATCGCGCCGCGATGCGCGCCCGAGTTTCTGAACGCGCGCATGTCGGCGTCGCTGTCCCACAGCGTGATCGTCCACGCGCCGCCCTGCGCGTCGCCGCCGAGGATGCCGCCGCGAAAGCCTTTACTCCGTTTCAACTGCAGCCAGCAGCGCAGTACGTAGATCTGGAACTGCAGAAAGTACAGCTTCGATCGCACATGCAGGCGAGTGGCGGAAATGTGGGTCATCGTTACACCGCAGGAGAGACTGACGTGATGCAGAAATCCTCGATGTTCATCGGCGGCACGAGCGCGGTGCCCGGATTGTCATAGCGTCCGAGTATAAATTGATTGAGGGACGCTGTGACGAATCGTCGACTGGTCTTCGTCGTCGCCGTGCTGCTCACGGTCGTAGCCGCGTCGGGGTTCTGCCTTTCTGTCGCTGCGATCGCAGCTTCGCTGTACTACCGGCCGACGGTCGAAAGCAGTGGGAGCGGTGGAATCGGCGTATCCATCGGCATCCTCGAACCTACCGTTCTCATCACGCTGCTCTTCGTCGCCGCCGCGGTCTTCGTGAACGTGTCGGTCGCACCGGAGGCCAAACGCCAGGGGCGCGCCGCCGTCCGCATTCGACGCGCGCACCTCGCCGTCACTGTGGTGACCCTCTTCTGGCCGGTCCTGGTTGTGGTCTTGTGGATGTCGCTCGCTCAGTGGCGCATTGAGAATCTGTTCACCGTCACAGCCGCGTGTGGCGCGCTGGTGAGCGCGGTCCATGGTGCATTCGGCGTCCTCGCGATCAGATTGCTGCGTCACGCTTAGCGGCGCCTCTTCGCCGGCGCAGGTACCACTCGGCGGAGACAGCTGCAAACGGAATCATCCACCACGGCGGCCGTCGGACGATCGCGCATCGACTCGTATCTCTCGCGGGGAGCGTTGCTCACGCGCGTAGGGCCCCGCTCCCACGCGGCCTTCCGCTTGGCGTGTCGCGCCGGTGCGCGGGGCATCCGCAGGCGCTTCGAATTGTAAGTGAAGACGATGATCAAGACCATGATGAGACCGATGATGCTGATCGTCGCGATCGGACTGGCGTCTCCGCGGCTGGCGGGCGCGCAGACCGTGGCCGACGTGCTGACGTTCCTCGTCACGAACCAATCGGTGCAGACGGGCAGCGTCGACCGCGATCGCGATGCCGCGCGGGCGACGGCGGTCGGGCTTGCGGACCTGGTCGTGCGGACGAAGTACACGCTGTACGACGAAGACGGCGCGGGCATCGCGACGGCGGTCGACGTGCGGCTGCCGACCGGCCGGCAGGAGGATCTGCTTGGCGCGGGCTCGACGTCGCTCAAGTTCTCGGCGATTGGATCGATCGAGCGCGGACGCACCTCAGGTCATGCGAACGCGGGGATCAGCCTCGGCGGCCTCGCGCGCGAGGTCAGCGACGGCGGGGCGCTCGCGCTGGCCGCGACCGGCCGCGTCACCGTCACCGGCGAGCTGCTCGGACGCTGGCTGGACAGCTCCGGCCACATCACCCGCTTCGTGGCGCCGCATCCACGACTGACCGGCGTCCAGACGATTCGCTTGACACCCGACGCGTCGACGCTCCACATCATCACGCTTGTGCCCGGGGTGAAATGGAACGTCAGCGACACGTGGGTCCTCGCGGCGAATGTCAGCGTGCCGCTGACCAGCGGCGGCCTCACGTCCCGGTTCACGCCGTTTGTTGGACTCGACTACGCGCGTTCACGATAAAGCAACCGCGGAGCACGCAAAGCACGCTGAGAAAAGTTTTCTCGGCGGTCTCTGCGAGCTCCGCGGTTGATTGCTAGCGTTCAGCGCGAGCGCGGCGTCGATCGCTTCGAGCGCCCTGGCTCGATCGCCGGCGTCCACGAACGCGCGTGCCGCACCGAGATGCGATTGAAGAGCTTGCCACCGTTCTCGCTGATCCACGCCCGGCCGAGGCGCAAGATGAGTTCCCGGTCAGCGGCGTCACCGATTCTGACGAGGCGGTGGCAGGTACTTCTTCTCGATCCCGGCAATGACGACGTAATTGGGGTCGACCATTTCCGCAAGATGGATTTTCGCGACCTTCGACAGCAGTTCGTAGGAATCCAGTTCCGACAAGTCGTAGTCGGTGTGAATCCAACCGACCAGTTCTGTGAAAGCGATTCGCAGCGCATCGTCCAGCGGCCGGTACGCACCCACGGCCAGAAGCATCGAGTCGTTTTCGAAGCGCGGCCATGCGATCTTCTTCCTCTTGATGAGGTCCACCTGTAGGCGGACGCGCAGCGGGACTTCAATCGCGGTTCCCGCGACCTCGCCGTCGCCCTGCGCGGCATGACCGTCTCCGATGTAAAGCAGCGCGCCGGGCGCGTTGACCGGCAGATACAGCGTGAACCCAGGTCGCGCTTCCGACGCATCCATGTTGCCGCCGAATTCCGCGGGCACGATGGAGCTGCGCGCTTCGCCGCCGGCGGGCGCGACGCCGATGCAGCCAAGGAAGGGCTGCAGCGGAATCTTGACCGAGAAGCTCGAGTCGAGCGCATGAAACGTCGCCTGATTCGTTTTCGCGTCGATGTCGTAGAACCAGACCTTTTCAGGGAGAGTCTGATTCAGCATCGGCGTGTAGCTGGTGGTGTTGAGGGCGCCGAATCCGGGCGCAAGTGCGCCGACGCCTTGTGTTGAATCGACGGTCAGCTGGAGGATCTTCACGACGAGCGTGTCGCCCGGCTCCGCGCCGGCGATCGCGAACGGACCCGTGAGCGGGTTGTCGCCTTTCACCATCGCCATCGTGTCGCCGCGCTTGCGAATCACGTTGCCGAAGGCGTCGAAGGTCTTCGTGTCGAGCGTATCGCCTGGCTTCAGCGTCGCGACCGGCGGCGCGGTCGCGTAGACGAACTTGAGATCTTTTTCGGTCGGCTCGTACCGAACGACTTGCTGCGCGGCCGCTGGTGCGATACTGAGCATCAGCAGGCAGCCCGCCGCCTTCGCGCCTCCGGCGCTTCGGCGAGCCTCGCCGAAGCTCGCTCGATCTCTCAAGCGAGCGGAGGCGGGAAGGGCTGCGCTACCGAAGCAGGAGTCGCGTAGCCCTTTAGAGCGCGTTGCAGAATTAAGCTCTCCACCACGGAGGACGCGGAGGAAAATCCCGTTTTGAACAGGATTGAACCTCCTATCCTCCGTGTCCCCCGTGGTGGCGAGGTCATTTTGAAATGCACTCTTAGGGCTGCGTGGACGAGTGAAAGGAGCAAACATGCGGCGGAGTCTAACACCCCTGGTGACGACGGCGGCGACGGCGGCGATCCTGTGCGCGTTGGTCGCGCTCGCGACGCGCGTCGCGGCCGACGATGCGAGTCAGGCGGCGAAGTTGTACGAGTTGCTGGAGCTGGAGCCGGACATGGCCATCGCGGACATCGGCGCGGGCAGCGGTGAGATGACGATCCTGATGGCGAAGCGGATGAATGCGTCAGGCAAGGTCTACTCCACCGACATCAACCAGGATCGACTGACAGAGATTCGCGCCGCCGCGTCGCGCGATCATCTCGACAACATCGTCGTCGTCGAAGGCGCGGAGAAAGCGACGAACCTGCCCGACCTGTGTTGCGACGCGATCTTCATCCGCAACGTGTACCACCACTTCAGCGATCCGCCAGCGATGAATCGGAGTCTGCTCGCGGCGCTGAAGCCGGGCGGCCGGCTCGCGATCATCGACTTCGTCCCGCGTCGCGGATCGGAGCTGCCCGCCGGCGCGCCCGCCGACCGAGGCGGCCACGGCGTCACCGCCGACGTCGTCAACGGGGAGCTGACGGCGGCCGGCTTCACGCGCGTGCAGACGATCGACAACTGGGACGGCAGCCGGGGGGAATTTCTGGTGTTATTCCGAAAGAATTAGGAATTTGGCCTTAGGAATTCTTCTGCGCAATCCTCGCCCACGTGTCTCGCAGTGAGACGGTGCGATTGAAGACGAGCGCGCCGGGACGCGAGTCCGGATCGACCGAGAAGTACCCGAGGCGCTCGAACTGCACGCGGTCGCCCGGCGCCGCCGACGCGAGGCTCGGCTCGACCAGCGCGTCGCGCAGGACTTCGAGCGAATGCGGATTCAGATAGTCGAGGAAGGTCTTCCCTTCCGGCGCGTTTTCCGGATCCTCGACCGAGAACAACCGATCGTACAGCCGGACTTCCGCCGGGACTGCGTGCGCGGCCGATACCCAGTGCAGCGTCGCCTTCACTTTCCGGCCATCGGGTGAATCGCCGCCGCGCGTCGCCGGATCGTAGGTGCAGCGCAACTCGACGATCTCGCCGCGATCGTTCTTGACGACTTCGTGACAGGTGATGAAGTACGCGCACCGCAGCCGGACTTCTTTGCCCGGCGACAGCCGGAAGAACTTCTTCGGCGGATTCTCGATGAAGTCGTCGCGCTCGATGTACAGCTCGCGCGCGAACGGGACTTTCCGGGTTCCGGCTGATTCATCCTCGGGATTGTTGATGACGTCGACCTCTTCGACCTGACCCTCCGGGTAATTCGTCAGGACGACTTTGACCGGCCGCAGCACGCCCATGACGCGCGGCGCGCGCCGATTCAGATCCTCGCGGATGCTGTGCTCGAGCTGCGCGACGTCGATGACATTCTCTTTCTTCGCGACGCCGATGCGGGCACAGAAGTCGCGGATCGATTCCGGCGTGTACCCGCGGCGGCGCAGACCGCTGATGGTCGGCAGCCGCGGATCGTCCCACTCCGAGACGAGCCCTTGCTGCACGAGCTGCAACAGCTTCCGCTTGCTCATCACCGTGTAGTTCAGGTTGAGCCGCGCGAACTCGATTTGGCGCGGCTTGTCGCTCCCTTGATGAACGTCGACCGCGTTCACGAGCCAGTCGTACAGCGGCCGGTGATCCTCGAACTCCAGCGTGCAGAGCGAGTGCGTGATCTTCTCGAGCGCATCCGACAACGGGTGCGCGAAGTCGTACATCGGATAGATGCGCCACGCGTCGCCCGTCCGGTGATGGTGGGCGTGGCGGATTCGGTACAGCGCCGGGTCGCGCAGATTGAGATTCGGCGACGCCATGTCGATCTTCGCGCGCAGCACGTGCGCGCCGTCCGGGAACTCGCCCGCGCGCATCCGCGCGAACAGATCCAGGTTCTCCTCGACCGATCGATCGCGGTACGGGCTGTTCTTCCCCGGCTCGGTCAGCGTGCCGCGATATTTCCGAATCTCATCGGCGCTGAGGCTGTCGACGTACGCCTGACCGGCTTTGATCAACTCGACGGCGAACTGATAGAGGCGCTCGAAGTAGTCCGACGCGTACAGCTCGGCGGACCACTCGAAGCCGAGCCAGCGCACATCTTCCTTGATGGCGTCGACGTACTCGACGTCTTCCGTGGTCGGATTCGTGTCGTCGAACCGCAGGTTGCAGGTACCGCCGTGCTCCTGCGCGACGCCGAAGTTCAGGCAAATCGACTTCGCATGGCCGATGTGCAGGTAGCCGTTGGGCTCGGGCGGAAAGCGCGTCGCGACGCGG
The DNA here is from genome assembly GCA_001917905.1 of Acidobacteria bacterium 13_1_40CM_65_14. GTDB lineage: Bacteria > Acidobacteriota > Vicinamibacteria > Vicinamibacterales > CAVVIG01 > QHWF01. The sequence goes on from MNEX01000307.1 coordinate 21,749, forward strand.
CCGTGATGTTTGCCCGACGCGATGTCTTCCTCGACGATCGCGCGGATGAAATCGACGGCGCCGCCTTCGCTCGGCTTCGGCGGGCCAAGCGCCGGAGGCGCCGAGGAACGGTGGTCAACCATTGATACCTATTCTACGTAGGCGGGCATCCACGAACGCAACCGCGGAGCACGCTAAGAGCGCAGAGCCAAACTTTCTCCCGTCGTGCGCGCTCTTACGAGAGACTGGCAGCGTCCGCGCAGCCCTTCAGAGGATGTGAAGAAATCACGTCAACGCAAAGGCCGCTAAGACCGCAAAGGAAGAATCTTTCGAAAAGATGCTTTGCGCGCTTTGCGATCTTTGCGTTCAACGTGATTCTTTCACAAGCTCTTCAGGGCTGCAGTAGTGTAGCCAATCGGGCCACCGTGAGCTCGCCGGCGTGCGCGACGCGCAGATCGGCGGCGCTCAACTCGTGCCGCTCGGTGAGCCAGTGCGGAATCGCGACCGTCTTCAGGCCGGCCGCTCGAGCCGACGCGACACCCGGTCCGGAGTCTTCGATCGCGACCGACTTCGCCGGATCGGCGCCGAGCCGTCGCGCCGCCTCCAGGTACACATCGGGCGCCGGCTTGCCGCGAGCCACATCGTCTCCCGTGACGATCGTGCGAAACAGCGGCGTTATGCCGATCCGTTCCGCGGCTGGGACGACCCAGCGCGCCGGCCCGCTCGACGCGATCCCCGCCGGCACGCCCGCATCGCGGAGCGCCTCGAGCAGCTCGCGGATGCCGCGGCGTGGCTCGCCCGGCACGAGCTCGGCAAAGTGTCGCCGCCGCTCGGCGTCGTACTCCTCGTGGGAGGGCGCCTGACTCACGCGCTCGCACAGCCGGAGAAACCAGCGCTTCTCTTCACCCTCGGTGTAGATGCCGATCTGATGGCACCACTCCTCGACCGTCAGCGTCGCGCCGCAGCGCTCGTAGATCCGCCGGTGCGATTCGAACTCGGGGGTTTCGCTGTCGAGGATCACGCCGTCGAAGTCGAAGATGACGGCCGCCAGAGAGGACACGATGAAATCATAATCTCTCCACCACGGTGGACACGGAGGACGAAAACCCAGAACTAAGAACTTAGAACTAAGAACTTACAACTGAGAACCGACGCTCTGAGAAGTTCTCAGTTCTCAGTTCTCAGTTCAGAGTTCTAAGTTCTCGACCTCCGTGTCCCCCGTGTCCTCTGTGGTGGAGAGTTACAGCGGGCTCCTTACTCGGCTCGAAGCACGTCGATGCGCGCCCCGAGCGGTGCGACCGCTGGAGTCGGTCCCTTCCATTGCAGCTCGTCTACTGATTCAAACACGTCGATGTCGGTGCGGAGCGTCGCGAGCGTGCGGAAGAGGAACGCGCGATCGCGCTCGCGTGACAGCGTGTTGGCGAGCGCACCTGCGCTGGCCGCGTTCACATGCCACTCGCGCCAGTCGGCGGGAATCGATTCGAGATGGCCGTACTTGGCGAGAACCGCCGCCGTCGACTTCGCGCCCCAGCCGGGCAGGCCGGGATAGCCGTCCGCCGCATCGCCGACGAGCGCAAGGTAATCGGGCATCGATGCCGGCGGCACGCCGAACTTCGCGACGACGCCCGCTTCATCGCGAAGGGTGCGCGTGCGGCGATTCAGCTGCACGATGCGCGTGCCGCGCACGCACTGTGCGAGATCCTTGTCGGGCGTGCAGATGATCACGCGATCGACGCGCGGATCGCGCGCGGCGATCTCGGCCGCCGCCGCCAGCGCATCGTCCGCCTCGAACTCGATCATCGGCCAGACGACGATGCCGGCCGCTGACAGCGCCTCTTCGAGCAGCGGAAACTGCGCGACGAGATCCGGCTCGATGCCTTCGCCGGTCTTGTAGCCGCTCCACAGGCGGTTGCGGAACGACTCGATGACGTGATCGGTCGCGACCGCGACGTGCGTGGCGCCGCCCGTGATCATGCCGAGCACGGAGGTGACCACGCCTCGCACCGCCGCCACTTCCCGGCCGTCCACGTCGCGAGCGGGCGGCATCGCGTAGAAGTGCCGGAACAACTCGTACGTGCCGTCTATCAGGTGGATATCCACAATGGCTGATGGCTAATGGCTGAGGGCTACTCAGCGCGCAGCGCAATCATAGGATCAACTGCCGTCGCGCGGCGAGCGGGAACCCACGCGGCGACGACGGCGACGAGCGCGAGGAACGCAGCCGTCAACAGAAAGCTGAGTGGATCGGTCGCGCTGACGTTGTAGAGCAGACTGTTGACCACACGCGTGACGCCGATCGCGCCAATCACGCCGCACACGATGCCGATGCCGGCAAGCTGCGCCCCGTGCGCGACGATGAGGCCGAACACGTTCTGACGGCTCGCGCCAAGCGCCATGCGGACGCCGATTTCCTGCGTGCGCTGCGAGACGGCGTACGACAGCACGCCGTAGACGCCAACCGACGCGAGAATCAGCGCGACGGCGCCGAAGATCGAGAACATCCACCCGAACAACCGGTACTGCCAGAACGTGTTGAACCTCGCCTCTTCACCCGTGCGCGCGTTGAAGATCGGCAGCGTCGGATCGGCTTTGCGGATTTCCTGCCGAACCCCGCTCGTGATCGCCGCCGGCGATCCGCCGGCGACGCGAATCGTCAGCCCCGTGTTCCGCGCGGGATCGTAGGGATACGGCACGAAGACGTACGGCGTCGGCTTGCTGTTGCGGACCGAGAACAAGCGGAAATCGCCGACGACCCCGATGACGGTGATCCACTCATTCTGCTTGTCGTCGAGCAACCGGAAGCGTTGACCGACGACATCGGTTCTGTTGGGCCACATCCGTTTCGCAAACGCGCCGTTCACCACGGCCACGCCCGAGCGGCCTTGACCCTCGGCGTCGGTGAAGTCGCGGCCGGCGACCAGCGGCACCTTCAGCGCTCCGAGCATGTGCGGCGTCACGCCGAAGTAGCTGGACGTCGGCTCCTGTCCCGGTGTGATCGCGACGCCCTCGGGTACCACCCCGCCTTCCGATCCGCCGAACGCCAACGGCACCATGTTCGATGCGGCCGCCGCCACGACGCCGGGCAGCGCTTCGACTCGCCGCACGATGTCGTCGACGCGGCGGACCATCGCGTCGGTTGGCTCGTACTGATCGCCTGGCATGTAGAAGCGCATCGTCATCAGGCGCTCGGTGTCGAACCCGGCGCGCGCCTCCTGCAGATTCAGAAAGCTGCGGATGAACAACGAGGCGCCGACGAGCAGGACCAGCGACAACGCGATTTCGGCGACGACGAGGGCGCTGCGCAGTCGATTGCGGCTGCCGCCGGCGCTGGCGCCGCGGTCCTTCAACGCGTCCTGGAGATTCGCGCGCGCCGCCTGAAGGGCCGGTGCAAGACCGAAGAGAATGCCAGTCACCGCCGCGATCGCGATCGTGTACACGACGATGCGCGGGTTCATGCTCCAGTCGATGTAGTACGGCGGGTTGTTCTGCGGCGGAATGGACGCCGTCAGCCACCACAGGCCGACGTAAGCGACGGCGATTCCCAGCGGCGCACTGGCAACGGCGAGCAGGAGGCTCTCGGTCAGCAGTTGACGCACGATGCGGCCCCGGCCGGCGCCGAGCGCGGCGCGCACCGCGATCTCGCGGTGCCGGACCGTCGCGCGCGCGAGCAGCAGGTTCGCCACGTTCGCGCACGCGATGAACAGCACCAGACTCACCGCCCCCATCATCGTCATCACGACCAACCGGATGTCGGACGGGATCATGTCGTCGCGGAGCGTCAGCGCGGTCGCGCCCCAGCCCTGATCGTCCCGCTGCTCCGTCGCGAGCTGCCCGGCGACGGTCGCGATGTCGCGTCGCGCTTCGGCAAGCGAGACGCCGGGCTTCATGCGCGCGAACGCGGCCAGGCTCCGCGCCGACCGTGGCGTGGCAAATTCGATCGGCGTCTGCGGGATCCAGAGCTGCGCGCTTTCCGGAAACAGAAACTTCGGCGGCATGACACCGACGACGGTGTGCGGATTGCCGTTCACGGTGATCGTGCGACCGACGATGTTCGGGTCGCCGCCGTAGCGGCGCTGCCAGACACCGTGACTCAGCAGCACGACGCGGGGACCGCCCGGCGTGTCTTCTTCCAAACGGAACTGGCGACCGAGAACGGGCTGCACGCCGATCATCGGAAACATGTTCCAGGTGACGGTCGCACCCGACAGCCGCTCCGGTTCGTCGCCGTCCGAGAGCGTCAGACTTCGTCCGGTGACGGTCGCAATCTCGACGAACGCGTGCGTCCGTTCCCGCCAGTCGCGGGCGTCGAGAAACGAGACGCCGCCCGACTCGATACCGTTGGCCTGATGTGTCGTGTGCAGCGCGACGAGCTCCTGAGGATCGTGAAACGGCAGCGGCCGGATCGCCACGGTGTCGACGACGCTGAAGATCGTGCTGTTGACGCCGACGCCGAGCGCCAGGCACATGATCGTCAGCGCGGCGAACCCCGGATTCTTGACGAGCGTGCGGCACGCGTAGCGGAGATCCTGGAGGAGCGCGTCCATCGGGAGGTTAGACGATGGACCCCGGTTGAAGTTTCGATAGAATTCGCCCCATGAAACATTTTCTTATCTCTCGCGGGGCCCCACCCCCGCTCGCTGACACGCTCGCACCGTTGTGCTCGCGTGTATTCAAAACAGAACGTCGCAGACAGATCTGCGGCCTGCTGCTGCTCCTCTGCAATTTGATCGCGTTGACGATCGTTCGCGCCGCCGACGACTCTGCGCCAGCCGAGATGCTGGCACGTGTCGAAAACGCCCAATCGCCGAATCGACAGGGACTCGATGGCTACACGCTGCGGCAGGTGATGGACCGGTTCCACGTACCGGGCGTCAGCGTCGCCGTCATCAAGGACTTCGAGATTCACTGGGCGAAGGGCTACGGCGTGGCGGACGTCGAATCGGGCGCCGCGGTCGAGACCAACACGCTCTTTCAGGCCGCGTCGATCAGCAAGCCGGTGGCCGCGATGGCTGTCGTCCGCGCAGTCCAGGACGGACGCTTCTCGCTGGATGACGACATCAACACGATTCTCACGTCGTGGAAGCTGCCCGACAGCGAGCTCACGCGCGGCCATCCGGTCACGCCGCGCGCGCTCCTCAGTCACACCTCGGGGCTCGGCGACGGCTTCGGATTTCCCGGATATCACCCGTCAGCGCCGCGGCCGACTGTCGTCGAGATTCTGAACGGCAGCAAGCCGTCCAACGTCGGGCCCGTGTTGATGGAGCGGCCGCCGTTCACCGCCTACAAGTACTCAGGCGGCGGCGTGACGGTGATGCAGCTCGCGATGACGGATACGTTTCGCAAGCCCTATCCCGAGATCGTGCAGAGCCTCGTGCTCGGACCGATCGGCATGAGCGACAGCGCATACGACCAGCCGCTCTCGAGCGAGCGAGACCGGCATGCGGCGCGCGCACACAACGGCGCTGGACGCGCGATGGACGCGAAGTGGCACGCGTATCCCGAGCTGGCAGCAGCAGGCCTGTGGACGACACCGACCGACCTCGCGAAGTTCGCGATCGAGATCCAGAAGACGGCGCTCGGACGATCGTCCAAGGTGCTGACGCAAGCGAGCGTGCGCGAGATGTTGACGCCAGTTGGCGTCGGCGACTACGCAGTCGGTCTGGGACTCTCGAAGCTGGGGCAGGGTTGGTACTTCGGCCACGGCGGCTCGAACTGGGGCTTTCAGTGCGATTTCATCGCGCATCGCCTCAAAGGGTACGGGGTGGCGATCATGACCAACGGCGACGCCGGCCGCCCGGTGATCGACGAAATCCGCGCGCGCGTTGCCGCCGCGTACGGGTGGGATTCGCTCGATAAGCCGGTTCTTCGCTGAAGGCACGGTCTGAAGACCGTGCCCTATCGGCACTTCCAGTACGGATCATCACGAAACGCGAAACCACGAAACCACGAAAACGCGAAAACGCGAAAACGCGAAAACGCGAAAGATAGGTTTCGTGGTTTCGTGCTTTCGTGGCCGGGTAGAGAACGCGCGGGAACCTCGAATCGGCGCCCGTCGCCTATGACTTGGCCGACGATCGTCCCGGTGCAACACCGGTCGTCGTGATCAGCGAGTCGCTCCGGCAGCGACGGTTCGGACCAGATTCGGATGTCGTCGGCCGTCAGGTGCTGCTGACCGGCATGCCCTACGCGATTGTCGGCGTCGTCGATCGATCGTTCATTGGCAGCTTCATCGCGGCACCGATTGATCTCTGGATGCCGATCGAAATATCGGGGAAGGCGCTCAGTCCGAATTGGAAGACCGATCGAGCGGACAAATCGCTTTCGATCATCGGACGGCTGAAGCCGGGCGTCACCGCGGACCAGGCGCGCGGCGAGTTGCAGGCGATTGCCGGCGTGCTGACGCGCGAGCTCGCGTCGGCACAGCGGTTGATGAGCATCGACGTACTGCCCGGCACATTGGCGGCCGGCGAGCAACGACGTCTCGCGCGCGTGTTCCTGTCGCTGCTGCTCGGACTCGTTGCGCTGGTGCTGCTCGTGGCGTGCGCCAACGTCGGCAACCTGATGCTCGCGCGCGTGCTCGGCCGGCGCCGCGAGCTCGCCGTTCGCGTCGCCCTCGGCGCGAGCCGCGCGCGGCTGGCATGGATGTTACTGACGGAGAGCGCGCTCGTCGCCGTCGCGGGCGGAGTGGTCGCGCTCGTGTTGTCGCTGAGGACCAGCCGCGTGTTCGCGTCGATCACGCCGCTGCCGAATCTCACGCTGCGGCTCGATCTTCGCCCCGACGTCCGCGTCATCGGACTCGCCGTGCTCGCGACGCTCGCGGCCGCGGCCGTCCTCGCGATCGTCGGCGCGTTCCAGGCGATGCGCGCCGAGACGGCGCCGGCGCTCAAGGAAGACGCGGCGTCGTCGATCGGCGGTCGATCGCCGGCGCGCCTGCGTGCGGCGCTCGCCGCTGTTCAGATCACGGTGTCGCTGGTGCTGCTGATTGGCGCCGCCCTCTTCCTGCGCAGCGCGCGCAACGCCGAAGCGATCGAGCTCGGATTCGAGACGCGCGGCGTCCTCGCCACGGATCTCGACGGCGCGGGCCGCAGCACGCCGGCGGCGAACCGCCGCCTCTTCGACGAGATCGTGCTGCGGGTGTCGGCGCTGCAGAGCGTCGAAGCCGTCGCGCTCTCGACGCGCGCACCGCTCGACAGCTCGACGCCGGTCGTGCGCGTGAACGCGCGCGAGCCGATCACGCCGGCAACCGAATCGACCGCGACGACGGCGAGCATGCTCGTCGTCAGCCCGAAGTATTTCGACGTCGTGAAAACGCCGGTGGTCGCCGGCCGCGTGTTCAGCGATCGAGACGATCCGGAACGCGCGCCCGTCGTCATCGTCAACGAGACGCTCGCCGCGCGGCTGTGGCCGGATGGAGATGCGATCGGACGCCGGCTGTGGCTCGATCCGTCGGTGTCAGAGGTGTCAGACACCTCGGCGCAGGTGATCGGCGTCGCGCGAAACAGCAAGTACCTGACGCTCGGTGAAGAGAAGCAGGGTCACATCTATCTGCCGTTCGCGCAGCATCCGCGTCCGGGGATGGCGCTGCTCATCAGGTCTTCGGACCTCACCGATCGCCTGACGAACGCGGTGCAAGGCGCGCTGCGTTCAGTCGATCCGAATGTCCAGGGATTCTTCACGCGGACGCTGACCGAGCATGTCGGCGTCTCGATGCTCCCGGTCCGGCTCGCCGCCAGCCTCGCGACCATCGTCGCAGCTCTGGCGCTCGCATTGGCGGTGGTTGGCCTCTACTCGCTCGTGTCCTACCTGGTGGCCGAACGCACGCACGAGATCGGATTGCGCATGGCGCTCGGCGCCAATGCGGCCGACGTGGGACGGCTCGTTCTTGGCTACGGTTTCAAGCTCGCGTTGGCTGGGCTCTCGATTGGTGTACCGCTGGCGCTGGTCTCGTCGCGTCTGCTCGGCAGTTTGCTCTACGTCGTGAGCCCAACCGATCCGCTCGTCTTCGCGGTGATGTCGGCGACGATCCTGATTGTCGCCGTGCTCGCCTGTTATTTGCCCGCGCGCCGGGCGATGCGTCTCGATCCGTTGACGGCGCTCAGGCGTTCATGACAGCATGTGCCGCACGTTAGAGTCACGTCGCGGTCCGGATTTTGCTTTCGCGACGCGTATGGCCCAATTAGTTCACGAACACGAGACGCACGTCCGTACGCCGCACGGCGACACGTACGTCGCTCGAACGTATGCCGAAGAGGAGCGCGGCGGCACGTGGGTCGGATGGATCGAATTCGTTCCGTTGAGCGGCCGCGGGCCGACGCTCCGAACTGCACGTGAGACGACGCAGCCCTCGTTGGACGCGGTTGCCTACTGGGCGTCAGGGCTCGAGCCGGTCTACCTCGAGGGCGCGTTCGAGCGCGCGCGGAGCGAGAGACGTACGCTCCGACGCCCGCGTCCGATTGTCAAAGTGCGATGACGGCTCTTTCACGAGCCAGAAGATCACGGCCGCACCGAGCAGCAGCTTGATCATCTCGAGGGTCGTGTAGGCGGCGTGAAGGATCCAGAAGCGCCCCATCCCGGGCGGCGCGGGATCGCGGGGCACGAAGTCGAGGCTGCGGCCGAGCGAGACGATCGCGGGCGTCAGGTAGACGAGCATCAACACGACGATCGCGAGCATCGAGATCACGCCCAGCGCCACACGTTTGAACGCAAAGGCCGCGAAGGCCGCAGAGAAATCTTGGCTTTGCGTTCTTTGCGGACTTTGCGTTCTCGCTCGGGCGACGAGCCACAAGGCAAGCCCGCCGAGCGCGAGCTGGGTGATGTTCCATATCTGGAAGTACAGACGATTCAGCTCAGACGAAAGATATCGAAGCAGATCGCGGCCGGTCGGCGAGCCGAGGCGATCGACGGCCGATGCGAACGCCGGATTTGCGCGATCGGCGAGCAGCCGATCGATCGTGTAGAAGTTCTCGGTGGCGACGATCGACATGCAGATCGTCCCCATCAACCAGGCCCCCATCACGACCAGCGCCCAACGTTGTTTCATCGTGCTCCAGGGCAGCCTTAACTTAAGAGCGCGTTGCAGAATTAAGCTCTCCACCACGGAGGACGCGGAGGAAAAATCTCGTTTTGAACAGGTTTGAACCTCCTATCCTCCGTGTCCCCCGTGGTGGCGAGGTAATTTTGGCACGCACCCTAGGCCCGCTAGTACGCCACTAGTAACCTCGCCGCACGCTCGATTTGCTCCTCGCTAGGCAGATAGACCTCCTCGAGCGGCGGCGAGTACGGGACCGGCGTGTCGAGCGCGCCGACGATGCGGACCGGCGCGTCGAGCGATTCGAAGGCTTCCTCCTGAATGATGGCCGCGAGGCTCTCGCCGATGCCGCCGGTGCGTGAATCCTCGTGGATGATCAGGACTCGATGACAACGGCGCGCGAGCGCGAGCACGGCCGCGCGATCGAGCGGGACCAGACTGCGCAAGTCGAGGACACTCGCGTTGATGCTTGCTTTGGGGCCGTCCTTCGCGAGCCGCTCGGCGATGCGCAGGCCGACGTGAACGAAGGCGCCATACGAAATGATGGCCAGGTCGTCGCCGCTGCGGCGCAGCGCAGCCCGGCCGAGCGGAATCGGCGCGGGCGCTTCGTCCGTCAGGATCTGCTTGATTCGCGGATCGCGATACAGCGCGATGTGCTCGTAGTAGAGCACCGGATCCGGATCGGCGACCGCTGACGCCATCAGCGCGCGCGCATCGTGCGGTGTGGACGGGACGACGATCTTCAGGCCGGCCGTGCGATAGAACCACGGCTCCGTGTTCTGCGAGTGGTACGGACCCGCGTGACGCAAGCCGCCGAACGGCATGCGCACGACCATCGGGACACCAGTGCCAGGACCGCCCCACCGATAGCGAATCTTCGCCGCGTTGTTCACGAGCTGGTTGAAGCCAGTGGCGACGAAGTCGTTGAACTGGATCTCGCCAATCGGCCGCTGCCCGGCGAGCGCCGCGCCGACGCACACGCCGAGCACGGCGCCTTCGGCGAGGGGCGAATTGATGATCCGATCGCCGAACTCTTTCAGCAGCGGCCGCAGCAGCAGGAACGCGTTGCCGTACGCGCCGCCGACGTCCTGGCCGTACACGAAGACGCGCGGATCCGCGCGCATCGCATCGCCGATCCCGAGCATCACGGCGTCGAGAAGCGTGCGGCCCTTCGGATCGAATGGCGGCGCCGATTCCACCGTCAGCGACCTGTCGCGACGATCACCCGCGGAGCTCGCAGAAATCGCAGAGCTGGTTTTCTCTGCGTGCTCAGCGTCCTCTGCGGTTAAACGTACGTTGGGATCCAGAACCTCGACGTGTTTGCGCGGCGGCTCGTTCGCGAACACGCCGACGCCCGCTTGCGCGCCATCGGGCCATGGCGCGTCGACGACCGCGCGTGCCTGCTCTTCGACGGCCGCCTCAGCCTCACGCTTGAAGCTCTCGACATCGCCAGGCGTGATAATGCCGGCGGCTTCGAGACGCGACGTATATAAAAGGATAGGATCGCGGGCCGCCCAATAGTCGTACAGCTCGCGATTTGCGTAGCCTTGTTCGGTCAGCGCCGCGTAGTCCCACGACGCCTGCGGATCCTTTCCGAGATACAGCATGTCGTCGTGGTGCGCGTGGCCACACATCCGCATCGACACCGTTTCAATCAGCGTCGGACCTTGTCCCGCTCGCGCGCGCTCCGCGGCCCACGTGAACGCGGCAAAGATCTGATCCGGATCGGTGCCGTCGACGGTGACGCCCGGAATGCCGTACCCGATCGCTTTGTCCGCGAACACGCGAACGGCCGACTGATCGGCGAGCGGCGTCGACAGCGCCGTCTGATTGTTCTCGACGCAGAAGATCGCCGGCAGCTTCCGCGCCGCACAGAGGTTGATCGCTTCGTGCCATTCGCCGAGCGACGATCCGCCTTCGCCGATGAACGACACCGCCACCCGGCCGGAGCCGTCGCGCCCGAACGCCATCGCCATCCCCGCAATCGTCAGCGTCGCCGTCGTCAGCGGCGCAGCCGGCGGAAGGATGCCCCACTCGAAATCGCCGATGTGCAGGTCCTTGCCCTCGAGGGGCGCGCCGACTTTTCCCATCTGCGCGTTGAGGACCATGCGCACCGTGTCGGGCTCGGGCCGCATCGCCAGCGTGATGCCGAGATCGCGAATCACCGGACCGATGACGTCGCCGGTCCAGCGGCCGTCCGATCCGCGGTACTTCTTGCCGCGACGCAGACGGATGCCCGCCGCGTAGATCGCTTCCTGACCGAGCGAGCGGAAGCCTTTGCCCTGGAACGCGGCATTGCGGTAGCGAATTTCGCCGCTCGTGAAGAACGTTTTCAGACGATTGTCGGTCGCCCGCGTCAGGAGCATGCCGCGCAGGATCTCGATCCGCTCATCGCGCGTGAGTGACGCTTCGAGGGCGGCGCGGCGCAGGAATCCGTCGCAGTCGTCGAGCAACTGCGCGTACGCCTGGCCGAGGCGCATCTCGGGAGACGTGCGTGGCGTCGTGTCGTTGAGACCCTGCGGGACGGCGCGAAGCTGTAACCGCCGCGTCAGCTCGCGATGAAAGGCGGGCCGCAGCGCGGCTTCGTCTCCAGGCTCGCATCCGCTCGCCGCCGCCTCGAGCGCATCGAGCGCGTCCGCCAGCGCGAACGGATGCCGCTCGGCGACAAACGCGCCGAAGCGGCTCGCGATTCCGGTCAGCTTCTCGAGCTCCGCGGGTTTCGCCATCTGCGCCTGGTCTTAGCCTAACTAAACGCAACCACGAAGGCACGAAGGCACGAAGAGAATGTTTTCTTGTACATCACCTCTCTCGGATGAGGCCGGAACGCTCGACGATGAGTCGACGACCCGACTGCAACGACGCGAATGCGTCGGGCTCGAGCGCGATCACGGGAAACGATTTACCGTACATCACGTCCGCGACAATCGAGGCGAGCGCGAAGAACGAGTCGGCCCCCGTCGTGAGAATCGCGGCGGGCGCCGTGCCGGCACGCACGGCCTCGAGGAGGACCGCGGTGGTCGTCGACGATCCTTTGCTGAACGGCACCGCGAGAATCCGTCCCGCCGCGCGGACGCCGACAAGCGGGTGATGCTTGTCGATGATCTCGCCGGTTTGAAAATCGTAGCCGCCCCAGAACGACAGCGCCTCGTGCGTCACGAGCGCCTCGCCTTCGGCTTCGCCCTCGACAACCGGACGGCCGGCAATCAGGCGGTCTGCCACAGTGAATCGTCCCGGACGACGCGGCCTTCGATCGCAGAGCGGACGCAGTCGGCGAGGCTGCCGAAGGTGACGCGCGTGTTCAGCAGGCTCGGCGCGTAGTACGCGTACTTCGCCGAGTTGGTCATCAGCGTCTTGATCTCGGGCGGCAGCATCGGCGATGCGAGGATGCAGGTGTCGAGCGTGATCTGCGCGCCGAACTCCACGATGGGCGCGAGGACGCCGGCTTCGGCGGCCATCTCTTTCATCAGCCGGCTCGACGTGATGAGAAACCTCACGCGCGGGTCGGTGTGTTGGCCGGCGACGAGCGGCGCGAGATTTCTGAACTCCGCGAGCGAGAAATGCGGGCTGCCGAGAATCACCATATCGAGCTCACGGCCGTCGGCGGTCGTCAGCTCGCTTCGCGCGCCGCGGAGATCCGTCGCGGTGATGTCGAGCGTTTGTTGGGGGGCGCGGCGCTGAAACGCGGCGTCCAGCGTCGGCGCCTCCGGCGTGACGCCGACGATGTGGAACAGGGCGACGCGGCCGGAGGACGCGACGGCGGCGGCGAAGGCCTTCAAGTGATCTTCAGCCGGCTGCACGGCGACGCCGTCGATGACCGGAATGAGATCCCCGGCGAGCTTGCCGACGAGATGACCGAGGACGGCGAAGAACTGATCGTCCTGCTGCAGCGCGAGCGGGACATCGATGAGACGCAGCAGCATCTGCCCCGCGCGATTCTCGGTCACGTGCAGGCCAACGGCAGGCACACGGGCGGTAATCGCGCAGCAGATGTCGAGCAGATCGGGATACCGTTCGGTCCGTGCGCCGATCACCGAGTTGGCGAATGCGATCGCGTTCGATTCACCCCACGCAATCTGCTGGCCGAACGACGGCCGCATCTGCGTCTGGTACGGCGCGCACGTCCACGTCGGCACCGCGCCCATCTTTTCGTACGCGAGCATCTGCCGCGCCGCCTTCGCCGCCCACTCCGGCGACACGGCCCAGTCCTTCCAGCCGCACTCGTCGACGCCGCTGACGTTCAGGCTCGTCGGCACCGCGACGCGCGCGCCCAGCGACGCAAGCCGCTCGGCGAATTCGAGCGTCGCGTCGCCGAGATACATCGTGCTGTCGATGTGCGCCTGCGAGATGTCCATCAGCTCGCCGGCGCCGTACACGTCGGCCATCCGCACGAGAATCGACATCGCGAGCTGTGGCGCGGGCCCGTGGTCGCCGTTCAGCATGGCGCGATCGCGATCGGAGAGTTGCAACATCCTTGACAGTTTACTCGCCAACTTTTCTCATTGGCGGCGGGGCCCCACGGCACCCCCGCCGCCCGTCGCGGCTCGCTCGATCGCTCGCCGCGGTGATGACAAGCGCCTTGCCGCTGGGAGAACAATCGCTTAGCTTGCGTCGCGGCCGCGTGTGCACCGAAGGTGCCCGCGGCCATTGAAAGTTACGCGCGAGCGCCACGGCGCGAGCGCGTCAGCGCGTGGGGGTGGGGCCCCACGCGTGAAGAAAACGTGAGCCGTTAACTATAATTCGCCGCATGCGAAAGACGTGCGTTGCAGTTGGCATTGCCCTCCTTCTCGCCGCGTGGCCTACGGCGCAGGCACCTTCGCCGATACCGACGGTGACGGTTCTCAAGCCGGCGCGCGTGTTCGACGGCGACGCGATGCACGAAGGCTGGGCCGTGCGGGTGAAGGGCGAGCGCATCGACGCGGTCGGACCGGCAGCCAACATCGCCGCTGCGGACGCGCGCGTCGTCGATCTCCCGGGCACGACGCTGACGCCCGGTCTCGTCGAGGGGCACTCGCACGTGCTGCTGCACGCCTACAACGAGACGTCGTGGAACGATCAAGTGTCACGTGAGGGACTCGCGTTGCGCGCGGCGCGTGCTGTGAATCATCTGCGGGCGACGCTGATGGCCGGATTCACGACGATTAGAGATCTTGGCACCGAAGGCGCGCAGTACGCGGACGTCGAGCTGAAGCAGGCGGTGAATCAGGGCATCATCCCTGGCCCGCGCATGCTTGTCTCGACCAAAGCGATCGTCGCGACCGGGAGCTACCAGCCGAAGACGTTCGTGCTGGAGTGGACGATTCCACAAGGCGCCGAAGAAGCCGACGGCGTCGACAGCCTCATCCGCGTCGTGCGCGATCAGATCGGGAAAGGCGCCGATTGGATCAAGGTGTACGGCGACTACCGATGGGGACCGCTGCCCGGCTCACATCCGACCTTCTCGGCCGAAGAAATGAAGCTCGCCGTCGAGACGGCGAAGAGCGCGGGTGTGCCGATCGCGGTTCACGCGAACACCGCCGAAGGGATGCGGCGCGCGGCGCTGGCCGGCGTCGAAACGATCGAGCACGGCGGCGAGGGCACGCCTGAAATTTTCAAGCTGATGGCCGAGCGCCACGTCGCGCTGTGCCCCACCATCACGGCCGGCGCCGGTCCATGGCCGCCGGCGAATCCCGACTCGCCCGCCGCACGCCGCAAGCGCGCGAGCTTCAAGGCCGCGCTCGACGCGGGCGTCACGATTCTGAACGGCAGCGACGTCGGCACGTTTCCTCACGGCGACAACGCGCGCGAGCTCGAGGCGATGGTGACGTACGGCATGCCGATCGCCGACGCGCTCAAAAGCGCGACGTCGGTCGCCGCGCGCGTGTTTCATATGGAGAGTCAGATCGGTCGCGTGAAAGAGGGATTGTTCGCGGATCTCGTCGCGTTCGACGGCGACCCGACGAAGGACATCAGCGCGCTGAGGCGCGTGAAGCTCGTGATGAAGAACGGAACGATCTACAAGCAGCCTTGAATCATCCGATACAAATCCAACCACGAAACCACGAAACCACGAAACCACGAAACCACGAAACCACGAAACGAAAATAGGTTCTTTTTCGTGTTTTCGTGCTTTCGTGTTTTCGTGATCGCGTTTTGGCGGGCGTCAACCCGGCTTGCTAGTAATTCAACCAGTACGCCAGCTTCACGAGGAACACGTTGCGCGGCGTGGCGCTGAAGATGTCGTGCACGTCGCGCCCGAACCGGAACCCGCCTGGCACATCGTCGTTCTCGCGCGCCTGCTGCCAGACGACGAAGAGCGTCGAGCCCGGTTTGTATTCCCACCGCAGCACGTTCGTCGTCCGGAACGACTTCACGTTGAAATCGGGATTGTCGGCGTACGCGAACGGCGCGTAGCGGCCGTCGTACGCGCGGCTGCGGCCGTTCACGAGCTCCTTGAACGCGCCATAGTCAGCGGCCGACACGAACGGCTGGGCGTAGACCTGGATCGACAGATTCGGCGTCAGCGTGTAGTTCACGCGCTCGGTCAGCGCGACGGTCGTCTGATTGATTCGCGCGAAGGTGAAGTGATCGCTGGTGTCGGTCACCTTGCCGACCCACTGCTCGTTGTTCACCGACCGGCTCACGCGGACACCTTGCGTAAAGGTGAACGCCGACATCGGGCGATAGGTCGCTTCGAACTCGTGATCGCGAAACGACGAGCCGACGCCGTTCCTGCCGCCGCCGTTGAACATGTTGAGCGACAGGCGCCGGCGCGTATCGGAGTTGAGCCACGACCACCCGGTGCCGTAGCCGTCCGTGAATCCCCCGGGCCCGCCGCGCGTCAGCCGATCGTCGAACCCGATCTGGCTCCAGTTGAAGCCGCCGCCCATCGACCAGTTGTTGAGGAACGTCACGTTGCCGTTGACGTTCTCCCCGCTGAACAATCGATCGCCGTCGTAATTCCAGGCCGCCCACTGATTGATGTTGAAGTTGCGGCTGCGGAACCACTTGTTCGGCTTGTCGCTGCGGATCTGAAACCAGTTCGAGGTCCACTTCTGATCGGCGCGCCGCAGGAAGCCGACGTCGTTGAGATCGAACCCGGGCGACTTGAAGCCGACCTGCGCGTTGAATCGCACGCGCTGTCCGGCGATCTTGCCGATGCCCACCCGCCCGCTCGCGCCGTTCAACGACGTCGCCGACGGATCGAGATCGAACGAGGCAGCGTCGGGACGCTGGAAGTAGTGGCGGCTGTTCTGCTCGATCGCGCTGATCGCGCCGGCATCGCCGCGCACGTCGCTCGCCGCGAGAAACCCGGTGACGCTGTAGCGCGTCTTGAAGCGGACGTCCCAGTCCATTCCGCCGCTGTACGCGCTCGACGGTAGCAGCGATTGCATCGTCTCGGTGAGCTGCCGGTTCGTCGCCGTGAGCATGAACCCGACCGACGACTGGTTCGCGAACTCACGGCGCACGCGGCCGATCGAGTACGTGGACATCGGCTCGACCGGCTGCTCGTACTTCTGTGTGAGGTCGAGTACCGTACCGTACTCGCGCTGCGTGATAGCCGTCATCGCGCCGACCGAGAACTTGCCGACGCGTCCAGTCAGCTTCCCGGCGCCGAGAATCGTTGTCTGCGCCGGCGACTCCGTGTAGATGTTGTCGCCGCTCGGCAATCCGCCGGTCGCCTGCGGCGATCGGCCGACGCGCCGCGAGTAGAACATCTGACACGGACCGTCCATGCAGTCCGAGTCGAAGCGGAACATGCCCGACCCTTCGACGAAGAACGGCCGGCGCTCGGAGAAAAATGTTTCGAACGCGCTCAGGTTCACGACCGCCGGATCCGCTTCGACCTGGCCGAAGTCCGGATTGATCGTCGAGGTGAATGTGAGCCCCGGCGTGAGCGCGTACTTCATGTCCATCCCAAGCGACGCGCCGGGATTGGACGCCTTTGCCAGCGGATTGCCGCCTGTCCGCTGGCGCGTGAGATCGGTAACGGCGTAGGGCATCACTTCGAGCCGCTTGGGCGACGCGGTCATCGTCAGCCCGCCGAGCTCGCCGAACGACGACACGTAGCCGGGCGCGCTGCGCGCGAGCAGCGGCCACGTCGACGTTTCGTTCAGGCGTCCGATCGTGCGCGACACCGCGAAACCGAACGTGTTCGATCCGTTCGGCGTGAAGCGCAGCTGCGAAAACGGGATGTGAAACTCGGCCGACCAGCCACTCTGGTCGCGCGACACCTTCACGTCCCACACCGCGTCCCATCCATCGTCGGTTCTGTTGTCGTTGTACCAGTAGCGATCCTGTTTCACGCCCGACGGATTCACCGCGAACTCGTACGCGGTGCGCTTGTCGTGATACGAATCGACCAGGATGCGCAGCCAGTCCGACGGCGAGTCGTCATCGCGGCGCGTCAGGTAGCTGACGATCTTCCCCGGTTCGGTGTCGAACGCCCGCACCTTCACGTAGAGCGTCGTCGAGTCGTAGACGACGCGGAACTCGGTGCGCTGGCTCGGCTCGCCGCCCTCGGTCGGATCGCGCTGAACGAAGGCATCCATGGGCGTCGCGCGCTGCCACACCTCTTCACTGATCTCGCCCGAGACGCGGACGGCCGTCGGGATCGTGTCGATCGATACGGCCTCGACACGGTTGGTCCCGGCCGGCGGTGCGGATGTGGCGAGCGCAAACGCGAGAGCGACGAACATGGAACGTTGGTTAGACGGGGACTGTGAAGCGTTGGTTGGCGGAGGAACCGCAATGGTATCGTTCGGGCATGGCCTTCAAGACGCTGATCTCGACCGACGTGTTAACCAACCATTTATTAGACCCCGCCTTCGTCATCGTGGATTGCCGCTACAAGCTCGACGACGAGACGTGGGGTCAGCGGGAGTATGCCGGCCGTCACATTCCCGGCGCGGTGTACGCGCATCTCGGCCACGATCTCGCGGGTCCCAAAACTGGGACGAATGGGCGGCATCCGTTGCCGGATCCGCGCACGTTTGCACAGACGCTCGGCCGGCTCGGCATCACGAGCGGCGTGCAGGTCGTGGCGTACGACCAGGACAACGGGATGTACGCGAGCCGGCTGTGGTGGATGCTGCGGTGGCTCGGCCACGACGCGGTCGCGGTACTCGACGGTGGTTTCGCCAAGTGGACGCAGGAGGGGCGCCAGACCGCGAGCGGCGAGGAGCATCGTGAGGCGCGTGAGTTCACCGCGGCGCCGCGAAGCGACATGGTCGTCGACGTCAATCGCGTGGCGTCATCGCTGACGACGGGCGAGTCGACGCTCGTCGATGCGCGCGCGCCGGAGCGATACCGCGGCGAGAGCGAGCCGATTGACAAGAAGCCCGGCCACATTCCCGGCGCCGCGAATCATTTCTTTCACTGGAACCTCGACGAGCGCGGCACGTTCCGATCGCCCGAGGATCTGCGTGAACGCATGCAACGATCGATTGGCGACGTTCCGGCCGATCGCCTTGTGTGCTATTGCGGATCGGGAGTGACGGCGTGCCACAACCTGCTCGCGCTCGAGCACGCGGGACTCACCGGCGCGAAGCTGTATCCCGGATCGTGGAGCGAGTGGTCTTCGGATCCCGCGAGACCGGTGGAGCGCGGATGAATTGGGTAATCGGGTAATTTGGTAATCGGGTAATTCCGATTACCAGATTTCCCGATTACTCGATTACCAAATTCTGCATTACGCGCCGGGCTTCGTCCGCGATCGTGCGCACGACGTCGCCGGCGCTCGGCAGATCCCGAATGACGCCGACGCTCTGTCCCGCATACAGCGGGTTGCCCGATTGAATGATCGGGTGGCGGATCTTCAAGAGTTCGCTGAGCGATGACATACTCCGTCATGATATTCAAAAGCGCGTTCAATGGCCGGAAGTAGCGCAGCCCTTTAGGTTAGAGTGCGGTTCAAAACTACCTCGCCGCCACGGGGGACACGGAGGCTAGTGGCGTGTCTCTTCCGAATTACTACCGGGCCGCTCCGCTGTCGCGGCCCGAAATCGCGGTCGAAGGCTGGTTGTGACTCGTACTCCTTCAGCTGATACGGTCCGCTAGGAGGCTCAAACCTGTTCAAAACGGGATTCTTCCTCCGCGTCCCCTGTGTCCTCCGTGGTGGAGATCTTGATTCTTCAACGCGCTTAGGGCTGCCCGGCGGCCGTCGCCAGGCCTGAGGAGCTTGTGAAAGAATCACGTTGAACGCAAAGATCACAAAGCGCGCAAAGCATCTTTTCGAAAGATTCTTCCTTTGCGGTCTTAGCGGCCTTTGCGTTGACGTGATTTCTTCACATCCTCTGAAGGCCTGCGCTACACGTGGCCGCCGCACGCCGCGTACGGCTTCGGAAAGGAACCGTGTGTCACACCGCCCCGTGCACGCCAACAATCTCCCCAAGCCAGTCGGACCGTACTCGCCCGGCATGGGGTTCGAGCGGTTGATCTTCGTCTCGGGTCAGGCCGCGATGGATGCGGCGACCGGCAAACTCGCAGGCGACGACATCGAGCGGCAGACCGAGCAGTGCCTCGAGAACGTCCGGGCAATTCTCGAGGCGGCGGGATCGAGTCTGCAGCACGTGCTGCGCTGCGGCGTGTTTCTCGTCGACATGCGCGAGTTCCAGAGGATGAACGCGGTGTACGCGCGAATGTTCGGCGACCACCGCCCGGCGCGCACGACCGTGCAGGTCGCCGGTCTGCCGGGCGACGGCCTCGTCGTCGAGATCGACGCGGTTGCGTATATCCCGTCGAGCGACTAGGATGATGCCTTCATGGAAGATGCCTTCATGCACATTCCGCACGTAGCACCACGCCAGTAACTCCGCCGACCGCACTCCCAGTCCGACGCTTGTAAGGCACGTGTCGACCGGGCCGCTTGTCGCGGCGCGGCGGTGCATTTGTGCCAGCACACGTAGCGGAGGACAGCGGTGAGTAGTTCCGGACTTCCGACTTCAGACTTCGACCTTCAGCCTTCAACGAACTGGTGGGCCACGATTCGCGAATCGCTCGCCGGCTCGCATCGCGTGTACACCGAAGGCGATATCGGGCGCGCCATCCTGCTGCTCGCGATTCCGATGGTCCTCGAGCTCGCGCTCGAGTCGGTGTTCGCGGTTGTGGACGTCTTCTTCGTCTCACAGCTCGGCGCCGATGCGGTCGCGACCGTCGGCCTGACCGAGTCGATGCTCACGATCGTCTACGCGGCGATGGCCGGACTGAGCGTCGGCGCGATGGCGACCGTTGCGCGCCGGGTCGGCGAGCGCGATCTCGACGGCGCGGCGCGTGCGGCCGTGCAGGCGATCGCCCTCGGCGTGATCGTCGCCGTGCCGCTCGGCATCTGCGGCTTCGTGTTCTCGAAGCCGCTGCTCATCCTGATGGGCGCGACGCCGGGCGTGCTCGCCCACTCGTCGTTCACCACCATCGTGCTCGGCGGCAACATCGTCATCGTGATGCTGTTTCTGATCAACGCCGTGTTCCGCGGCGCCGGCGACGCGGCGATCGCAATGCGCGTGCTCTGGATCGCCAACGCCATCAACATCGTGCTCGATCCGTGCCTGATTCTGGGTTTGGGTCCGTTTCCGCAGCTCGGCGTCACGGGCGCGGCGGTCGCGACGACCACCGGGCGCGGGATCGGCGTTCTCGTACAGCTCACCGTCCTGTGGCGCGGTAAAGGCCGCGTTGCGATCCGCCGCGAACACATGCGCATCGATCCGCAGGTGATGATGAGCATGGTCCGTATTTCCGGAAGCGCAGTGTTCCAGTCGCTCATCGCGACGACGAGCTGGGTTGGGCTCGTGCGGATCATCGCGTCGTTCGGCAGTGTCGCGGTCGCGGCCAACACCATTGCTATCCGCATCGTCATCTTCGCGCTGCTCCCGGCCTGGGGCCTCGCCAATGCGGCGGCGACGCTCGTCGGACAGAACCTCGGCGCGGGGAAACCCGAGCGCGCGGAGGCGTCGGTGTGGCGTGCGTGCGTGTACAACCTCGTGACGCTCGGCACCGTCGGCGCGCTGTTCGTGATCTTCGCCGATGGGATCGTCGGCATGTTCACCGGCGACCCGATCGTGAAACCGATCGCCGCTCAGGGGCTTCGCATCATCGGCAGCGGCTTTCCGTTCTACGCGTACGGGTTCGTGCTCACGCAGTCGTTCAACGGCGCCGGCGACACATGGACGCCGACCATCATCAACGTGTTCTGCTGCTGGCTCGGCGAGATCCCGATCGCGTACGTCCTCGCGCGTCCGCTCGGGCTTGGCCCGACCGGCGCGTTCTGGGCGGTGCCGATTGCGTTTTCGTCGATGGCCGTTGTCAGCGCGATCATCTTCCGCCGCGGTCACTGGAAGTTGAAACGCGTATAATTCGCGCCATGTCTAAATCGAAATTCTTCATCGTCGTCGTCGCGTGCGCGGTGTTGTCGCTCACGGCCGGCGCCGTGTCGGTGCCGGTTCGCGCGCAGAAGGGCATGGTCGCGTCGCAGAACGAGATCGCCTCACGCATCGGCGCCGACGCGATCAAGGAAGGCGGCACCGCGGTCGATGCCGCGGTCGCGACCGCGTTCGCGCTCGCCGTCGTGCATCCGACCGCCGGCAACATCGGCGGCGGCGGCTTCATGGTGTACCGCCCGGCCAAAGGCGAGGCGATCGCGTACGACTTCCGCGAGGTGGCGCCCGGCAAGTCGTCGCCGACGATGTTCCTGCAGGACGGCAAGTACAGCAGCGAGATCCATCACAACAGCCATCTCGCGGTTGGCGTGCCTGGCACCGTCGCCGGAGTGCACATGGCGTGGAAAGAACAAGGCAAGCTGCCGTGGAAGCGGCTCGTCGAGCCAGCGGTCGCGCTCGCGCGCGACGGCTTCACGGTCAGCGACGGCCTGTCGCGCTCGCTCAAGAGCGTCATGCGCACGATGCAGAAGTATCCGGCGTCGGTCGCGCAGTTCACGAAGAACGGCGTGCCGTACGAACCGGGCGACACGTTGAAGCAGCCCGAGCTCGCGCGCACGCTCGAGCGGATCGCGAATCAGGGTCCGGCCGGCTTCTACGAAGGCGAGACGGCGCTGGCGCTCGAGAAAGAGATGCTCGCGCACGGCGGCTTGATCACGCGCGAGGATCTCAAGAAGTACGCCGCGAAGAAACGCGTGCCGGTGAAGGGCACCTACCGCGGGTACGACGTCATCTCGATGCCGCCGATCAGCTCCGGCGGCGTCGGGCTCATCGAGATGCTGAACGTGCTCGAAGGCTACGACCTCGCGAAGATGGGCCCGGGCTCGTCTTCGGCCGTGCATCTCATGACCGAAGCGATGAAGCGCGCGTACTCGGACCGCGCCCATTACCTCGGCGATCCCGATTTCGTGAAGGACATGCCGATCGCGATACTGACGTCGAAAGACTACGCAGGCCGGCTGCGCAAGACGATCGATCTCACGCGCACGAAACCCTCGTCTCCGGCGACGTTCGAGTGGTCGCACGAAAGCGACGAGACGACGCACATCTCGGTCGTCGACGGCGATCGCAACGCGGTGTCGATGACCTACACTCTCGAAGCGGGATACGGCGTGAAGATCGTCGTCCCGGGCGCCGGCTTCCTGCTGAACAACGAGATGGGCGACTTCAACGCCGCCCCGGAGATCACGACCGCCGAAGGATTGATTGGAACGAAGCCGAACCTGGCTGAGCCCGGCAAGCGCATGCTCTCGAGCATGACGCCGACCATCCTCACGAAGGACGGACAATTGTTCATGGTCACGGGCAGTCCCGGCAGCCGGACGATCATCAACACGGTGCTCGAAACGATCGTGGACGTCGTCGACTTTGGCATGAACGCTCAAGAAGCGATCGACGCGCCGCGATTCCACCACCAGTGGCTGCCGGACAAGATTCAGTACGAAAAGTACGGGTTGTCGGCCGACACCGTCGCGGAGCTCGAGAAGCGCGGCCACACGCTGCAGTCGGGCGGCGCGCAGGGCGTGGCGCAAGTGATCATCTACAACGGGAAAGAAGACGTGCTCGAAGGCGGCACTGATCGCCGCGCCTCCGACGGCGGTGCCGTCGGCGTGCCGGGGAGAGCGCCGACGAAGCAAACGTCCGCGCAGCGCTGAACACATCGACGGTGTAACGGGCGAGCCTCGTCGTAGCTCGTAGGATTCGGCTGCGAGCGGAGGCGGAAAGGCCCGCGCTACGTTGATCAACGATCTTCGTTACGCCTTCCGCTCGCTGACCAAGGCGCCGGCGTTCACGATCCTAGCGGTCGTGACGCTGGCGCTCGGCATCGGCGCGACCACCGCGATCTTCAGCGTCGTCTACGGCGTCCTGATGCGGCCGCTGCCCTACCGCGATCCGTCGCGACTCGTGCTCATCGAAGCGTGGCGCGATTTTTCCGGCCGCACGGTCCGGGCGAATTACTCGCTCGCCGATCTCGAGGACTGGCGCGCGGAGCAGGCGTTCGAATCGCTGGCCATCGCCGGCGTCTGGCCGTACGCGCTCTTCGAAGGTGGCCAAACCGAGGTCGTCAGCGTCGCTCGCGTGAGCGGCGATTTCTTCGCCACCGTCGGTGGCGTGATGGCCGCCGGCAGACCGCTCGCACGGTCCGACGACCATTCAGCGGTGACCGTGATCAGCAGCCGGCTCTGGCAGCGGCGATTCAACCAAACGCCGGACATCGTCGGCAAGCGCATCGTGCTCAGCGGATCCGCGTACCAAGTCGTCGGCATCGCCGCCGACTCGTTCCAGCTGCCAAGCGATCGGATGGACGCGTGGGTGCCGGCGGCATTCTCCGTCGTCAGTGATCCGATGGGCGTCTGGCGCGGGTCGGGCGGCTACAACCCGATCGCGCGGCTGAAGCCGGGCGTCGCGATGGCGCAGGCGCAGGCCGGCGTGAACGGCCTCTCGCAGTCGCTCGCGAAAAACTCCCCGCAGCAGTTTGCTCGCGTGCGCGCCGACGTCGTCGCGCTGCACGAGCGACTGGCCGGCGGCTTGCGACCGGCGCTGCTCGTCCTGTTCGCCGCGGTCAGCCTGGTCCTCATCGTCGCGTGCGCGAACGTCGCCAACCTGATGCTCACGCGCCAGGCCGTACGGGCGCGCGAGATTGCGATTCGCCTGGCGCTCGGCGCCTCTCGCGCACAGCTCGCGCGCGCATCGATCGCCGAAAGCGCGGTGTTGTCGCTGGCTGGCGCGATCGCCGGCACGCTCGTCGCGAAATGGCTGACGGATCTGCTGATCTGGCTCAAGCCGGCGGGGCTGGCGCGGCTCGACGCCATTCACGTCGACGCTCCGGTCCTCGCGTTTGCGGCCGCAATCGCGGCGGCGATCGCACTCGTGATCGGCCTGCTGCCGGCGTTCGGTGCGTCGATTTCCGTGGACGCGTTGAGGAGCGGAACGACCACGGCCGGCGCATCCGGCGGCCGCCAGCTCCGATCGGCGATCGCCGTCTTTCAGCTGGCGACCTCGCTCGTGCTGGTCGTCGGCGGCGTGCTGCTCGGGCGCAGCCTGTTCAATCTGCTCGGCAGCGAGATTGGCGTCCCGACCGATCACGTCGCGCACGCGCTCGTCGGCCTGGCGTTTGGACGCTCGTTGCCGCCCGACGAGCGATCGGCGCTCGCGAATCAGGTGGTCGAGCGGCTCGGCGCCGAGCCAGGCGTCGAAGTCGCCGCGGCCGGGGCGAGCCTGCCGCCGAACCGGACGCGGCTCCGCATCAGCTTCGGGTTCACCGCCGAGGGATTGAGTCAGCCGGCCGAGTACCTCGTCGACACCGTGGCGGTGACGCCGAGCTTCTTCTCCGTGCTCCGCATCCCGCTCCTGCGCGGGCGCTTCTTCACCCGGGATGATGGCGCGGACACTGCACCGACGATGATTCTGAGCGCGCGCACCGCTCGACGTTTGTTCGGCGACCGCGACCCGATCGGCCGATCCGTGCCGCTCGGAGAACCTGGTCCGGACGATCGCAGAGCCGCCGTCACCGTCGTCGGCCTCGTTGGCGACGTGAAGTACGCGGCGCTCGACGCGCCGCCCGACGGCGCGATCTATCGGCCGCTGACGCAAATGCCGCTCGACACGTTGTATCTCGTTGCGCGGACGCCTGGCGATACGGCGCTGGCGATCGCGGCGATTCGCAGAAGCGTCGCGGCCGTCGATCCGGCCATCGCGATCTTCCTCACCGGCACGCTCGACGGTCTGGTCGCGGAGGCCGCGGCGCAGCCGCGCTTTCGCACCGTCCTGCTCGTGACACTCGCGGCGCTCGCGCTCGTCGTCGCCGCCGTCGGTTTGTACGGCGTCGTCGCGTACTCGGTCGCGCAGCGAACCGCCGAAATCGCGATCCGCATGGCGCTCGGCGCGCCGTCGTCGAACGTGGTGCGGATGGTGCTGCGGCAGGGACTGCAGCTGGCTGCGGCCGGCATTCTCGTCGGTCTCGTCGCCGCGTTCGCGCTGGCGCGGACGCTGAGGGCGCTGTTGTACGGCATCGCGCCGACCGACGCCTGGTCGTTCGGCGCCGCGGCCGCGTGTCTGCTGGCCGTCACGCTGGCGGCGAGCTATGTGCCGGCGAGGCGTGCGACGCGCGTCGATCCGCTCGTCGCGCTGCGGACCGACTGACCGGGCGCGTACTGCACGAGCAGGTCGATGAACTCCCTGACGAAGTCGGTCTTCGCAAGATCCTTCGGCATCACCGCACTCCACCGCCGATGCAGCCCGCGCGCGGTGAGCGGGCGCGCGACCAGCGCGCCCGATTTCACGATCGGCTCCACGGCCCACCGCGCGATCACGCTGACGCCCAGTCCCGCCTTCACCAGCTCGACGATCGCCTCGGTGAGCTGAATCTCGTCGATGCGTCCCGGCACGGCGCCGGCGGGCAGCAGCACCTGGTTCAACACCAGGCTGTCTTCTTTCGGCGGATACAGCAGCAACGTCTCGCCGTGCATGTCGGCCACTTTGACGTGCGTTTTCTTCGCGAAGGGATGCGTCGTCGCCGCGATCACGATGAGCTCGTCGTCGAAGATCGGCGTCGCCGTCAGCCGGCGATCGCGGACCGGCGTGCTCATCAGCGCGACGTCGACTTTGCCGGCGAGCAGCGTTTCGACGGGTTGGCGTGTCGCGTCGACGTCGATCCGCACCTCGACCCGCGGGAACTTGCGGCGGTATTTCGTCAGCAGCGGCGGCAGCCAGTGGTAGCAGGTGTAGCACTCGGTCGTGAGACGCAGCACACCGGCGTGATCGCGGCCCATCTCCCGGATGTCGTGCTCGGTCTGATGCAGCCGCGCTAGCACCTCGCGCGCCGACGCTAGCAGGCGCTCGCCGGCCGGCGTCAGCACCAGCCGCTTGCCGACGCGCAGAAACAACGCGGCGCCGAGGCGCGATTCGATGTCGCGCAGCTGATGGCTGAGCGCCGACTGCGTGAGATGAAGGCGATCGCCCGCGCGCGTGAGGCTGCCGCAGTCGGCGACGGCGGAGACGAGCTGGAGGTGGCGGACTTCGAGATCCATATCTGAGGCAGGCCTAAGAGCGTCGCGGAATTACCGCGCCACCACTGGGGACACGGAGGACAGGAGGTTCAAACGTGGTGGAGCGTTCAATTCTGCAACGAGCTCTCCTGAAGGCCTGCGCGACCCCTTCCTTGTCGATGAGGATACTTCATCGTTGTGATGATGACAAAGAATTTGGCTCATGACCGCCCGCTCCCTACGATGGGGTCATGCCGATTCCATCACTGCTGTTGGCGGCCGCCCTGGTGAGCACTGGCCTGCCGCCCGTCCACGTCGCGCTCGCGTTCGGATCCGAACCGACCCTTCCGCCGGCCGTCGCCGCGGCCGCTGTCCACGAGGCCGCTGACATCTGGTCCCGGTACCGCGTCGTCGTCGATCGCACCATGCCGTGCGCGTCGGCGCCCGACGAGGCCATTGTCCTGACGGTGCGGGCCGGCCGGTCACGAATTCCCAGCGCGCTCGATACCCCGACGGTCCTCGGCGCGATCAACTTTGCCGAAGACGGTACGCCGTATTCGATCCTCACCGTCTTCTTTGACCTGTTGGTGCAATCGGTCGGGCTCGCGCGACTCGGGGACGTCGGCGAGGACCGCTGGCCGCCCGAGCTGCGCCGGCGGGCCGTTGGCCGTGCGCTCGGCCGCGTGATCGCTCACGAAATCGGTCATTACCTGCTCGGCTCGCGCGGACACAGCTCGAATGGATTGATGCGTGCTGTGCAACCGTTCGGCGAGCTCTTCGGTCAATCCGGCGCCGGCTTTCTGCTCTCGCGGGCAGACGAGCGGCGCCTCGCGCGGCGCGTGGTTCGATGAGCGCGTTGTTGCACGACGTCCGTCAGGCGATCGCGACCTCGTGGCGCCGTCCGCTCTTCACGTTCGTCGATCTACGCGGATCGATCCCGTGCGCGTGCTGCGCGACTGAAGGTGACCGTACAAACGAAGGGCCGGCACATCAAGTGCCGGCCCACGTCGGTCTTCAGCTGTTTTTAGTGAACGCTCGGCGCGCTCAGGTACGACCGCGATGTCGTCCGGCGCGTGGCCTGCCAGTCCTCGTCGAGAATCGTGTACAGCACCTGATCGAGGTAACGGCCATTGTGGAGGAACGACTTGCGCAGGACCGCTTCCCGCACCGCGCCCAGCTTCTGCAGCGCGCCGTTCCCGCGACCGTTCTGCACCGCGGCACGCGCCTCGAGGCGGTGCACGCCGAGCGTCTCGAACGCGAACTCGACCACCAACTCGGCGCCGTCCTGGAACACGCCGGTGCCCCAGAACGCCGATCCGATCGCGAAGCCCCATTCGGCGGACGCGAAGGTCGGGTCGAGCTGCCGGACCTGGAAGATCCCAATCGCCGTATCGAAACCCTGCAGCGTCACCGCGAAGCACGCGTAAGTGCCGGCGCTACGCTGCCGGATCGTCCACGCAATGAAGCGCTCGAAGCCTTCAACCGTGTTCGGCGGCGGCGAGATGAATCGTGACACTTCCTCGGTCGTCAGGAGCGCGAAGAGCGACGCGGCGTCCGACGCGCGCAGCTCCCTCAGCACCACCTGCTTCCCACGCAACGTCGGCAGGCCCGCCTGCCAATCGCTGCTCGTGACCTCGGGCGTCGGTGTCGATGTGACCGTCATCAGCGTCACGTCGAGTTCCTGGCGGTAAGGCATTTTTTCCATGACTAGATACCTCCCCCAGGAACGACAGGTGGCGGCGGTGGAGGCGGCAGCGCTGGCGGTGCGACCGGCACTGGCGGCGGCAGATCGGCCGGCGCTGCGACAGGCGGTGCCGGCAACGGATCAATCGGTGCCGGCAGCGGATCGACTGGTAGCGCCGGCGGCGGATCAAGCGGCAATGCCGGCGGTGGCTCGACCGGCGATGGCGGCGGCTCGACGGACGGCGCGGGCGGTGGCACGACCGGCGGCCGAGGGCCGGCGCCGAGCGATGACAGCACGGTGAACATCTGCTCGTCGCTGAGCTTGCTGAACATCGACGTCCAGCTCAGAGGAGTGACGTTGCCGGTAGCCGACGTCCCCCACACGATGCCGGCGAGCGGGTCATTGACGCCCCACACGATGTTGCCCAGGTCGTCGACGCCCCACACGATGTTCTCGTCGCCCGCAGTGCCCCAGACGATGTTCTCGTCCACAGCGGCGGTGCCCCAGACGATGTTCTCGTCGTCAGCGGCGGTGCCCCACATGATGTTCTCGTCGGCAACGGCGGTGCCCCAGACGATGTTCGCGCCATGCGCGGTGCCCCAGACGATGTTCTGTTCATCGACGGTGCCCCAGACGATGTTGTCGCAATCATCGCCGCCGCAGTTGACGCCCCACACGATGTTTTCATCGCTGCCGGCGGCGCCCGTGCCCCAGACGATGTTCGAGCAGTCGGCATCCGAGCAGTTGACGCCCCACACGATGTTGCTGCTGGAGTCGTCGACGCCCCAGACGATGTTGCTGCAGTCGTCGGTCGAGCATTGAACGCCCCAGACGATGTTCTGATTGTCGTCGGTCTTCGCAACACCCCAGTCGGTGCCGACGCTGTACGCGTTCGCCGACAGCTTCAGATAGCCGCCCTTGAGCTGGTGGTTTCCCCAGATGATGCTCTTGCTCCACATCGCCTGCGACGGCATCGGCTGCCCAGGCTGCGCGGTCGCGTAGAACTTCGCGAGTCGCACGGCGCCGACCGTATTGAGGAAGCCCGCGCCCTCGGTGAGCGGGTCATAGCCCGGATACACCTGCGCGGAGTACTGAAGGATCGCCTTCACCGCGTTGGGCGTCAGCGCCGGATTGGCCTGCAGCATCAACGCAACCGTGCCCGCCACGACCGGCGCCGCCATGCTCGTGCCGCTCAGCGTCAGGGACGCCTGGAACGGCGTCGAGACGAGGCCGTTCGCCAGGAACGGCGCCTTCGTCAAGTGGAACGTGCCCCACGGATCCGACAGGGACATCGTCCCCCTGCCGGGCGCGACGAGGTCAGGCTTCGCGCCCCAGTCCTTGTACGACGGACCGCGCGAGCTGAAGGACGCCATCTTGTCGTCGGCGCGATCCGCCGTGCCCTCGTGGCTCGACGCGCCGACGGTCAGCACCCACGGCGCGTTGCCCGGCGCGACGATGCCGCCGTACTGAATCTGACCCTGTGCGTTCTTGCCGGCGTTGCCCGCGGCACCCACGACGACCACGCCTGCGTCGACGACGCGCTTGGCGGCGAGCGTCAGCGGGTCGGTCCAGTACGACTCGGTCACGCCGGCGCCGACCGACATGTTGACGACGCGGATGTTGTACTGCCTGTGATTCGCGAGCACCCAGTCGAGCGCCTGGATGATGTTGCTGATCGAGCCCTGGCCGTTCGCGTCCAGCACTTTCAGAGAGATGAGATCCGCGTCAGGCGCCACACCCGCTTGACGGCTGTTCGTATCGTAGCCGTTGCCCGCGATGATGCCGGCGACGTGCGTGCCGTGACCCTCATCGTCGTACGGCGCGATTTGGCCGTTCACGAAGTCGACGAACGCCTTCACCCGCTGATTGCCGTACGGATACAGCGTCGAGGTGCGGTTCGTCAGATCGTCGTGCCACGGCGCGATGCCGGAGTCGATGATCGCGATGCCGACGCCGGTGCCCGTGAGGCCGAGCGCGCGGTTCACGGCGAGTCCGCCCGTCGTCAGCGCCGTCGTGTAGTTCGCTTGCGCGAGCGGACGGTCGTAGCGGATGTCGAAAACGTCAGGATGCTGAGACAGCCGCTTGATCAACCCGTTGGGCAGGCTGAGCGCCTGACCGTTGATGATCCCGAGCCGCTTGTAGGAGTCCGCGTACTTCTTGAACTCGGTCGGAAGCTGCGCACCCGATTTCAGCGTGACGATGACCTTGCTCTTCGCCAGTGCCGAGTGGTGGTCGGCACGATAAGTCAGTTCCTTATCGAGCTTGCGATGGTCTCTAGCCTCGGCGTTCGGACGACCGGCGCGGCCCCTGGTCGCACCTCGGTCGTGCGAGCCCGCAGCCAGGGCGTTGGAGGCCAAGCCGAGCACGAGCACCGCCACGGCGGCCAACGTGCGCTTTGGTCCCCAGACCGCCTTGCGTCTGGTCGTCCGTTCAATCGATGGGATCATGGCGCGCAGCTTAACAGCAAAAGCCCCGCCACCTGGGCCATACGTTTATACGCTCAGTACAACTTATTATGATTATTCGAGTTACGGGTCAAGGGTCGAGTCCGAGTCCGGCGTCGGGGATATGACGGCTTGTGCAATTCCAGCACATGCAGATACAGGCATCGTGAGTTTCGTTACAGAAACGCTCAATAAAACTGCACGTACGGTCGTTGTGTTCTACTTTGAGCCAGGATTGTCAAAATAGAGCACTCAAAAGCGTTAGAAGTCCGATATTGTCATGTCAAGTTCTGCATAGTCGTGCAGATTTGTCATATATGAGTGGCTAGGAGGCGCTCGCCGTCGTACGATCGCCCACTGTCGCGAGCGTGAACGTCTGGGTGGCCGAACTCGCATTCGACCGGGCGTCTCGGACCGACACCGTGAAGGTCGTCATGCCCGCCGTACGAGGTGTGCCTGTGACGCGACCGCTCCGCGCACCGAGCGTCAGCCCCTGCGGCAACGAACCCGACACAACTTGCCACGTGTAGGGCGCCCCACCGTCAACCGCGATGAACGTCGCCGAGTATGGCTCACCGACCTTCGCATCCGGCAATCGTCGTCGTGGCAATCGACACGGCCTTCGGCGCCACCACGACGAACGCGGTTGCAGTGCCTTGCGCCTGTGGCGACGACGAATCGCGAACGGTGACCCG
>MNEX01000258.1 GCA_001917905.1 Acidobacteria bacterium 13_1_40CM_65_14
TCGGTCGCCCCGACGAGCGCCTCCGCGACGACGCGATACCCGTCCCTGTGTTGGTCGAGCAGTTTCTTGCGAGCATCCGAATCCATATCTTCTTCGTGCCTTCGTGCCTTCGTGTTTTCGTGTTTTCGTGGTTTCGTGGTTTCGTGTTTTCGTGTTTTCGTGGGTTCGTGGTTCGTGGTTCGTGGTTCGTGGTTCCGCGGTGTTGTGGTTTCGGTGGCTCGTGGTTGCGTTTGATCAACCGCGCGTCTTGGCAATGCCCGGCGCCGCCGCCTCTTGCTCCGTCGCCGGCTCGAGGTGATGCGTGACCAGATGCGCCCGCAGCCGCTCGAACGCGTCGGCTGGTGTGTCGACGCGCTGGAGCAGCTCGAGATCCTTGTCCGCAATCGCGCCCCACTCGGCCATCGGTTTGAAATGCAGCACCTGATTCCAGTACTCGCTGCCGTACAGAATGATCCCGATCTTCTTCGACAGTTTGTCGGTCTGCACCAGCGTGAGGATCTCGAACAGCTCGTCGCACGTCCCGAAGCCGCCCGGAAAAATCACGAGCGCCTTCGCGAGGTACGCGAACCAGAACTTGCGCATGAAGAAATAGTGGAACTCGAAGTGCAGCCCTTCGGTCAGGTACGGATTGGCGCCCTGCTCGTAAGGAAGATGAATGTTGAGGCCGATCGTCTTCCCGCCCGCTTCGCGCGCGCCGCGATTGGCCGCTTCCATGATGCCGGGACCGCCCCCTGACGTGACGACGAAGCGATGGTTTTCGGATTCGAGGGTGAGGCTCCACTCGGTCAGCATGCGCGCGAGCTCGCGCGCTTCCTCGTAATAGCGCGCCCACTCGAGCGCGCGGCGGCTCTTGGCGAGCTCCGCCTCATACTGTTCGTCGGCGTCGCGCTCGCCGCGGGCGCGAAGCGTCTTCAGCGCCACTTCGGCGCGCTCCCGGCTGTCCACGCGCGCCGATCCGAAGAAGACCACGGTGTCCTGGATTTTCTGCTCCTTGAACCGGCGCAACGGCTCGAGGTACTCGGCGAGGATCCGGATCGGCCTCGCCTCGGCGCTTTCGAGGAACTCCGCGTCGAGGTACGCCAGCGGCTGATGCGCCATTCAAGCCAATGTATCATGTCGCATGCCCGTGACCATTCGACGCGCATCCGCCGCATGTGCCCTGCTGTTGGCTTCGACGATGCTGCTGACCTTCGGTGCGTCCGCCCAGCAGTCGTCTCCCGTGCAACTGTCCCAAGGCGTCGCGCAGATTCACGCGAAGCCGGCCAGGCGTCTCCTCCTTCGCAACGCGATGGTCATCTACGGCAACGCCAAACCGCCCTACGGTCCCGTCGACATCGTCTCCGACGACGGCGTCATCTCGTATGTCGGCGCCGCGTCGGATCGATCGCGGACCATCGCGCGCTCCGGGTCCGACGTCGTGATCGATGCGACCGGCAAGTACGTGATGCCCGGCATCGTCAACGCGCACATGCACTGGCACGAGGAGCGCCAGCCCGGCGTGCCGCAGCCGATTCAGTACGAGCGCAACCTCTATCTCGCCGCCGGTGTGACGACCGCGCGCGAGGTCGGCGGCGATTTCGAGAAATCCAAGCGCTGGCAGGCTGAGAGCCAGGCGCACACGATCGTCGCGCCGCGGATTCTCGTGTATCCGTTCGTCAGCAAGGGCCGCACCGGATCACCTGCGGAAATCCGCGCGTGGATCCGCGACATCAAGGCGAAGGGCGCCGACGGCCTGAAGATCATCGGCATGGATCGCGACGAGCTCGAAGCGATCATGGATGAAGCGCACAAACTCGGGCTGCGGACCGCGACGCACATCGCCGTCGAGGAAACGACCGCGAAGGATTACATCGAGCTCGGCGTGAATTCCATCGAGCACTTCTACGGCGTCGCGGACGCGGCGCTGAACGGCATCCAGGATTTTCCGCCCGATATGAACTACGCGAACGAAGTGCACCGATTCGGCCGCGCCGGTGAGCTGTACGCGCAGGCGGACCCTGAAAAGCTGCACAAGGTCATCGACGCGATGGTCGCGAAGCACGTCGCGTGGGATCCGACGTTTTCGATTTACGAAGCGAGCCGCGATCTCGTGCGCGCGCAGAACCAGCCGTGGTTCAAGGACTACCTGCACCCGTCGATGGAGCAATACTTCAAGGGCTCGACGGAGAATCACGGGTCGTACTTCTTCGGCTGGACGAGCACCCAGGAGTCGAATTGGCGCCGGCAGTACCGCATCTGGATGGATGCGGTCCGCGAGTTCGCGAACAAAGGTGGGCTCGTGACGACCGGAGACGATGCCGGTTACATCTACTCGATGTACGGGTTCGGCATCGCGCGCGAGCTGGAGCTGCATCAGGAAGCCGGATTCCATCCGCTCGAAGTCATCGAGCACGCGACGTGGAACGGCGCGAAGCTGATTGGGATGGAGGATCGGCTCGGCAAGGTCCGCGAGGGCTTCATCGCCGATCTCCTCGTCGTCAACGGCAATCCGCTCGAGAATCTCAAGCTGCTCAACCCGTACGGCGCCGACGTCATGATGGTGAACGGCAAGCCGATGCCGAACTACACGCCGATCGGATCTGGCGATCGCGTGCAGAACGCGCGCGGCGGCGGCATCGAGTGGACGATCAAGGACGGCATCCCGTACCACGTGCCGACACTGATGCGCGAGGTGAAGGACATGGTCGTCAAAGCGCGCGAGCGCCGGCCGAGCACGACCGCCGG
The DNA here is from genome assembly GCA_001917905.1 of Acidobacteria bacterium 13_1_40CM_65_14. GTDB lineage: Bacteria > Acidobacteriota > Vicinamibacteria > Vicinamibacterales > CAVVIG01 > QHWF01. Next base: position 2,725 of record MNEX01000258.1, read on the forward strand.
ACAATGACAGCAAGCAACCGCAGAGCGCGCAGAGATCGCAGAGTAAAACACGTTCTCTGCGTGCTCAGCGTGCTCCGCGGTTAAACGTGCATGGTTAAACCGAGCCTCGACGTCTCGGTACTGATTGCCGCGCCGGCCGGGCGCATCCTGAAAGCCTTCTTCGACGCCGACGCGCTGAGCGCGTGGTGGGGTGTCGCGCACTCGGTGACGGCGCCGCGCACGCTCGGCCCCTACGTCATCGAGTGGCCGCCGACTGATTTCAAGGACGAAGTACTCGGACGACTCGGCGGCGTGTTCCGCGGAACCGTCATGGAGTTCCAGCCGGCCACCGGCTTCTTCGTCGCCGATGCGTTCTGGCTCCCGCCCGATGGCGAGCCGATCGGGCCGATGGCGCTCGAAGTCTCTGTGAAGCAGGACGGGATCGATGTGACGCGCGTACGCGTCACACAAAACGGTTTCGAAGAGAGCGATCGCTGGCGCCGCTACTACGAAGTGATTGGCTTCGGCTGGGAGCGCGCGCTCGCGTCGCTCAAGAACCTTTTGGAGAAGTAGGGTTTTTGGCACGAAACCGCGAAAACACGAAACCACGAAACACCAATACCTCGTTCCGATTTCGTGTCTTCGTGATTTCGTGTTTTCGTGTTTTCGTGGCTAGGAAAGAGGAGAGGTCTCGATGGTGCTGCTGTTCGTCATCGCGATGTGGATGGCCGTCCAACAACACGGCGCGCATGCCGACGTCGACCGTCCGGCGACGCTCATGACGGGTCTCGGCAAGCTGAATCATCCAATCGCCACCAGGAGCCGCGAGGCACAGCAGTTTTTCAATCAGGGCCTGACCTTCGTCTACGGCTTCAATCACGACGAAGCAATCCGCTCCTTCCGCCGCGCCGCGGAGCTCGACCCCGCGTCGCCGATGCCGCACTGGGGCATCGCGCTCGCGCTCGGACCGAACATCAACCTGGACGTCGATCCGGAGCGCGAGAAGGCCGCGTACGACGAGGCGCAGAAGGCGAAGTCGCTTTCGGCGAGCGCGCCGGCCTGCCCTGAGCCTTGTCAACGGGCGAGCGAGCGCGCGTACGTCGACGCGCTCGTCATGCGGTACTCGAACGATCCGAAGGCCGATCTCAAGGCGCTGGCGGTTCAGTACACGGACGCGATGCGCGATGTGACGAAGCGGTATCCGAACGATCTCGACGCCGCCACGCTCTATGCCGAAGCGCTGATGGATCTGCATCCATGGCAGCTCTGGTCGAACGACGGGAAGCCGAGGGAAGGAACCGAGGAAATCGTCGCCGTGCTCGAGTCGGTGATGAAGCGCGATCCGATGCACATCGGCGCCAACCATTACTACATTCACGCCGTCGAGGCGTCGAAGACGCCGCTACGCGCGCTGAAGAGCGCACAGCGGCTCGACACACTCGTTCCTGCCGCCGGCCATCTGGTTCACATGCCCGCACACATCTACATGCGGACCGGCGACTATCACGCGGCGGTCGCGAGCAACGCCAAGGCGGCCGACGTGGATCGGAAGTACATCGACGCGACGAAGGCCGGCGGCGTCTACCCGCTGATGTACTACAACCACAACGTCGACTTCCTCGCGTCCGCCGCGATGATGACCGGGCAATTCGCCGAAGCGAGCCGCGCCGCCGACGAGCTCGTCGCCTCGGCGACGCCGGCGCTCGCGCAGATGCCGATGCTCGAGCCCTTCGCCGCGAAGAAGCTGTACGTGCTGATGCGCTTCTCGCGCTGGGACCAGGTGCTCGCGTTGCCGCCGCCGGATGCGAAGTTTCCGCTGCTGACGCTGCTGTCGCATTTCGGCCGCGGCGTCGCGCACGCGGCGCTGGGACACGTCGCCGATGCAAAGCTCGAGCAGGTGGCGTACTACGACGCGCGCAAGAAGATTTCCGGCGACATGGACTGGGGCTACAACAAGGCGGGCGCGATGCTCGCGGTCGTCGACGCCGTCTTCGACGCGCGCGTGGCGGCGGCCGAGAAGCAGCTCGGCGCCGCGATCGAATCGTGGCGGCGCGCCGTCGCCGCCGAAGACGCGCTCAACTACAACGAGCCGGCGGACTGGTTCTATCCGACACGCGAGTCGCTGGGTGTCGCGCTCATGCGCGACACCAGCTTCGAGGACGCGGAGCGCGTGTTCCGAGCCGACCTCGAGCGGAATCCGAAAAACGGTCGCTCACTCTTCGGCCTCTGGCAGTCGCTCGTCGCGCAGGGCCGCACCGCCGACGCGGACCGTGCAGAGCGAGACTTCAAAACCGCGTGGACCCATGCGGACGTTGTCTTAAAGCTGAATGACTTCTAGCAGCGGCGCCTGCGGCCACACCGGGGCCCCCAGCGCGGCAACCGCGCTGGGGTGGCGCGCCGAGCCGAGGACTGGACATCCGAGGCGAGGCATCAGCGACAGCTCGCGCCGGGGGTGGGGCCCCGGCGCCATTGCAAAAAAGTTGACTGACACCCTTGAACGTGAACGGCTTTGGCGCCTTCGCAAACGTCAGCAGAGCATCGACGCGATCCTGCGCGACGAGGTCACGCTGGAGTTCGTCATGAACGGCAAGCGTGTCACCGCGCGCCGATGGGGAACGCGGGCGCAGGCGGTCAAAGCGGCGACAGAGAAACGGACAGAGCTCGAACGCGCCGGTTGGTCGACGCATTGGTGATGTCGTTCGACTCGCTCGCGCTGACGCGTCGCTCCGGCATCTCGCTCCGAGATCCGTTGATCGGCCGGGCGGAAAAACGGCGCTACGACTCGGCACTCATTCGCACCCGCGGCGGTCACGGTTGTTGCAACATCCGCGCATAGAAAGGAGCGGCGCCTCGGGCAATCCCACCGCTCGTGCCGTACCCACCAGACCGCCGCGATTCTCGCTCCGCGCCGTTTTTCGTGCGAACGTGTCGTCCGGCCTTCACGGATCTCTCCGCGAGACGCCGGCGCGCCGCGCCGTGACGCTCGCCGCGCACGATGTGCGCCGCCAGGCGGCGGATAGTGCCGGTCGCAGGCCGACCTCTGAGCGCGACGCTACGAGATCCGGAAGTCGGGCGGAGCAAGGTTCCGCGGCGACTTCGGTCCGCGCGATCCGTGGCGCATCGAACCAGCAACGACCATGCTTGCGTGATCAACCGCGTGAACAAACGATGAACCCGTAGTCGCCGCGGGATTCGGAAGGTCAGCGAAGCGGAGACCGACTTCCCGTCGCGCGAAGGAGAGGCCAGCGACCGGTACTATCCGCCGCGTCGCTTGCACGCTGGTGAATTTGGAATTCAGAATTTGGAATTTGGAATGCGCTCGGAATTCCTAGTTTCTGATTCGCTCCGTCTCCGCCGCTTTGCGCTCTGACCACACCCGGAGCTTGAGCTCGACCGATCCGATCTGAATCAGATCGCCGTCTGTCAGCCGTGCTTGCCCCATGATCGGCACGTTCAGCAGGAGCGTGCCATTCTTGCTTCCGAGATCCTCGACGACCACCGCGTCGCTCTCGCTCGTGACATGGATGCGAGCATGGCGACGCGAGACGCCGGACGCATCCAGCCAGACGTGGCATTGAGGATCGCGTCCCACGATGTTTTCGCCCTCGGCCAGCACGATCGCGCGATCGTTCCACAAGAGCCAGAAGCGCGCCGCGCCGGCGCTCGACGCCTGTGCGCGTGGATGATCGAGTTCGACCGTTTCGCCGCAGAACGCGTATCCCACGCCGTGAACCGTCCGGATGAACCGCGACTGTTGCGGAGTATCGCCGAGCGCTCGCCGGATCTCGGCAATCAGCACGTTGAGATTCGCGTCGACGACGAACGTGGCCGGCCAGATCTGCGTGTGGAGCTCGGTTTTCTCGACGACGTTCGGCCGCCGCTCGATTAACGCGCGGAGCAGGTCGAACGCTTTGGGAGACAGACGAATCTCGTCCTGGCCGCGACTCAGGAGTTGCCGTGTTTCAGAATCGAGCGTGAACTCCGCAAATCGAACCTTCACTGTCCGCGCATCTTTCGTAGGCGATTTCTTCGTAGGCTCTGTTGTCGGGCCCCGGGGCGGACACGCGGGTCCGCCCCTGCGAGGCAGCGCCTGCGGCCACGCCGAGCCGAGGACGAGCGAATCCGAGGCGAGGCGTCAGCGACAGCTCGCGCTGGGGGTGGATTCGCCAGCGCCAGTGAAAAAAGACGAGAGGCCGCCGCTGTTTTGCAATGCGCCTTCAAAAACCTTGGCAATTCCTAGGAGCCTCGATTCGGCGCACGCCAGATAATCACGAGAACGCCATGGCTCCGCACCGACCACACTCAGCGGCTGAGGCGCCCCGCCGGCCGGCCCGCGATCTCATCGACGCCGTCGTCGATCACATGCGGAAGAACGTCGAGCCGTTGAAGTACTCGACCCTCGTCCCCAGTCGCTACTCAGTCTACTTGCACCCTGCCGAGTACGCCCGGCTCGAAGGAATTGTGCCGATTCTCCAGGAACAGACGGCCCGCGCGCTCGCCGAGGCGCTCGACACGATGAACCGGCGCCCGGTGATGAAGCGGTGGGTCGACCGGCTCATCGGGGAGCCGCCCGCGTTTCGGAACGCAGATGTCGACTGGCACGTCGACTTCCTTGCGGATCCTGACGGTGAGATGCGTGAGGGCGACCTGCTCGTCGACTCGGAGCTGCTTCTGCCGGCGCGGCCCGAGCTCGGCATCGGCGAGCACACCCGCCGCATCACCACTCTTCATACGGGACACCGAACCACGACGCGGGAGCACGCCGTCGACCGCTCGCAGCCGTCAGCCGCTCAGCCGGTGCTCGCGCGGCTTGCGTACGACGACGACTCGGGGCGCCATTGCTACGACGTGGTCAAGGATTCGCTCACGATTGGACGAGGCGGCATCGCGTACCCGGTCGACGTCCGCATCGTGTCCACGGTCGACGTGTCGCGCGAGCACGCCCGCATACGCAGGGATCCAGCGACTGGCCGCTTCTTCTTGATCGATCTCAGCTCGCTCGGGACCACACTCAACGGTCGCCATGTTCCAAGGGGCTACGAAGACGTCGAGGGCACGAAACGAGAGACCGGCGCCGAGACGGCGCTTCCAGATTCCGCGCGGATCGGTCTTGCCGACACGGTCTTTCTCGACTTCCGGCGGGTTGGCTGATGCGGACCATCACGGTACTGAGAGCGGCGGGCCACACCGATCCCGGATTGCAGCGGGACGTCAATGAAGATCGGTTTCACTTCGACGTCGCGCGCGGGCTGTTCGCCGTCGTCGATGGTGTCGGCGGTCAGGCCGCCGGCGGCAAAGCCGCCGACGTCGCGCTGTCGATGCTGAGGACGCGCCTGGAGCGGGAGACGGGCCCGACGGTCGAACGCGTGCGAGAGGCCATCACGATCGCCAACAACGAGATCCACCGCGTCGCCTCCTTGCGGCCGGAATGGAGCGGGATGGCCTGCGTGCTGACGGTGGCGGTCGTGGAAGATGGCCGCGCCGTCATCGGCCACGTGGGAGACACGCGGCTGTACAAGCTTTGTGACGATCGCATCGAGAAGATCACACGCGATCACTCGCCGGTCGGCGAGCGCGAAGACGCCAGCGAGATCTCGGAATTGGAAGCGATGCACCACCCCCGTCGAAACGAGGTCTATCGCGATGTCGGCTCGGAACTGCACGAGCCGGCCGACACGGATTTCATCGACCTTCACGAGATTCCATTCGAGGCCGACGCCGCGCTGCTCGTCTGCAGCGACGGCCTCACCGACGTCGTCGAGTCGGCGTCGATCAACGACATCGTGCACCGGTTTGGCGGACAGCCGCAGCAGGTCGTTCACGCGCTCATCGACGCGGCGAACGATGCGGGCGGCAAGGACAACGTGACCGTTGTGTACGTCGAAGGCGAGCGGTTCGCGCCGGTACGAGCGGAAAGTCGCCGCAACCACCGCGTCGAGCGAAGCGCCCGCGGCTCTCGCGAGCGCGCCAGCGCGAGCGAGGGGAGCGGGGGTGGGGTCCTCGCGACCATAGGAAACACGACCTGGGTGCGACAGGCGCTGGGGGCGGCGGGGCCCCCAACGCGGCAGCCGCGTTGGGGTGCCGTGGAGCCCCAGCGCAGAGTGAAAACGATCGTCCAGGTGGCGCTCGTCGCGCTGCTCGCAGCCGTCACCGCGCGGGCGCTCTACCAATGGCGTCCATCGTGGCCGCTGCCGGTGCCGGCCAGAATCGCGCCGCTCGTGTCGAGCGCCACAGTCCTCGTCGTTCAGCCCACTGACTCGATTGCCGCGGCACTGGAGCGCGCGGGGCCTGGATCCACAGTCCTCGTCGAGCCGGGTGAATACCGAGAGCGAGTCGTTCTGCGGAGTGGCGTCCGTGTGGTCAGCCGTGTGCCACGAGCCGCGACGATTCGTCTGCCGGGAACGGCGTCCGAGCGCGATCCTGCCGTGGTCGCGGCCGGAGTCTCCGGCGCCGAACTGGTCGGCTTCCGCATCGTGGGCGACGCGGCGACACCGTTGGGCACAGGACTCCTCGTCAAGGATGCGGAGCTGTCAGTTGTTGACATCGAAATCACCGGTGCCGTGAATGTCGCGATCCATCTCGACGATCTCGACAATCTCAATGGGGCGGCGCGTGTCACCGTGATGGCGAGCGACGTTCATGACAACCCGGGCGCCGCGCTGGCGATCCGCGGCGGAGCGCCGAGGATTGCCCACAACGTCTTTCTGCGCAACGGGCTCTCGGAACGCGCGCCGGCCGCGCTCAATATCGAGCACGGGGAGCACGGCGCCCAGCCGCGGTTCTCCGGCAACGTCTTTCACGGGATCACGTCGAAGGTCTTCGGCGTGTTGAGCGACGAGGTCCGAGCCGCCCTCGTGCGCGACAACTGGTTTCCCGACGATCACGACCCAAGGGCCTCAGTCCCCACGGCGCCCCGCGGCCGGCAGAGCCGGTGATGACGACGGTTTTTCAGCGCCTCGGGTCGTACGAGATCGTCGAGGAGATCGGCCGCGGCGGCATGGCCGCCGTCTTCCTGGCGACCGATACCCGAACCAGCCAGCGCGTGGCGCTCAAGCTCGTGCCCATCGGCAGCGACCGCGAGGCGCGCGAGATTCTCGACGCCGAGCACTGGGGCGCCAAGCTTCAGGAACAATTCTGTCGCGTGAGCCGCCATGTGCCAGTCGTGTACGAGCACGGATTCGCGTCGGGCTACTTCTACCTGGCGATGGAGTACCTGGAGGGCCGCAATCTGTCGGAGATCATCACGGGCGGCTCGCTGCCGCCCACACGCGCAACAGGCATCGCCATTCAACTCTGTGATTTCCTCGAGGCGGCGCACGGCTTCGAAGCGACGATCGACGGCCGCAAGCTTCGGTCGCTGCTGCACGGCGACCTCAAGCCACGAAACATCCGCGTCGTCCCCGTACCGGACATCGACCACGACATTGATCACGACATCGATCACATTAAGGTCCTCGACTTCGGCATCGCGAAGGCACTGTCGCTCAGCAGGAAAGTCACCCGCAGCGACTTTGGCAGCATCGCGTACCTCTCACCGGAACGGCTGGAGTCGGGCGAGATCGATTCGCACGCGGACTTCTGGGCGGTCGGCGTGCTGCTGTACGAGATGGCCAGCGGTGTGGCGCCGTTCCGGGCTCCCGATACGCGTCGCCTCGAACATCGAATCCGATCGAGACGCGTCGACGCGCCTCTTGATTCCACCTGCCCTGTCGGATTGCAGGCGGTCATCGGCAAGCTGCTCGCGGCGAGTCCTGCCGAACGTTATGACACCGCCAGGGCCATTCGCGACGATCTCGAACATGTCGCGGCGGGACGGCAGACACAGGCGGAACGTGACGGGTGGCCTGCTCGAGCCGCCGTCGATGAGCCTCCCACGCGACGCACGCGCCCGCCGGCCGAGGGAGACGAAGTCACGAGACGAACCGGCGCTGAGGCCGGTGCGACGGCGGAAACCGCGGCGACGCGCGTCAGTACTGTCAGCAAGAGCGTGCGTCGCCTCAAGGTCGCGCTCCTGCTCATCGCCCTTCTGATCGTCGGCAACGAGATTCGCGTCGGCATGCTCGCGAGCCGACTGGCCGCGTCCGTGCCGACCCGGGAGCTCGACGCCATGGCCGACGCCTGGAATGGGTACGAGGCGCTGAGGGGCCGGAGCCGCCTGCGACTCGGCATCCTCGGACTGGAGCGATCGCTTGCCGATCAGACTGAAACGTTGGCGGATCGCGTGATGGCGAACTATCGGACCCCACAGCCGACCGTCCGGGAGACGCAGTGGAAGCTGGCGCGCGAGGCGCTCGCGCATGCGGTGGCGATTGCGCCGCGCGAGCGGCGCCTGAAGGCGTCGCTGCGATATTGCGAAGGTCATCTGCATCGAATCAACGGCGAGGCGCAGAAGGCGCGCCGGAAAACGGCGGCGGCGCAGCAGGAATTCACCGAGGCCGTGACGGCGTTTCGAGAGGCTGCGGAGCTCCGCCCCAACTGGCCGGACCCGTTTCTGGGCCTCACGCGCGCGTTCATCTATGGCCTCGAAGATGTCGATCGAGGCGCCGACGCCCTCAAACAGGCAGAGCGTCTGGGTTTCACGCCCGGCGATCGCGAGACCGTCCAGCTCGCCGACGGCTACCGCGCGCGCGGCGACACGCTCGCGCGGACGGCCCGGACGCTCGCGGGCATGGCGCAAGAGCAGGAGTACCTGACGCGAGCCGCGGAGGCATACCACCAGTCTCTCGCGCTCTACGCGAAGGTGGCGACCGTGGCCGGCGTCGTGCGCACCATTCGCGTCGCCGAACGTGGATTGAAACAAGTTGAACAGCGCCTCGCCGACTTGTCTCGACCCTCCGCTCAACCCGAATCGGGCGAGAGTCGCTGATGGCGGTGACCTACACGCCGGCCGCAGAACGCGATCGCCGGCGGGAACGCCGGCGCGCGATCCGTGTCGGCCGAGCAGACGTCGTGCTGCTGGCCGTGTCGTCGGTCGCCGCGCTCGCCATCGGCCTGGCGTATTCGGGACGCCTACGGGCCTTTGAGCTGTCGGAGCGCGAGCGCGCACGGACAAGCGTTCAGATCGTCAACCTGAACACCGTCGCCGCTCCAACCGACGTCGAACCGCTGATGGGGCTCCTCTTCGCGAACGCCGCGGACCAGCGCGTCGCGGCTCGAGAGCTGTTTCAGTTCCTGATCGCGGGCGGGGACAACAGGCGTGCGCTGCCGAATGTCGGCGCGATCCTCCGCGCCCGTCGGACAACGGAGACACGACCGCTCTTCACGTCCGCGGATTTGGCGACGCTCAAACCATTCGCCGTCGTCCGAACACGTGGTGAGTTCCGCCGTCAGGTACTGCTGTTTGGCGCGCTCTACATTCTTGCCTTTCAGGCGGTCGGGCTCGTGTGGCATCTCCGCGGCGTCGAGGGTGATCGTCTGTTGCTCGCCGCCGCGCACCTTCTGACGGCGATTGGGTTTGCGATCCTGTTGAGCCGATCCGATCCGCTGCGGGACATCCCGTTGTTCGTGCGCTACACCGAAGGAATCCTGATCGGCCTCTCCTTGTTGACGGCGCTGTCTCTCGTCGATTTCCGGACGACGGGGTTTCTGGAGCTCAGTTACATCCCGTTGATCGGCGCCTTGTTCCTGTGCGTGCTCGTGATCCTCTTCGGCTACGGACCGGGAACCAGCAACGCGAAGGTCAACCTCGGCCCGCTGCAGCCGATCGAGGCGATTCGGTTGCTGCTCGCCTGTTTTCTCTCCGGCTATTTCGCGCGCCGATGGGAAGTGCTCAGAGTTGCGCGTGGAACCGCGATTCGAACGCTGCAGCTGCCACGGTGGATGAACGTGCCGCGCGGCGAGTACGTGCTGCCGGTCCTCGTCGGCGTCGCGACGGCGCTCCTGTTCTTTTTCCTGCAGAGAGACCTCGGGCCGGCGCTGTTTCTCACGTGCGTGTTTCTCGCGGTGTACGCCGTCGCGCGCGGCCGGATCGGGATGGCCGTGATCGGCTTCGCGCTGTTGGTGTCGGGCTTCTATGTGGGATACCGGCTGAACGTGTCTCACACGCTGGCCGAACGCGTCCGCATGTGGCAATCGCCCTGGGACAATGCGGTCCCGGGAGGCGACCAGGTCGCGCACGCGGTTTGGGCGCTCGCGACAGGGGGACCCTTTGGGTCGGGGCTCGGCCTCGGTGATGTGCAGTACTTGCCAGCGGGTCACACGGATCTCATCCTGGCCGCTGTCGGTGAGGAGCTCGGCGCGGTTGGCCTGATCGGCGTCGCGCTCGCGTACGGGGCGTTGACGTGGCGTGGCTTCAGGATTGCGCGCGCGGCTCCCAACGACTACGGGTTCTTTCTGGCCACCGCGCTCGCGCTCTTCTTGATCATTCCGGTATTGATCATGGCGGGCGGTGTGCTTGGTGTCATCCCGCTCACCGGAGTCGTCACGCCCTTCCTCAGTTACGGCGGCTCCGCGATGGCGGCGAACTTTGCCGCGCTCGGAATGCTCTCGTCGATCCACGCGGACCGGCGCGCTGCGGGTGACTTCCAGCCGTTCCGCGCGCCGATGCGGTGGCTCGGGGGCGCGCTGGCTGTCTGCACGCTGCCCCTGATGGTCATGTTGATCGACGTGCAGGTCGTTCACGCCGACGACTATCTCGTGAAACCGCACCTCGGCGTGCAAGCCGACGGCGGGCGGCGTTATGAATACAACCCTCGGGTGCTCGACGTCGTCCGGCGGATGCCGCGCGGGACCGTGTACGACCGGCAAGGCTTTCCCCTGGCCACCGACGATTCGGCAGCCGTCGAGCGTTCGCGTTCGGCCTACCAGAAGCTCGGCGTGCCGATCGCGGAGAGTTGTCCGAATCCAACCGAACGTTGCTATCCCCTGGGAGGGAGGGCCTTCCATCTGCTGGGTGACGTGCGGACGCGCGTGAACTGGACCGCGACGAACACGTCCTACGCCGAGCGCGACGCCGAAGACACGTTGCGCGGCTTCGACGATCACGCCGTGCCCATCGAGGTACGTGACGCGTCTGGACGAACGACGGTGACAACCCGCCGCAACTATCGCGAGCTCGTGCCGCTGGTGCGCCACCGACGCGAGCCAACGCATCCCGCGGTCGTCGCGTTCGGTCGTCGGACGCGCGACCTGCATCTCACGATCGACGCGGCGCTGCAGCTTCGAGTCGCGTCGATCCTTGCCAACTACGCAGGGAAATCCGGCGGCAGGGCCGCAGCCGTCGTCATCGATCCCGACTCCGGAGCGTTGCTCGCCAGTGCGAGCTACCCCTGGCCGACGTCGCCTTCGTCTGCCGATTCACTGCTGGACCGCGCGCGATACGGACTCTATCCACCGGGATCGACGTTCAAGTTGGTGACGGCGTCGGCGGCGCTTCGCCAGGATCCTGACCTTTGCAAGACCAGGTTCACCTGCGTGCGTCTGCCGGACGGGCGAGTCGGCGCCAACATCCAGGGCTGGAATCGGCCGATTCGCGATGATGTGCTCGATACGCACCCGCATGGCACGATCGACATGCACGACGCTCTCGTCCACTCGTGCAACGCGTACTTCGCTCGCCTTGCGGTGAAGCTCGGGGCCGAGCCGCTCGTCGACGCCGGGAAGCGTCTGGGCATTTCTTTGACGCCGTCGGCAAGCGCCAGTCGACGCGTACGCGACACGCTTCCGCAGGTCGGCTACGGCCAGGCCGATGTCGTGGCGACGCCACTGAGGATGGCTCGTGTGGCAGCGGCGGTGGCTTCGGATGGAGTGCTTCGGGAGACGTATTGGAAAGACACCTCGTCCCCGCCTTCGAATGCGGATCGATTTCTCCAGCCCGATGCCGCCCGATTGCTGTCTGCGTACATGCGCGACGTCGTCGTCTCTGGCACCGGCCGCAGTCTGAGGCATCATCCATGGCGAATCGCGGGGAAGACGGGGACGGCCGAGATATCGGGCCATCCGTCACACGCGTGGTTCGTCGGCTTCGCGCCGTACGGCTCGGCGACCCGGCGCATCGCGTTCGCGATCATCCTCGAACACGCCGGGTATGGGGGCGCGAGCGCCGCGCCTGTCGCCGGCGAGATTGTCAGCGCGGCGGCACTCGCCGGGCTGATTCAGTGACGCGACGTATGGACATTTTGGGAAAAGCTCGAAAGCTGGAATCGACGATCGCCCGCAAGCTCGATAGCGCCGCCCGAGAGCTCATGGGGTCCGGCGCACACGAGCCGATCGAGATCGTCAATTTGATCGTTGAAGCGGTGGAGCACGAAGTCCAGTCGAGTGGGCGTGGACGTCGGGTGTTTCCGTTCAACCGAATCGCGGTGTCTGTCCTGGCTCCGTCGCGGGACGCCCGCGCACGTCTCGAGGCCATTCTCGAGGGCGAGCCGCCGTTACACCAGAGGATCGTTGAACGCTTGCGTGCGGCGCGCTGCCACGTCGAAGACGTCGCCGTCGGCGTCGTCTACGTCGGCCGGCCACAAAAGGTCTGGCCGCATCCAGACTTTCACGTCGAGTTCTATCGAGAGCCGCCTTCGCCGCTTCGCGGCTTCGGCGCCCAAGGGCACGTCAGCGTTGCTACTGAGACCACCGAGGTGAGCTCCAATCGCATCGAGCTCACCGTGCTGCTCGGTACCGCCGAGCAAACCACGTACTCATTGGCGGCGGACCGCATCGATTTGGGCCGATCCGTCGAAGTGCGGGATCGCCGGCATCGACTGATTCGCATGAACCACGTCGCCTTCATCGAGCGCGGCGGGGAGGTGAATCAGAGTGTGTCGCGGCGGCACGCGCACATCGCGTACGACTCGCACTCAGGGCACTACCGGCTGCACGACGATGGAAGCGTCCACGGCACGGGCGTCGTCCGAAACGGACGAACCATCGCGGTTCCCGCCGGCTCTCATGGGGTCCGTCTCCGCTCAGGCGACGAGGTCGTTCTTGGAGACGCACGCGTTCGCGTGACGCTCTCGTCGTGACGGTCACTGGTCATTCGGAATTTGGAATGAGCGATCCGAACGCGGCGGATAGTGCCGGTCTCCGGCCTCCAGCTTCGCGCGCCGGGAAGGCGGAGCGAGAATCGCGGCGGTCTGATGGGTACAGCACGAGAAGTGGAATTGCCCGAGGCGTCGATCCTTCCTATGCGCGGATGTTGCGATAACCCATGACCGCCGCGGGAGCGGAAGAGTGGCGAGCCGGAGCGACGTTTTTCCGCCCGGCCGATCAACGGATCTCGGAGCGAGATGTCGTCGCGCCGCGTCTCTCTCCGAAGGGGAGATGTTTAGTTCTTCCGCTGTGCGCGGAACACCAGATAGGCTAGCGTGCCGCCGATCGCTGCGGCTCCTGCAATCAGTGCGACGCCGGCGTAGGTGACCGGTCCTGGCGGCGCTGGAACTTCCGCTCGTGCGAGATCGGTGGTCGCGCGGCGCCGCGCGAGCTCCAGCTTCAGGCTTTCCTCGCCTCGTTCCATCGCCCACCGGTGATTCGCTTCGAACACCGGCTTCATCAGGAACGACAAGTTGCGCAGCAGCGGCTTCTCGGCGCGCAGCCGCCAGTCATAGGTAATGTTGACGAACGCGCCGTCCTGCGCAAACGTCCACTCGCCGCGGCCGTCGAAGTCGCCGGCCGCGATGAGCGTGAAGCCGTGCGGATAGCGCGACTCGACGACCTCGAACTGCCAGCGCAGCGTGTACGGCAGCCAGCCTTTCGTGTGCAGCTTCACGCGCCGGCCGACCCCGTGTGCGACACCACTTGCAGGCGGCCGCACCTCCCACACGCCGAGGTACACCGACGGCCACCAGCGTGCGAGCGCCAGCGGGTCGCCGAGCACGTCGGCGACCTCGCCGCACGTGCCCTCAACCCGCCAGTTGGAGATGAAGTGATATTGATTGTCTGACATCGTATACGGCTGGTTGCGAAAAACAGCTGCAAGCTCTCCACCACAGAGGACACGGAGGACAGGAGGTTCAAAACCTGAAACAAAACAGATCTTGACTCCGCGTCCCGTGTCCCCCGTGGTGGCGAGGGGTTCACTGCGGCGGCGGAATCGCCTTCCCATCGGTATCGAGGAAGGTGACGTCCTTGAACTCCGCAAGCTGATCCTTCACCTTCGTCCAGTCGCCAACGATCGCGATGACCGAGTTCTGCGATCCAAGCAGAGTGGCTGCCGCAGTCTTCACCTGATCGGCGGAGACGGCTGAGATTTTCGCGCCGAACGTTTCGGCGTAGTCTTTCGGCAGCCCGAAGATGTACACGTTGTTCAACGTGCCAGCCAGACCGGTCTGCGACGCGGTTTGAATCGGGAACACGCCCCGCAGATAGGATTTTGCGCCCTGCAGCTCGCCTGTCTCGACCGCTTCCGCCCGCATCTTCTCGATCTCCTTGAAGACTTCGGCAAGCGTGGCGCCCGTCACTTCGTTTCTCACGTCGGCGCTGAATCGATAGAAGCCCGCATCCGCAAAACCGGTGAGCGCGGACCCGGGTGAATAGGTGTAGCCCTTCTCCTCGCGAATGTTGCGCACGATGCGCGAGTTGAACGCGCCGCCGTAAATCGAGTTGGCGAGCGTCAGTTCGTACCAGCGCGGATCGCCGCGCTTGATGGCGAAGTTGCCGACGCTGATCGACGACTGGATGCTGTTGGGCCGCTGGACGAAGTACAGCTTGCGACCGCTCAACGACGGAGGCGCCGGAAACGCCGGCTTCGGGATGTCGCCCCGCGTCCAGCCGCCGAGCGTTTTCTCGGCGACCGTCATGATCGCCGCCGGATCGACGGCGCCGACGACGAGGAGGAACGCGTTGTTCGGCCGATAGTGCGCGCGGTGGAACGCTTCGATCTTCGCGCGGTCCATCGCGTTGAGCGTCGCTTCGGTCTCGCTCGTCCGCGCGTACGGATGATCGCCGAACAGCGCGCGCCGGAACGTCCGGTTCGAGACAAACTGCGGCGACGACTTCTGCCGCATGACGTTCTGCACGCGCTGCTGTTTCAGGATCGCGATTTCGTCGGCGGGCAGCGTCGGGTTCATCGCGACGTCGGCGACGAGATCGATGAGCGGCGGCGCGAACTCCGAGAGGCCGCGCACGCTCAGCGACGAGTAGTCCTGCGACACGACCGCCGTCAGCGATCCGCCCATGCCGAAGACCTGCCTGCGGATTTCTTTGCTGGTCCGCGTCTTCGTCCCTTCCTGCACGACGTCGGCCGTCAGCGCGGCAAGCCCGGTGAGGTCTGCCGGATCACTCGAGTATCCCGACAGCACAGTCAGCGTCACGCTCACCTTTGGCACCGCCGTCTGCCGCGTGACGATCACACGCAGGCCGTTGGGCAGCGTACGCTCGATGCGAGGCGCGAGCTGAAACGGGCGCCCGGGCCCGACGGCGGGCCGTTCGGTTTGTGCGAGCGCGCTCAGCCTGAATGAGACGAGCGCCAGCACCACCATCACTAACCTAACTACCACGGAGGACACAGAGGAATAATTCTGTCTCGTACAGGATTTGCCCCCGGTGTCCTCCGTGTCCCCCGTGGTGGAGGTGGCGTTTCGTCTGATCGAAAGTTTACGCGGCATCATTTCGTGCTCCCTTCCGGACGGCGATCGATCCACGTACGATTCGTGGGCACGAGATACTTGCGTGCCGCCTCGCGCACTTCCGTCGTCGTGACTTTCTCGAGCTCGCCAAGAATGGTGTTGATGCGGTTCGGGTCGTCGTCGTACAGCGCGAGCGCGGCGAGCAGATCCGAACGGCCGAATCCGCCTTCGATGTTTTCAAGGAAGGACGATCGGAAGTTGACCCTCGCCTGCTTCAGCTCGTCTTCGGTGATTCCGTGCTCCTGCACAGCGGTGATCACCTTGTCGACGACTTTCAGGACGTCGGGCCCTTTGAGGTCCGGCCGGTAGTCGACGCGGAAGGTGTAGAGCATCGGGCCGTTGTAGTCGAAGTTGTTGCCGAGGCCGTAGTTGAATCCGCCCTGCACATTCGACGCGATCTGATTCTCCTTGATGAGCGCCTGATACAGCTTCGCGCTTTCGTCGCTGACGAGCAGCGGATCGAGGATCGACAGCGCGAAGAAATCGCGCGTCATCCGCTCGGGCAGGTGGTAGCCGAACGCGAGCGCCGGCGTCCGTGCGAGCTTGTCGCTTTCGGTGAAACTCTTCTCCGCGGTCTGCGGCGGCTCCGAGATGTCGGGGCGCGGCGGCAGCGTCCGCGACGGGATGCCGCCGAAGTGTTTCTCGGCGAGCTTCATCACCTCGTCAACCGTTGTATCGCCGGTCACGACCAGCACGGCGTTGTTCGGCGCGTAGTACGTCTCGAAGAATTTCTTCACATCGTCGATCGTCGCCGCCTCGAGATCCGTGAGGTCGCCGTAGAAGTTGTGCGCGTTGTACCAGTTCGTGTTCGCCTTCTGCGGCAGGCCGAGCCATTCGAACGCGGCGTACGGCTGGTTCAGAACGTTGACGCGCACTTCCTCGCTGACGACGTCCTGCTGGTTCTTCAGCGTCTCGGGCGTGATCTTGAGCGCCCGCATGCGGTCCGCCTCGAGCCACAACGCCAGCTCGAGGGCGTTCGACGGCATCGTTTCGAAGTAGTTGGTGTGATCGAACCGCGTCGACCCGTTCAGATCGCCGCCGTTCTCGTTGACGATGCGGACATGTTCGAA
>MNEX01000088.1 GCA_001917905.1 Acidobacteria bacterium 13_1_40CM_65_14
ACTTGGAAGAACCATCATGATAACACACGCATCGACTTGATGAGAAACATTTGCTTGTGCTGAACGAGCGAGGGCGACATGGTTGATGGCGTGACCACGTCGACTCTCGCGCCGTCAGGTGCCACTGGCGCCCGCGATTGGGCGCTGCTGATTCTGCCCGGCCTCATCTGGGGCGCGTCGTTCCTCTTCATCGCCGAAGGGCTGCGCGCGTCCGCTCCCAACGGCGTCACCTTCATCCGCATCGCCTTCGGATTCGCCACCCTGTCGCTCGTGCCGAGCGCCCGCCGCCGGCTCATTCCGCGCGATCGCTGGAAGGGCGTCCTGCTCGGCATCATCTGGATGGCGTTTCCGCTGAGCATGTTTCCGATCGCCGAGCAACACGTGTCGTCGGCGCTGACCGGCATGCTGAACGGCGCCACCCCGCTCTTCGCCGCGGCCGTCGCGAGCATCGTCGCGCGACGCCCGCCGACGCGCATGGTCGCCATCGGTCTCGCGGTGGGCTTCGTCGGGGCCGCGTTGACGGCGCTGCCGGGCCTCGTTGCCGGCAGCGGGGGCGACGCCGGCGGCCAGAAGCGCGGCGTGCTGCTCATTCTGACGGCGCTCATCTGCTACGGCTTCGCGATCAACCTCGCCAGGCCGCTGCAGCAGCGCAACGGCGCATTGCCGGTCGTGTGGAACGCGCTCGCGGTCGCCGTGCTCCTGACGGCACCGCTTGGACTGCCCGACGCCCTGCGCGCGCACTGGTCGCCCGCGCCGCTCGCCGCGCTTCTCACGCTTGGCGCATTCGGGACCGGCGCCGCCTACGTGCTCGCCGCGACCGCGGCCGGGCGATTGGGCGCCACGCGCGCGTCGACGATCACCTTCATCATGCCGGTTGTCGCGTTCGTGCTCGGCGTCGTGTTGCGGCACGAACAGGTCGCAGGGCTGTCGATCGCCGGCGCCGCGATCTGCCTGACCGGCGCGTGGCTGATCCGGTGATAGCATACGCGTCGTGACACGCACGGCCATCCTCGCCACATTATTTATAGCCGCGCAGGTACGAACCGCCGATCCGATCAAACGTGGGCTGAAGAAAACCGACTTCCCGCGCACGATCAGCGTCACCAGCAACGTCTACACCTACGAAGATTTCCACGCCGGCGACGAAACGTTCACGACGACCAACATGTTCGTCGTCACCGACGAGGGCGTCCTGGTCGCTGACGGTCAGGGCGATCCCGCGGCCACGAAGGGCTTGGTCGACGCGATTGCCAACGTCACGCCGAAACCGATCAAGTACGTCGTCATCTGCTCCGACCATGGCGATCACACGGCGGGCAACGCCTCTTTTCCCCCCGGCGTGACCTACATCATTCATCCGACGTCGAAAGCGATCCTCGAGCGGCAGGCGGCAGGGCGCGCCGGCCGCGGCGGCTCGGGCTGGAGGCTGCCAGACGCTGCAGAGGTCGCGGCCGACAAGAAGACGATCACGCTGGGCGGCGAAGCCATCCAGATTCTGTTCCTCGGCCGCGCGCACACCGGCGGCGACCTGAGCGTGTATCTGCCGCGGCAGAAAATTCTCTTCATGAGCGAGATTTTCCTGAACCGCGTGTTCCCGGCGATGCGCTCGGCGTATCCGACCGACTGGCTCGGCGCGCTCACGAAAGCCGAACGGATGGACGTCAACATCTACATCCCCGGCCATGGCTTCACGGAAAAGGGCGACGTCTCGCAAGAAGAGCTGCGCACGTACCACAAGGCACTCGACGCGGTGATTGCCGAAGCGACGCGGTTGCACAAGGCCGGTGTGCCGGTCGAAGACGCCATCAAGCAGGCGAACTGGGGCGAGTACGCGTCGTGGACGCTGGCGAAATCGCAGGGGCCGATCGCGATCCGAAAAGTGTACGAGCAGCTCGAAGGCAGGCTCCAGTAGGTCCGGCTGAAGCCGGACACCACAAATGGCATCGTGGCCCACGTCCGCTGACGTCGAGAGCGCGGCGTCGCAAATCGCCGGCGTCGCGCATCGCACGCCGGTGGCCACCTCGCGCCTGGTCGACGACCGCGCCGGCGCGCATCTCTTCTTCAAGTGCGAGAACCTCCAGCGCAGCGGCGCGTTCAAGTTTCGCGGCGCCTATAACGCGCTGTCGCGGCTGTCGCCGTCCGAGGCGAAACGCGGCGTCGTGACCTTCTCGTCCGGCAATCACGCGCAGGCGATTGCGCTCGCCGGTCAGGTGCTCGACATCCCGCGCGTCATCGTCATGCCATCGGACGCGCCGTCGGTGAAGCGCGTCGCGACCGAAGGGTACGGCGGCGAAGTCGTCCTCTACGACCGCGACCGCGAGGATCGCGAGGAGATCGGCCGCCGGCTCGCGCGCGAGCGCGGGCTGACGCTGATTCCGCCGTACGACCATCCGCACATCATCGCCGGCCAGGGCACGGCGGCACGCGAGCTGTTCGAGGACGTCGGACCGCTGGACTTCCTCTTCATGCCGTGCGGCGGCGGCGGACTGCTTTCAGGCTCGGCGATCGCCGCACGCGCGATGTCGCCCGGGTGCAAAGTCATCGGCGTCGAGCCGGCCGCCGGAGACGATGCGAACCGATCGTTCCGATCGAAGCAGCTGCAGACGGTTCACAATCCGACGACCGTCGCCGACGGCGCGCGCACGCCGTCGCTCGGCACGCTGACGTTCCCGCTCGTGCTGGAGTATGTGAGCGACATGGCAGCGGTGGATGATTCGACGCTGCTCCGGACGATGTTCTATCTCTGGGAGCGGCTGAAGCTCGTCGTCGAACCCACGGGTGCGCTCGGTGCGGCGGCGGCGCTCGAAGGCGCGCAGCCGATTCTCGGCAAGCGCGTTGGCGTGATTCTCAGCGGCGGCAACGTCGATCTCACGCAGGTCTCTCAGTGGCTCGCCATGTAGACCGCGCGATTGCCTGGATCGTCGCGTTCGTCCTCGTGGTCGGTCCGGCTCACGCCGGACACCACTTTTTATATGTGACGTCCGGCTTGAGCCGGACTCTCTACGCGCAGCAGGAAGAACCGGGGTCGCCGCGCGCGCCGGCGCCGCTCACCATCCTGCAGATCAACGACGTCTACTCCACCCTGCCGGTCGACGAGCTCGGCGGGCTCGCCCGCGTCGCGACGCTGAAACAGCAGCTCGCCGCTGCGGGACGCACGCCTTTTCTCATCTTCGCCGGCGATTTCCTGTCGCCCTCGGCGGCCTCGAGCACCTTCAAAGGCGAGCAGATGATCGCCGCCCTCAACGCTGTGGGTCTGGATCTCGCGACGCTCGGCAATCACGAATTCGACTTCGGCGACGATCTGCTGATTCAGCGGATGCGCGAGGCGAAATGGCAATGGGTCGTGTCGAACGTCATCGACACGAAGACCGGCAAGCCGATTGCCGACGCGGCGCCGTACGTGGTGAAAATGTTCGGACCGCTGAACGTCGGGTTCATCGGGTTGTGTCTGAACACCAGCGAGATCAGCGAGGCGAAGCTGACGCACACGCGACTCGTCGATCCGCTCGAGGCCGCAGCTCAGTACCTTCCGATCCTGAAGCGCGAAGGCGCGACCGTGATCGTCCGTAAAACCTACAGCCTCACGACGCCGGACTTCATCCTCAAAGGCGGCGACGGCTACACGATGTTCGCCGGCCAACGCGTCCTCATCCAACCCGAGTCGGGCGACCTGCTCGTCTCTGGGGCGGGATGGGCAGGACGGGCGGGATGGACGGGACGCCCGCTTTCCCATCCTGCCCATCCTGCGCATCCAGCCTATCCCGCCGATCCCGCCCATCCAGCCCCAAACCACGCGCGCGTGCTGGGGGCAACGTCGGACGGTGCCGTCGTCAGATCTCGTTCGAGCCGCCGGAGATCCTCGATCGTGTCGACGTCGTACGCCGGTTGGATGATCCGCGGAGTGAGGCCGAATCGCGTGGCGGCGGCCACGGTGTCGGAGAACACGGTCGCCGTGCCCCACTCGATCACGTCGAACAGTCGAGACTCGGCGGTCCGCAGGCCGATCACATAGTAGCCACCATCGTCGGCCGGACCGAGCACGATGTCTTCGCTCGCTTGCAATTGCTCTCGCGCCGCGGCGACGTGCGCGGCGGTCAGCAACGGAATGTCGGAGCCCATCAGAATCGCTGACCCGTACGCGCGATCAATCAGCAGCTCTTCGAACGCGGACCGCATGCGCTGACCGAGGTCGCGGCCGCGCTGCGGCCGGCGTGTGAACGATCCACGCGCCAGCGCGGCAATCTCGGCGTCCGCCTCGTCCGGCGTGAAGAAGACGAACCGTTCGACCTCCTCCACCGCGGAGACCACGTGAAGGACGTCGGCGACGAGCGCGGCCCGCAACGAACGCAGACGCGCATCGGAGAGGTGCGGCGCGAGTCGGGTTTTACCCGGTGCTGACGGCGCCCGCGCGATTACACCGATCGCCGTACGGGATCGGGACTCTTTTTCCACGTCACCGCCGTCCGAAGCCGGGACCACCACACGCGAAAGATCAGAAGCGCTCCGACGACAATGCCATAGGCGAGCGGGCGGCGGATGTCGGCTTTCACGAGCCACCAGTAATGGACGACGCCCAGGATCGCCGACACGTAGACGAGCCGGTGCAGCTGATTCCAGCGCTTGCCGCCAAGCCGCCGAATCATCCCAGCCGTCGACGTCAGCGCGAGCGGCACCAGCAGCGTGAACGCGGTGAAGCCGACGGTGATGTACGGCCGCTTGTAGATGTCCTCGCCCACCGACTTCACCAGCTCACGAAACACAGACGGCGTGACGTATCCGTTCGTCAAATCGAGACCGGCATAGCGGTCCGCGATCGCATAGATGAGGACATGCAGCGAGCCGTAGAAGAATGCGAACAGACCGGTCATGCGCCGGAAGCGGATGAGCGCATTCCAGCCGGTCAGCCGCCGCAAGGGCGTGATCGACAGCGTGACGCAGAGGAAGCGCAGCGTCCAGACGCCGGTTTCGTGGGTGAGATCTTCGAGCGGGTTCGCGCTGAGATTATTCGTGAGCGCAGCCCAGATCAACCAGGCCACGGGCCCCAAGCCCGCCAGAAATACCGCGGGCTTCAGGAGCCACCGGATCAATGCGGAATGCGGAATGCGGAATGCGGATTTATTGTCGACTGAATCCACAATAAATCCGCAATCCGCAATCCTCAATCCGCAATGTCAGTAGTTCCGTCGGAGATCGAGTCCGGTGTACAGCGAGGCGACCTGATCGCCGTAGCCGTTGAACATCACCGTTTTGCGCCGCAGGAACTCGCCGATGCGCCGCTCGGTGTTCTGGCTCCACCGCGGATGATCGACGCCCGGGTTCACGTTCGCGTAGAAGCCGTATTCGTCAGGCGCCTGCTGCTGCCACGTGTTGAGCGGCTGCCTCTCGACGAAGCGCACTTTCACGATCGACTTGATGTGTTTGAAGCCGTACTTCCAGGGTACCGCGAGCCGCAGCGGCGCGCCGTCCTGGTTTGGCAGCACCTCGTCATAGAGTCCCGCGACGAGGATCGTCAGCGGATGCATCGCTTCGTCCATCCGCAGCCCTTCGACGTACGGCCAGCGGAGGACCGGCACGCGCGTGCCCGGCATCTGCTTCGGGTCGTACAGCGTGTAGAACTCGACGTACTTCGCCTTCGAGGTCGGCTCGCATCGTTTGATGAAGTTCGCGAGCGGGAAGCCGACCCAGGGAATGATCATCGACCACGCTTCGACGCAGCGATGTCGATAGACGCGCTCCTCGAGCGTTTCGCCCTTGAGCACATCCTCGAGGTTCATCACGCCTTTCTTGTTGCACTCGCCGTCGATCGTGACCGTCCACGGCTCGGTCTTGAAGTTCCGCGCCATCTCGGCGGGATCGGACTTGTCGCTCCCGAACTCGTAGTAATTGTTGTAGCTGGTGATGTCTTCCCACGCGTTGACTTTGTCAGGCGCGTTGAGCGCGAACCCTTTTTTGATGGTCGCGAGCTTGCGTCCGTGGGGCGCGCCCTTGGCGGCAGCGCTCACTGGGGCCAGCGCTTCGGCGCCCAGCAGCCCCGCGGCGGCTCCCGTGATCGCCGCGGCCCGGATGAACTCCCGACGATTCAGATAGACCTTCTTGTCGGTGATTTCCGAGCTCCGGATGTCCGACGCCTGTTTAATCAGCATGAGTGCATTTTAACCGTTCGGGCGCGACCCCGAGGAAATACAACAGAATCAGCCGCAGATGCTGGGACGTGACCCGAACCCACCCGAGACGCTCCCAGCGCCGCGCCGAGGTGACTGCCACGTTAGATGCGCGCCAGAGGCGCCCGGTTTCGCGAAGGCGCCGGACCAGGTCCACGTCTTCCATAATCGGGAGCGCGGCATACCCGCCGACGGCCTCGAACGCGTCGCGCCGCACGAAGATCGCCTGGTCGCCGTAGGGCAGGTCAAACAGCGCGACGCGGAGGCGAACGCCGAGCTCGATCGCGCGCGCCACGACTCGCGGCGAGTCGAGCGCGAACCGGAAACATCCGAAGACGACCCGGGAATCGCGGTGCGCGCCGGCGATCGCGGAACGCCAGTCACTCGGCAATTGCGTGTCGGCGTGTAAAAAAAGGAGCCACAATCCGCGCGACACGGCGGCGCCGGCGTTCATCTGCGCCGCGCGCCCGCGCGCGGCGTCCACCCACTGGACGTCCGGGCGCGCCGCACGCAGTGCCGCCAGCGACTCGGCATCGTCGGCCGTCGACACCACGATCACGTCCGCGTCGCCGAAGTCCGTCGACGCCAGCGTGCGCGCGAGCGCGGCAGTATCGCGGTAAACGGGAATGATGACGGAGATGCGGATCATCACGAAGAGACTCGAAGATACGCCCTTCGATAGGCTCAGGGCGAGCGCTCATGGTGAGCCTGTCGAACCACGTGATCTTCGCGTGTCTTCGCGGCTTCGCGAGAAGCCGTGCCGGTGCGATAGGCGGACATACTCCGCATGCGCAACCGACGAACTACCGGGGTGTCTCCTCGGATTGCGACCCGGGCCGCTCCGCTCGCACCCCACCGCGCGGGCGTGCGCGGCAGGGGACCCCGCGCTCGCACCCCACCGCGCAGGCGTGCGCGGTGGGGACCCCGCGCTGTCGCGGGCCCGAAAATCGCGCTCGAAGGCTCGTTGTCGCTAGCTGCTAGGACTCCTTCAGCGGATATGGTCCACTAGATGGCCTTGCGCACGAAGGCGGCGAGCCCAAAAAGTATCGTGCCGACGAGCAGCAGCTTTGCGGCGTCTGGCACCGCCGGCATATTCACCGCACCTCGCGTTGCGCGGTCAGCGGCCGGCGCCGTGATGACGACCGACGAGGTGACGGCAGCGGCTGCGGTCGAGGCGACCGCAGTCGTCGGAAGATGGCTCACGTGGACGGCCTGCATCGGCGCGGAATCGAGCGACCACGCGAAGCCAACCGGCACGGCGAGAGCGGCGACGATCGCCGCGAGCAACAACACCCGATATCGTTTACGCATTCCCCGCATCTCTTCGAACCACGACCTGGATTCGGCGATCGTCAGGTCGACCGTATCGCTCGCGCAATACGGAGGTTACAAGCGATATGTCACGACTGTCTCTAGCGCGCACGCGGGGCATCGAAAACGCGGAACTTCTCGGAAACGGCAATGGAGTCTGCATGTGTTCTCTACGGGCTCTGCGATTTCGGCGTTGATCGACGCGGTTTCGCGGAACGAGTTTTCTCAACTTGGAGACTGGCTTGGAGTGCGCCGCCCTTGTGTTACGCTCAACCGTGCGCCGAACGATGACGCTCGACAAGCTCATCAGAGCGCACGATGCCCTATGGCGATCTCTCCGAACAACGCATACCCGCAGCTTCTCTCGCTTGCCGTCCACGAATTCCGGACGCCGGCGAGCGTCGTCGGCGGCTATCTCCGAATGCTCCAGCGCGACGGCGAGACCGCGCTGACCGAGCGACAGCGGAAGATGGTCGACGAAGCGGAGAAATCGTGCGGCCGGCTCGTGGCGCTCATCACCGAAATGAGCGACATTTCCAAACTCGACGCGGGTCTGATTTCCCTCGCGCGGCAGCCGTTGGACCTTTTCACACTCGTCGGCGAAGTGGCCGAGCTCGTGCAAGAGGCGAGGGATCGCGAGGTGCGTTTGGAGGTCCGCGGCGAGGCGGCCGGAGCGTCGGTGGCTGGCGACGCGGCCCGGTTGCGAAGCGCGTTCGACGCAGTTTTACGGGCAATTTTGCGTGAGAAACCCGGCCCATCGACCGTCATCGCCGAGCGGCGCATCGACGCACGCGGCGGCATCACCTCCGCCGTAGTCGTCATCGCCGACGCGGCGAGCGTACAGGCCGCATACGACCGCGCGCCCGGGCCGTTCGATGAGAAGCGCGGCGGCCTCGGACTCGCGCTGCCGCTGGCGCGCCGTGTCATCGAAGGGCACGGCGGCCGTCTCTGGTCGCCGGCGCCGGCCGAGGGCGCAGCCGACGGCACGGGAAACAGCGACGCGCTGTCGCGCGGCTCGGCTATCGTGTCGGTTCCGCTCGTCGGGTCTCAATAACCCGCGATGGATGGGCCTCAATGGCCCGTTGTGGAGTTGCCGTCGTTGAGGAAACCTTACGTCACCGTCGTTGATGACGATTCCGCGTTCGCGAACTATCTGCGCACGTTCCTCTCGCTGCGCGGGTACGAGACACGGTCCTACTCGCGCGGCGACGAGATGCTCGCGGCCGTCAAGCAAGGCGATCCGCCCGACATCGTGCTGCTCGACGTGATGATGCCCGGCATGAACGGCCTCGAGACGCTGCGCGCGCTGAAGGCGGCGAAGCCGGATCTCCAGGTCATCATGCTCTCGGGCCGCGAGCATGCGTCGACGATCGTCGAAGCCGTCCGCCTCGGCGCCGCCGACTACGTCGTCAAGCCCGACGATCCGGAAGGCCTGGGCGAGATCGCGCTCGACGCGGCCATCAAGAGCGCGATCGAGAAAACGCGGCTCGTCTCCGAGATCACCGAGCTGCGCCGCCAGTTGAGCGACGATCAGGATCGCGCCTTTCTGTTCTGGGGCGACAGTCCCGACATGAGGTCGATCGCGCAGGTCGTCGAGCAGGTGTCCGACAGCGACGTCACCGTGCTGATTCGCGGCGAGAGCGGCGTCGGCAAAGAGCTCGTGGCCCGCGCCATCCATACGCGCTCGCCGCGCAAGGATCGGCCGTTCGTGAAGGTGAACTGCGCCGCGCTGCCGGCCGAGCTCCTCGAGAGCGAGTTGTTCGGCCACGAGAAGGGCGCGTTCACCGGCGCGGCCACCACGCGCGTCGGCAAGTTCGAGCAGGCCGACACCGGCACGATCTTCCTGGACGAGATCGGCGAGATGAAGGGCGCGCTGCAGGCCAAGCTGCTGCACGTCCTGCAGGACGCGCAGTTCACGAAGCTGGGCAGCAACAAGCCGATCAACGTCGACGTGCGCATTGTCGCCGCCACGAACCGCGATCTCGAGCTGATGTTGCAGCGCGGCGAGTTCCGCGAAGATCTGTATTACCGGCTGAAAGTGATCGAAGTGACCGTGCCGCCGCTCCGCGAGCGCCGCAGCGAGATTCCGCATCTCACCGACTTCTTCATGCACCGTTACGCGCGGCGCTACAACCGGGCGTCGCGCGAGCTCTCGCCCAACCTCGCGCAACTCTTCCAGTCGTACGACTGGCCCGGCAACATTCGCGAGCTCGAGAACATGATCAAGCGGATCGTCGTGCTGCAGGACGAGCAGCTCGTGGTCCGCGAGATGACGCGCGCCGGCCGCCCCGTCGCGGCGTTCGCCGGAGCCGGAGCCGGCATCGGCGCCGTCGCGCGTCCCGTCGGCAACGTCGTCGCCGAGGAGGCCGAGGAAGCCGAGAGCGACACCGGCGATCTGGCCGAGGCGGTCGAAGAAGACGATGTGCCGCAGGAAGCGGCCACGCCTCCCGGATCGCGACTCGCCGACGTGGCGAAAGCCGCCGCGCTCAAAGCCGAACGGGCGATCATCGAGGACACGCTGCGCCAGGTGCACTGGAATCGCCGTCGAGCGGCGGAGCAGCTCGGCGTCAGCTACAAGACCCTCCTCAACAAAATCAAAGAGTGCGGCATCAGCCGAAAGTAGAGTCCGGCTGAAGCCGGACTCTACATTTGGTCGGTAAGAATTGGTCGGGACCGTAAAGACCCGCCGCTGTTCCATTCTGAGAACTTTCCTTCCGCGCGTCGCCGAAATTTCCTCCCGCTGACCGCGCCTTCGGCCGGAAAAACGTTCGGTTTTCGCCAACAACGCTAACTTTTTTCACCTCTGGCACCTGCATTGCTCAACAGGTCCGCGTGATGAGTACGACTCAGCAGCATGATGCGCCCGGCGCGAACGGATCCCCCATGAACGGCAGACCCCAGATCATGGTCGTCGACGACGACCTGTCGATGTGCAATTTCCTCCGATCGTTTCTCGTGGACCGCGGCTATGCGGCGATCACGCTCGACAGCGCGGAAGAGGCGGTGAAGCGCTACCACGCGGAGCGGCCCGCGGCCGTCATCCTCGACGTCGTGATGCCGGGCAACATGGATGGGCTGGCGGCGCTCGAGGCGCTCAAGAAAATCGATCGCGACGTGCCGGTCATCGTGCTCTCCGGCAAGGGCGGCACGAACACGGTCGTGCAGGCGATGAAACTCGGCGCGACCGACTTCGTCAGCAAGCCGTTCGACGAAACGGACCTCGAAGTGCCACTCGCCAACGCGCTCAAGCAGCGGCAGCTCACGCGCGAAGTGGCGACGCTGCGCGAACAACTGCAGTCGCAGAGCAAATACAACATGCTCTTCGGCAACAGCGAGCGGATGGCCGAAGTCCAGGACCTCATCGACCGTGTCGCCGACACCGACGTCACGGTCCTGATTCGCGGTGAAAGCGGGACGGGCAAGGAACTTGTCGCGCGAGCGCTCTCCGCCTCCTCGCTCCGGCGCGACAAGCGGTTCGTGAAGGTGAACTGCGCCGCACTGCCGACCGAACTGCTGGAATCGGAACTGTTCGGATTCGAGCGCGGCGCGTTCACCGGCGCGATTCAGCACAAGCCGGGGAAGTTCGAGTTCGCCAACCACGGCACGATGTTCCTCGACGAGATCGGCGACATGAGCTCTCCCCTGCAGGCCAAGCTGCTGCAGGTGCTGCAGGACGGCGAGTTCGCGCGGCTCGGTGGAAAGCACGACGTGAAGGTCGACGTCCGCGTCATCGCGGCGACCAACCGCGATCTCGAGCACATGGTCGCGCACGCGCAGTTCCGCGAAGATCTCTTCTTCCGTCTGAACGTCGTCTGCATCAACCTGCCGCCGCTGCGCGATCGCCGCGAGGAAGTCCCGATTCTGACCGAGTACTTCTTGAAGAAGTACTCCGTTCAATACAACAAGCCGTGCTCGGAGATCTCGCAGGACACGATGCGGCTGTTCATGGACTACGACTGGCCGGGCAATGTGCGCGAGCTCGAAAACCTGATCAAGCGCGCCGTCGTCCTCTGCAGCGAAGCGCCGATTCGCAAGGAAATCAGCCACGGCATCGCGATGGCCGCGCATCGCGTGCAAGCTGGCAGTCAACCGCCGGCGGTCAACAGTCAACAGGCGACCATCGCCGGTCATCGGTCCGGCGGGCGCGCCAACGGATCGGCCGTTTCGGCCGTCGCCGTCGCGCCGCCGCCCGCGCTGCCGACGCCGGCCGAAATCGCGAACGCGGCCGCCGACGCCGGCAACTACTCGCTCAAGGACATTTCCCGGGAAGCCGCCCGCCAGGCCGAGCGCGAGCTGATCTTCAAGATGCTTCAGCAGACGCGTTGGAACCGCAAGGAGACCGCTGAGATTCTCGGCATCAGCTACAAGGCTCTCCTCTACAAGATCAAAGAAAACGGTCTGGACAAGGCTTCATAACCATGACGAGCAGTTCTTTCTACGAAGAGGGCTCAAAGCTCTTGACGCCCGGCGCGTTCGAGTTCGTTCTGGACTCCGAGCTCAAGCGCGCGGTGCGGTCCCAGAACTATCTCACGCTCGTGACCGTGGAAGCGGCGCGGGAGTGGGACGGCGTGCTGGTGACCGCCGACGACGGGACGGTCCACGAGGTGGCCGAGATCATCGGCAAGGAGGTCCGCGACACGGATCTCATCGGCCACACCGACAAGGGCACCCTCGCCGTGGTGCTGCTCGACGCCGACTACGAGCACTCGACGCGGGTGATCGATCGTCTGGTCTCGCGCATCGAGAACTACGAGTTCCCCACGCAGATGCGCATCGCGGTCGGGGCGGCCTGCTATCCCACGCACGCCGTCGACGCCGACTCGTTGAAGCAGGAGGCGCTGTCACACCCGATCGTCAACTCGCGGGTCGGTGTGTCGGACAAGACCTCTTCGCGGCATTAGGCGGCCTCATGCCCGGTGCCGCCCCGGTGCGCGTGGAGTGGCGGCGCACGGTGCCGGACATCGACGACGTCGCCCCCGAGTGGAGGGAGCTCGAGACAGTCGTCCGGGCGCGCACCGTCTTCTCGACCTTCGACTATCTGGCCACGTGGTACCGGCACTACGCGGGCGCCGACGGTGGCCAGCCCCTGATCGGAGTCGCCCGGCGCGGCACGCGGCTGGTCGGGATCGCGCCGCTGGTCGTGCGTCCCGCACGGCTGGCGCGCGTGCCGATTACGCGGATCAACTTCGCCGTCCACGACGCTCACGCGGGAGAATTCCTGGCGCAGGACGACGATCCGACGATCGTGTCGGCGTTCATCGACTCCCTCGTCCGCACCGTCCGGTTCGACGTCATCTGCCTGAACGGATTCGATCCGACGTCGGATCCGTTCCGCGCGCTGCAGCAGGCCGGATGCGACCACCGCCTCGCCTTCGAATCGGCCCCTCAGTTCCATGCGCTCGCCGATCTGCGCAACGGCTACGACGGCTACTGCCGCGCGATGAGCCGCAACTTCCGGCGCAGCGTCAAGCGCCAGGCCAAGCGGGTTGCTGCTGCCGGCCACCCGATCGTGGACGGTGTGTTTCTCGAGGAGCGGCTCGATCAGTACGAGGACGCGATCGGCCGCTTCATCGCGATTACCGAGGCGAGCTACAAGCTGAAGGGTCAGCGTCTCGCCGCGTGCCACAGAAACTTTTTGTCGGAGCTCGTGCGCCGGTTCGCGCCGCGCGGCATGGTGGCCTCGCCAATCCTCTCCATCGATGGCTGCGATGCCGCGTTTCTCGTCGGCCTGGTGGAGCGGGGCTGCTTCTACGACGTCTCTCTCGCTTATGCGGACAGGTTCGCGAACCTGTCGCCGGGCACGCATCTCATGCAGAAAGCGCTGCAGCAGCTTGCCCGAGCTGGCGTGCACACGATGATGTCGCACGGCGCACACGAGTACAAGCGACGGTGGTCGACGGCCTTTGTCTCGACCGTGCAGGTGCTGCTGTTCGCCAGAACCATCCGCGCGACGGCGAGCCGCTTCATCCGTTCGTCGCTCGGTCGTGTGGTCCGACATCTCAACCGACCGCGTGGCGACACGCACGCTGGAAGGAACCACACCACTTCTTCACCTTGTTGGCACCCAGCGCAACGGGCTGCGCATCGAATAGGAAACGCCGGTGCCAATAAGGGAAATCGAGCAACACACCCTTCCACTGCAGGCAGAACATTTCTGTGAACGGTTATTGCAGTGGCACCGAACCACGTGGCTGATGCGTATCGCAGCGGCCACTCGGCGGCGATGGACGATGCGGCGAGTGAACAGAACGGATCACGCACCGAAGGGGGCGAAGCCTTGCCGGAGACGAGCGGCGACACCATCCAGTCAGCGACGGCGGCGTGGTACGCCATCTGGACGCGCAGCAACTGCGAGCATCTCGTCGCGCAGCAACTCGCGGCCAAAGGGTTTTCGCCGTTCCTGCCGGAGATCCACACGCGATCGATCCGCCGCGGGAAGGCCGCGCTCGTTCGCGCGCCGATGTTCCCCGGCTACCTGTTCGTCCGTCAGGCGATGGACAAGCGCTGCTACGTGGACATGCTCGGAGTTCGCGGCGTCGTGCGGATCCTCGAAGACGGCTGGACGCGACTGACCCCGGTGCCCGATGCCGACGTGACCGCGATTCAGCGCATCGTCGAGGCCGACGTCCCGGCGTTCGGCTATCCACATCTTTCCGGAGGCGAGCGCGTGACGATCGTCGAGGGACCGCTCGCGGGACTCGAAGGCGTCTTCGTGCAGAACAAGACCAACCGGGGATCCTTCGTGATCTCGATTGACCTGCTTGGGCGAAGTGTTGCGGTGGAACTCGACCGCGCGGCGGTCGTCCCCATTTCTTCCCACAGAGCAGCGTGAGCATACGTATGCGTCACATCTTCCTCGTCGTTCTTGCGGTCGAACTGATTGCGGCGCCGCCCGCCCGGGCCCAGCAGACCAGCGCGACCTTCGTCCCGTCGCTGTCGGTTGGAACGGTCTACGACGACAACCTGTTTGCCAAAGCCAATGGCGATGCCGGCACGATCAACCTGCTGCGTCCCTCGCTCGAGGGCATGTACGAGTCGCCCACGCTGTCGATCCAGAGTCTGTTCTCGTTCGACATGCAGCGCTCCAATCACTCCGCGCTGACGACGCTCGACGCACGGCGTCACGGCGACTTCGACATCCACCAGCGAGCCACGCCACAGACCACGCTCGGGCTCGGTCTTCGATACGACCGAACCGAGACGCCGGGCGAGTTGAATTTGGACACGGGCATTCTCGGCGAACGACGGATCGCCGAGCGCTGGGAAATCGTGCCGTCGATCGCCTATCGCGTCAGACCGCGGACGACGATCAATGCGAGCTACAACGGCACGACCGAGACGCTCATCGACGACATCCGCGGCACGCTCCACGTCGGCCGCGCCGGCGTCACGCGCCAGGTCTCGACGCTCGACGAGATCACGGTCGGCTATCTCGGCCGGCAGTTCGTCGACGCGCTCGAGACGCACACGTCGAACGCCGTGCTCGTGGGATGGACGCGCGAGCTCGCCTACGCCACGCGCCTCACGCTGCAGGCAGGACCGCGGCAGTCATCGGACAAGGGACTCGCGGCGGAGATGCTCGCGGGCTTCACACGGACCATGGCTCGCCTGCGACTGGCGGCGGACTACTGGCACGGCGAAACGATCATCCTCGGGATTCACGGTCCGGTCGCGGTCGACACGGCGACGGCTCGGCTCGTGTGGCCCACGACGCCACGAACCGAGATCGGACTGCACACCGGCATCACCAACAGCACCACGCTCGAGGATCACAACGTCCGCGTCTATCGCGCGATCCTCCTCGGCGCGTGGACGCCGCACGGCGGGCCGTACACCGTGTCGGGATCCTACGGAACCGAGCTTCAGCAGGGTCTCATCCGGCGCTCGGTGTTCATCGACGACCAGGTGATGCGCCAGACGTTTCGCGTGACCTTGACGATCGCGCCTCGATGGAGTCGCACATTCCGGCCCACTGGTGAGCCACCCGTGGTCCGCCGTCCTGGAGTTGCCCAATGAATCGTCGGCTAGCAGCTGCCATCCTCATGTGCGTGTCGCTGACGGCGACCGCGTGGGCCCAGCCACCAACTGACCGCACGCCGAACGACCGCGCGCCCGAGACGGGCAGCGAGGCGATCGCCGTCGATCCGCGCGGCGCCGCCTATCTGATCGGACCCGAGGACATTCTCGACGTCCTGGTGTGGAAGAACGCGGATCTCAGTCGAACGGTTCCGGTCCGTCCTGACGGCAAGGTGTCGCTGCCGCTCGTCAACGACATTCAGGCCGCCGGCCTGACGCCGACCCAACTGCGCGAGCAGCTCACCAAGCGGCTCTCGGAGTACGTGGAATCGCCGGAGGTCTCGGTGATCATCCGCGAGGTGCACAGCGTCAAGGTGGCGGTGGTCGGCGCCGTCAAGGTGCCGGGCCGCTACGAGGTCAAGAGCCCGGCGACCGTGCTCGAGCTGATCGCTCAGGCGCAGGGGCTCACCGAGTTCGCGTCGCGCGATCACATCCTCGTCATCCGCCAGAACGGAGGTACGACGACGCGCGTGCCGTTCAATTACCGGAAGGCCGCCGAGGGATCGGAGAAAGACAACTTCTTCGTCCGCGCCGGCGACATCATCTTCGTGCCCTGAGAGGTCATCGATGCCCCGCGATCCGCTGTCACCCGCCGCCGACGAATCGGTCATCCTGCGTGCCTGGGAGATCCTCCGGCGCCGCCGGTTGCTCGCCTTCGTCGTCTTCATGACGCTCGTCGCGTCGGCTCTCGCATTCGCGACGTACCTCCCCGACCTCTATCAGGCGACGGCCGTCGTGCTCGTGGAGCGGCAGGTCTCCGAGGCGGTGGTGAAGCCGCCGGCCAGCGGCGAGCTCGAAAGCCGGCTGCAGGTCATCAAGCAGGAGATTCTGAGCCGGGCCCGGCTGTCGGCGCTCGTCGAGCAGTACAACCTCTATCCGCGACTGCGCAGCCGCGCGCCGCTGGAGACGGTGCTCGATCAGACCCGCCGCGATATCCAAGTCGAGTTGACCGGCCCCGAGCAGGTCAGCGGCCGGACGAAAACGGTGGCCTTCAGGCTGATCTACACGGGCGAGCAGCGCGACACGGTCGCGGATGTCACCAATGCGCTCGCCGCCTTTTACGTCGCCCAGAACGACCGCATGCGATCGGAAGAGGCGCTGCGGACCGCGGAATTCCTGAAAGGGCAGCTGAGCGAGGCGAAACGCCAGGTGGATCATCACGAGCAAAACGTGCGGGCGTTCACCGGACGGCACGTCGGCGAATTGCCGCAGCAGACCGGCATGAACCTCGCGACGCTCAGCCGCCTCAACGATCAGCTCCGGTTGAACGGGGAGCAGCAGTTGCACGTCCTCGAGCAACGCGAGCGGCTGCTCGAGGGGATCGCGGTCGACTCGGACGCGCTGAATATCGCCGCCGCCGCGCCGGCGGTCTCGAACACGAGCGATCCCGTGGAGCTGGCCAAACGCATCGACCGGATGAAGGACGAGCTGCAGCAGCTCGAGACCCGATCCACCGCCAAACATCCCGACGTCATCCGGCTGAAGGAACAGATTGCCGCGCTCCAGCGGGAGGCCGCGGCGCGCGAAGACGCGGATCGAAAGGCTGCGGAGTCGAGCGAGAAGACGCCGGCGCCGTCGCGCGATCTGCCGCCGGCCCGGCGGCGCGCGCTCGAGAACCTGGACGGGGAGCTCAGTCGACTGAAGAAAACCGAGGCGGACGTCCGCAACGCGATCACCGCGTTCGAGCGCCGTCTGGAGGGCGCGCCCGAGCTGCAGAACGAGTTTACCTTGCTCTCACGCGATCAGCAGGCCGCCAAAGATCTCTACGACTCCCTGATGAAGCGCTACGACGAGGCGCAGCTCGTCGCGAGCATGGAGACCGATCGCCAGGGCGAGCGGTTTCGCATTCTCGAGTCCGCGGTTCCTCCGGACGGCCCGAAGGCCCCGAACCGCCTACGGCTGCTGATCCTTGGACTCCTGCTCGCCGCCGCGGCGGCGGTCGGCGCCGTGCTCCTTGCCGAGCAGCTCGATCCGTCGTTTCATACGCTCGATGAATTGCGCAAGTTCACGAGGATTCCTGTGATCGCGGCGATTCCCTGTATCGACGCGGCGCCTGGCGCGCGGCGCGCGCGGGTCGCCTTCGCGATGGCCTCCGCGCTGGTCGTGATCGTACTCGCCGGCGCGTTGTCGGCGCACGTCGCTCGCGACAATCAGCAACTGGTCCGCTTCCTGGTTCGAACGAGTTGATCGCCCATGAGACAACATCTTGATCCCTCCCTGGTGAGCCTGAAGGCGCCGGCCTCGTTCGCCGCCGAACAGTACCAGGGCCTGCGCATCACGATCGAACAGTTGAAGCGTCTGCGGGACGTTCGTTTGATCGCCGTCACCAGCCCGAGCGCGGGGGACGGGAAAACCGTCACCGCCCTCAACCTCGCGGGGGTGCTCGCGTGCGGGTCGGACGCTCGCGTCCTGCTCATCGACGCCGATCTGCGGCGTCCCACGGTTGCCGCGCGCCTGGGAATCGGCGCCGCGGATCCGCGCGGCCTCGTCGACGCCATCGCCGACACGAACGTGTGGCTCGACCAGGTCACGCGCCAGGTGGACGGCTTCAACCTGTCGGTCATTCCGGCCGGTGTGACGCGCGTCCCGATCCACGAGATTCTTCGGTCGCCGCGACTCGAGCGCCTCCTTCAGGAGGCGCGGCAGCGCTACGACTTCATCGTGCTCGATACACCTCCGCTGCTACCGGTGTTCGACGCGGCCACGATCTCCAAGCTCGTGGACGGACTCATCGTCGTCGTGGCGGCGAATCAAACGCCGCGCAAGCTGCTTGCGGAAGCCCTGACTCTTCTCGATCCGGCGACGGTGCTGGGCCTCGTGTTCAATCGAGACGTCCAGCCGTTGTTCGGGTACTACAACTCGTCGTACCGCGGGTACTTTGGTGAGGCGCGGACTGCCTGACGCCCCAAGTCACCCCTGAGGCCGCCTACCGTGAACCCTGAGTCGCGTACTCGCCATCCTGTTCTCCTGCCGGCGCTGGTCATCATCGCGGCATCCACGCTGTTGGCAGGCTGCTACGTCGGCATTCCTCCCGTTGATCTCGGAGCCTTGTCCGCCGTGTTCGTGCTGGCGGCGGCAGTCCCGCCGATGCGATCCCTGTGTGTCGTGATGCGCCAGCGGCGCCAGCGGAACCAGCGCACGGTCATCCTCGGATCCGGTCCGATGGCGGCCAAGCTCCTCGAGGAAATCGAGGCCCTCGACCGCTGTTACCACCGCGTCATCGGCGTCATCGACGATGAACCGCTGCCGACATCATGGGCGGCCCAGGCCAGGTGGCTCGGTCCCGCCAATCGGCTCGCCGAGATTGTCGAACGCGAGCGACCGGGGCGCATCGTGGTCGCGTTTGCCGATCGTCGTGATCGGCTACCGCTCCAACGCCTGCTCGAGCTCCGGGTCCGCGGCATGATCGTCGAGGACGCGCTGGAGTTCCACGAGCGCGTGACCGGCAAGATCGCCATCGAGGCGCTCAACCCGAGCGCGCTGATCCTCTCCTCGAAAGGGTTTCGAAACGATGGCGCGTCCGAGCTGGCGGCGCGGATCGTGAGTCTCGTCGTGTCGGCGATCGGACTGGTGCTCTCGGCGCCACTGCTGGCGGTGATCGCCGTCGCGATCAAGCTCAGCTCCCGCGGTCCCGTGCTGTTCGTGCAGAACCGCGCGGGGCGAGACGGCCGTCCGTTCGGCTTGCTGAAGTTCCGAACGATGCACCCGAGCGAGGAGCGACAGTCGGAGTGGGTGCGGGACAACGCCCACCGGATTACCGGCGTCGGCGCCTGGCTGCGACGGTTCCGGCTGGACGAGCTCCCGCAGCTCGTGAACGTCCTCAAGGGCGACATGAACCTCGTCGGACCGCGGCCGCATCCCACCTGCAACCACCAGATCTTCACCGAGCGGATCGCGTACTACCCGATCCGCTCGATCGTGCGCCCCGGCGTCACCGGCTGGGCGCAGGTTCGCTACGGCTATGCGAACGACCTCGCGGAAGAAACCGAAAAGATGCGGTACGACCTCTACTACATCAAGAACCGATCGCTGTGGCTGGATGCGCGGATCCTGTTGCACACGATCGTCGTGATGTTGAGCGGCGACGGAGCCGCCAGAGTGCGGCGGCAGCCGCGCGATCCCGGTGTCGCATGGGCTCCCGAGCGCACCGACGGGACGCCGTACCCCTCATGGCTCGTCAGGCCGGGCGCCGCGCCTTCGGCCGGGCGGGATTGACCTCCATGTTTCCTCGCGCGGGGGCGGCAGTCCCCTACTCACCAGCGCCAACTGTGTGGTGGCGTCAAGACGACGGCGGCGTCGACGAGGCTCCGGCCCCGACGACGACGACCGGCCGCGTCGCCTTCGCGTCGCTCGTGGTGTTCACCGGCATCCTGCTGCTGTCACCGCAAATCTGGCTGCCAATTCTCGGGTCGTTGAGAATCGCGCTGCTCGCGGCGGGTCTTGCCATCGCCGCGCATCTGCTGCAGCGGCTCGCGGACCATCAGCCGACGCCGTTTGCCACCGAAGTCGTGCTCGCGGTCCTGCTCGTGTGCTGGGCCGTGATCACCGTTCCGGTCTCCTATTGGCCCGGCGGCAGCGTGAACGTGCTCACCGACCACTACCTGAAGGCGGTCGTGTTCTTCTGGCTGATCGGCGCGCTGGTCGCCACCACGTCGCGCCTGCGCGTGTTCGCGTGGACGCTCGTCGTCTGTTCCATCCCGCTCGCGGCGACCGCGCTCAACAACTACGTGTCGGGTGTGTTCCTGTCGACCCGCGTCCCCGGCGTGCACCGCATCTACGGCTATTACGGAGGATCGGGCATCGCGGGGAATCCGAACGATCTTGCGCTGATGCTGAACCTCGTCATCCCCATGGCCGCGGTCATGATGATGAGCGCACGGAGCGCGACCGGTCGCTGGCTGGCGGCGGCCACGCTCGTGCTCGACGCGGCCGCGGTCGTCGTGACGTTCTCGCGTGCGGGGTTTCTCACGCTGGCGACGACGCTCGTCCTCTTCGTGTTCTGGCTGGTTCGGCGCCGGGCTGCAGGCACGGCGGCCGTGCTCCTTCTGGCCGGACTGTTCGCGCTGCCCTATCTCCCGCGAGGCTACGCGGACCGTCTGAGTACGATCACCGACATGGCGGCCGACCGGACGGGATCCGCGGCCGGACGGTGGAACGACTACCAGGTCGCGCTCGGCGTGGTCGCGCACAATCCGATCATCGGCGTCGGCATCGGCCAGGACGTGCTCGCCATGAACGAGTACCGCGGCGTGAGCGACTGGATCTCGGTGCACAACGCGTTTCTTCAGTACGCCGTCGATCTTGGCGTGCCGGGTCTCCTGCTCTTCTTGTGGCTGTATGTGATGTGTCTGCGCAGTGCGCGAGCGGTCGAACGGCGCTCGGCCCGCGAACCGGCGCTCGGCGATCTCGCTCACCTGGCGGCGGGCGTCCAGATCGCGCTCGTCGCGTTCGGCGTCGCCGCCTTCTTTCATCCGATCGCGTACCAGTTCTATTTCTTTTCAATCGGCGGGATGGCGGTCGCTCTCAAGCGCGCGTACGTGACAGCGAGCCAGGCGGCGGCGCCCGCCGAATCGCAGGCATCATGAACGTCGTGGACACTCGCGTACCTGATGCACGCGCGCCGCTCCGGCTGCTCAAGGTCGTGCCGACGCTGTTGTGCGGGGGAACCGAGAACCAGGTCATGGCGCTGTGCCGATCGCTCAACCACGGCCGAACGGATCTCGAAATGGCCTGCCTGCGCCGGCTCGGACCCTTCGTCAAGGAAATCGACGACCGGCGCATTCCCCTCGCGGAGTATCCGATCGAATCGTTCTACAGCCTGAACGCGCTCGCCCAGCAGGCGAAGTTCGCGCGGCATCTGACGCGACGCCGCACCCAGATCGTGCACGCCTACAACTTCTACGGCAACGTCTTCGCCGTCCCCCCCGCCAGGCTGGCGGGAACACCGGTGGTGATCGCCTCGATTCGCGATCTCGGACTCTACCTCACGCCGATGCAGAAGCGCGTCCAGCGGTACGTGTGCAAGCTCGCCGACCGCGTCCTCGTCAACGCCGATGCGGTCAAGGACTGGCTGGTCCGCGACGGCTACGCGCCGGAAAAGATCGTCGTGATTCCCAACGGCGTGGACGTCAGCCGCTTCAGCGCTCCGCGCGAGCCGTCCCGACTCCGGTGCGAGCTCGAGCTCCCACCTGATGTCCCGCTGGTGGCGGTGGTGTCGCGATTGACCCGGCTCAAAGGACTGGAACAGTTTCTCGAGGCCGCCGCGCTCGTCGGCCAACGATTCCCGCAGGCGCGGTTCCTCGTCGTCGGCGAAACGCCGCCGCATGACCCGACGTACCTGGACGACCTGAAGGCGCTGGCCGGGCGGCTGTGTATCGGCGACCGCGTCATCTTCACCGGCTTGCGATCGGACGTGCCGGCGCTTCTGGCCAACGTCACCGTCTCGGTCATGCCGTCGTTGAACGAGGCGTTGTCGAATGCGCTTCTCGAGTCGATGGCCGCGGGCGCACCGATCGTCGCCACGCGTGTCGGCGGCACGCCCGAGGTGCTCACCGACGGCAAGACCGGTCTCCTCGTGCCGGCCGCCGACGTCCCGTCCCTGGCGACGTCGATTGCGCGGCTGCTCGACGCGCCGATCCTGGCGGCACAGCTCGGCCGGGCGGCGCGGCAGGTGATCGAGGAGCGATACTCCATCACGCGCATGGCGGCGACGACGGAAAACCTCTATCGCGACCTCCTGACACGCCACGCGCGCAAAACTGAACGGCGAGGAATCCGGCACGAACGCGCCGCGCGAGAGACCCACGGCCAATGGCTCGGCACTCTGACGTCCCTTGTCGATCGCCCGGCGCTACCGATCGCGGAGCCCGCGTGCTCCGTGCACGTGGTGACGGATGACGCCGAGTTCCTCGCTCTCGAAGCGGAATGGAACGAGACCGTCGAGCGTGCCCGGATTGGGCATCCATTCCTGCGTCATGAATGGCTGCGGACGTGGTGGGAGTGCTTCGGCCGCGGTTGCCGCCTGCACATCCTCATCGTGAGACGCGGCGGCCGGATCGCAGCGATTGCGCCGCTGCTGTCCGACACCACCCGCTCGTACGGGATCTCGATCCGACGACTCCGACTGCTGCACAACGATCACACGCCGCGGGCCGACTTCATCGTTGCGGAGCAGCCGGAGGAATCGTATCGGGCCATTTGGAAAGCGCTGTGCGAGCAGCGCGACCGTTGGGACGTGTTGCAGTTGAGTCAACTGCCGGAGGGTTCGCCGACGCTCGACACCGTGTCGTCTCTCGCGGCCGAAGACGGGTGTCTCAGCGGCGTCTGGCCGAGCGGTGATGCACCGTACGTGCGACTCGCCGGGAACTGGGACGAGTACTACAGCAGGCTGAGCTCGAAGTTCAGGCAGAACGTTCGCAATCGGCTGTCACGCCTGACACGCCTCGGTGAGCCGGCGCTCGAAACCGTCATCGACGGCGCCGCGCTCCTCGGTGCACGCGAGGACGCGTTCCGGCTCGAAGCGTCGGGGTGGAAGGCCGAGGCGGGAACCTCGATCGACTCCGATCCAGCCGTCCACCGCTTCTATGCGCTACTGGCCGAGCGGGCGTCCCAACACCGCTGGCTCCATCTGCTCTTCCTCACCGTGAACGGCGAGCGCATTGCGACGTCGTACGGCGCGCGCTACGGGAACCGGCTCTTTCTTTTCAAGACCGGGTACGACCCCGCACATGCGCAATGCTCCCCCTTCAAGCTCCTCATCTACTTCGCCGTCCGGCACGCGTTTGCGGAAGGCCTGACCGAGGTCGACTTCCTCGGAGACGCCGAGCCGTGGAAGTTGGAATGGACCCCGACCACCAGGGCCCATCACTGGTTGTTCGTGTTCGCGAACACCAGCCGCGCGCGCGTGCTCCATCACGCGAAGTTCCGGCTTGCGCCCGTCTTGAAGCGCTGGAGAGCGTGATCATGTTCGTACCGACGTATCAGGGACTCTCCGCGAAGGACTTCTTCAGATCCGCCGGCTTGCCGAGCCAGTGGTTTCCGTTCAACGCGCCGCACGCCCTGCGCTTCTACAGAGCGCGCAACGCGATCTACTACCTGTTCAAGGCGCTGTGCGCGAGCCGGCCGAACCTGACCGTGCTCGTGCCGGATTATTACAGCGGCAACGAAGTGCTCGCCATGCGGGCCGCCGGCGCGAGACTTCAGTACTGTCCTGTCGGTCGGCACATGCAGCTCGATCCGAATGACGTCGAGCGGCTGTGCGCGCGCGACGAACCGGACGTGCTGTACGTCATCCACTACCTCGGATGGCCGCAGCCGATGAATGCCCTCGTCGAGTTGTGCGCCCGGCGCGGCATGCTGCTCTTCGAAGATTGTGCGCTCGCGCTTCTGAGCGAGCTCGATGGCAAGCCGCTCGGATCGTTCGGCGACTGGGCCGTGTTCTGCCTGTACAAGACGCTTCCGGTCCCGAACGGCGCGGTGCTCGTGCAGAACACCGCGAAGCTCGAGTCGCTCGAACGGCTGCGGCTGCGGCACGTGGGACCCGCTTCGGTGCTCGGACGCACCGCCGAGCTCTTCGTCCAGCGGGCCCGGAGCCGCGCCGACCGGCTGGGCGCCGCGCTGTGCGCGGTGAAGCGAGGCCTCGGCCGCGCGGCGGGAGCGCTGGAGGTCCACCGCACGCCGGTCGGCGACATGGGGTTCGACGTGACCGCCGTCGATCTCGCGATGTCGCGATTGTCGGAGCGCGTGATCGGCCGGCTGGACTTCGCCGAGATCAGACGCCGGCGCGTCGCGAACTTCCGCCGCCTGTCGCAGGGACTTCGAGGCCGGGCGAGCCAGGTGCTGCCGGATCCGGTGGAAGGCATCTGCCCGCTCTTCTTTCCGGTGTTCGTCGAGGACAAAGCGGCGGCGGCGACAGCGCTGCGGCAGCGCGGTGTGGATGCGCTCGAATTCTGGAACGACGGCGTCGAGGCGGACGGTCTCGAGATGTCCCCGGCCGCCAGCTTCCTTCGCGCTCACGTGCTCGAGTTGCCCATTCATCAGGACCTGACGCCGGAGCACGTCGACTACGTCGCGCGTCAGGTGTCGACCTTGAATCTGCGGATGGCTGCGTGAGGCTGGAAATCATCGACGACGGCGACGGCGTCGCCCGGCTGGCGCCGCAATGGAACGAGCTGCTGGAACACAGCGCCGCCGATTGTCCATTTCTGACCGCGGAATGGCTCGGTGCGTGGTGGAGATTTCTGAGTGGCGCGCACAGACTCCAACTGATCGCCGTGTTCGACGGCGCCCGACTGATCGCGATTGCGCCGCTGCTCGTCGCGCGCGGGCCCTTTGGGCTGTTTTCGCGTCTCGAGTTCCTCGGCACGGGCTACGCGGGCTCGGACTATCTGGACCTCATCGTGCGGCTCGGGCACGAACGAGAGGCGTTGCCGGCGCTCGCGGGCGCCATCAAGCAACAGAAGCGAACCCTCCGGCTGAATCACGTGACCCACGCGTCGACGGCCGCGCGGCTGGCGGAACAGCTCGTCGAGGACGGTTGGACGCTGAGGCGCACACACGCCGGGATCTGTCCGGTCGTGACGCTGGCGGGACAGACGTGGGATTCGTATCTCGCCTCCCTCGGCGCCTCGCATCGCGCCAATTTCCGGCGGCGGCTCAGGGCGCTCACCGACCGGTTCGATCTCCGCTTCGACCTGGTCACCTCCGACGCGGAGCGGCGGGACGGGCTGGCCACCCTCATCCGGTTTCACGAACAGCGGTTCGGGCCGCGTGGATCGACCGCGTTTCTCACGCCGGCGGTCCGCGCGTTCCAGGCCGATGCCACCGCGCGAGCGCTCGCGCGCGGCTGGCTGCGCATGTACGTCCTCTGTCTCGACGGCGAGCCCGCCGGGGTGATGTACGGCTTCGCGTACCACCAGCGTTTCTATTTCTACCAGCACGGATTCGATGCCTCGCACGCACGGCTCAGCGTCGGACTCGTGTTGATGGGATTGACCATTCGGGCCGCGCTCGAAGAAGGCGCGTGTGAATTCGACATGCTGTACGGCACCGAGACGTACAAATCGCTCTGGGCCCGGGACGAGCGGCAGTTGGCTCAACTCCAGCTATTTCCTCCGCACTTGGGCGGCGTCGTCGATCGACGAACCGCCGAGGCCGAGCGAACGATGCGTACCGTGGCCCGGCGCATTCTGGCGATTGGAGCCGCGCGTGCAACCTAGGATGAGCGCGCGATGGCGATGGCGCGTGAGGTCGACGCTCGCCTCGGCGATCGCCAGCGCGCATCGTCACCGGCTCGGCGCGCGGCTCGCCCGGCCGGTCGCTCAGCCGCTCATTGTCGGCTACCACCGCGTCGTCGAGGACTTCGCGGCCGCGGCGCGAACCGACCTTCCGAGCATGCTCATCGGCCGCGCCATGTTCGAGCGGCACGTCGATCTGATCGGACGTCACTTCAAGTTCGTCAGCCTCGACGACATCGGCGAGCGCATCGCGAGTGGATCGCCGTTCACCGAACGGGTCGCGGCCATCACCTTCGACGATGGCTACCGCGATGTGTACGAGCACGCGTATCCGCTGCTCAAACGCAAAGGCATCCCGGCCGCCGTGTTCGTCGTCACCGATCTCGTCGGGCGCTCGAGCTGGCAGCCTCACGACAGACTGTACCGCCTCATGGCGAAGGCGTTTGCCGTGTGGGATCGACCGCAACGTCGGTTGCTTGCGCTGTTGGGCGACCTCGGCCTTCCCGCGGCTCAACGACTGGACGCCGGCGCGACCACCGACAGCCCGTTGAGGATGGTTTCGACGCTGATGCCGGAGCTCTCTCGAGCCAATGTCGGCGTGGTCGTCGCCGGCCTCGAGGCGGCGGTCGGCAACGGATTCGGCCCCGCGCCGCGCACGCTGACGTGGCCCATGCTGCTCGAAATGCGCCGCGCCGGCTTCGTCGTCGGATCGCATACCGAGGCGCACGCGTCGTTGCCCACGGAGTCAGCGGACACGGTCGCCGACGATCTCGAAAGTTCGAAGCGCACATTGGAGCGCCACCTCGGCGAACCGATCGCGCATTTTGCGTATCCCGGCGGTCAGTTCACCGACGCCGTCGTCGAGGCGGTCGGCCGCGCCGGCTATCGATTCGGTTACACCGCCTGTCCACACGGCAACGCGCGCCATCCACATCTGGCGATCGAACGGCTGCTGCTGTGGGAGGGATCGTCGGTCGATGCCGACGGCCGTTTTTCGGAGGACATCTTGCGCTGTCAGGTCCACGGTCTCTGGCCGCCCATCCGCAAGTGCCGGGTGCGTCACGTATGAAGCAACGGCTCCTCGACGCGCTCCGCGGTCCGGCGATGGTACTCATCGCCGGACGTGCCGTCGGATTCGCCGCGCTGTTCATGATCCCGGTGGTCCTGGCCCGCGTCTTCAATCGGGCGGAGTTCGGCACGTACAAGCAGTTGTTCCTGGTGTTCTCCACGCTCTACGGGATCGCGCAACTCGGGATGGCCGAGAGCTTGTACTACTTCGTGCCGCGCAGAGCCGGGGCGGGCCGCCACGTGTGCAACGCGGTCGTGACGCTGGCGTGCGCAGGACTCGGTTGCCTGACCCTGCTCTACGCGGCGCGGACGGCAATCGCCGCCTGGCTGACCAACTCGCAGCTCGCCGATCATCTCGTCCTGCTGGGGCTGCTGCTGGCGCTGACACTGGTCGCCACCGTGTTCGAGATCGTCATGATCTCGCGCGGCCAGCATGTCAAGGCTGCCGTCACGTACGCCGGCTCCG
Source organism: Acidobacteria bacterium 13_1_40CM_65_14 (assembly GCA_001917905.1). Classification (GTDB taxonomy): domain Bacteria; phylum Acidobacteriota; class Vicinamibacteria; order Vicinamibacterales; family CAVVIG01; genus QHWF01. The sequence goes on from MNEX01000088.1 coordinate 27,318, forward strand.
ACTTCGCTCGGGCGCTGCTCTTCATCATTCCAGCGCTGGGATTCGGCGGCGTCGGCGCCGTGCTCATCGGCGCCGTGGCATTCGGCATCCTCCGCGTGGCGGCGATGCTCGCCTATCTGTGGCAGGAATTCGACGGCGGCCTGCGGATCGACGTCGGCCTCTGGCGGCGTCAACTGGCGTACGCGCTGCCCTTCGCACTGGCCGTCGGCGTCGAGGTCGTGCAGACGAATTTTCACCAGTACGTCGTGGCCGCGCGATTCGACGCGGCCACGTTCGCGATTTACGCCGTGGGATGCCTGCAGATTCCGCTCGTCGATCTCGTGATGACTTCGACCGTCAACGTCATGATGGTCCAGATGACCGCGCACGCGCGGGAAGGCGATCGGCGCGCGGCCGTGTCGCTTTGGCACAGCACGATCTCGAGGCTGGCGATCGTCATGTTTCCGCTCGCCGCCTTCCTGCTGGTCGCGGCGCGCCCAGTCATCGTCGCGCTCTTCACGACGAAGTATCTCGCCAGCGTGCCGATCTTCATGGTGTGGACGCTGACGATCCTGCCGTCGGCGTTCGCGGTCGACGGGGTGCTGCGCGTCTACGCCCAAACACGTTTCCTCCTCGTGATGAACGTCTTGCGTTTCGCGCTCGTCGTCGTCTTGATTTGGCCGTTTCTCTCGATCTTCGGCATGAGCGGCGCGGTGCTCGTGACCTTGCTGGCGACGAGTGTGGCGAAAGGCGTCGGCGCCGTGCGAATCGCGCGACTCCTCGGCGCGGGGCTGCACGATGCGCTGCCGTGGCGGCGACTGGCGGGCATCGTCGCCAGCGCTGTCATCGCGGCGGTGCCGGCGTTTTGGATCATCCACACAGTCACGCTGCCGGCGCTCGCCGTGCTGGCGTGCGCCGGCTTCGCCTATGCGGGCGCCTACGCGGCTCTCCTGTTTGGATCCACGACCGCGGCGCGGCAGATCGTCCCCTCGTCATTTGCGATGAGGCGCCGGCTGGCGGCGTGGATGACCCCGCAAGGTTGAACAAAGTTGACAGAGTTGATAGGGAGGCATTGACGTGTGCGGCATCGCCGGCATCGTCCGGTGGGATCGGGCCACGGTCTTCGAGCATGAAATCCGGTCGATGTGTGGCGCGATGGTGCATCGCGGACCCGACGAGGAAGGCGTCTACCTGGGCGACGGCGTCGCCCTCGGCATGCGCCGGCTGAGCATTATCGATCTCGACAACGGCCAGCAGCCGATCTGCAACGAAGACGCCTCCGTCTGGATTGTGTTCAACGGCGAGATCTACAACTACCGGGAGCTGCGCGCTCAGCTCGAACGGAACGGGCACACATTCCGAACGGCGAGCGACACCGAGACCATCGTGCACTTGTACGAGGATGTCGGCGCGCGTGTCGTCGATTACCTTCGCGGCATGTTCGCGTTCGCGATCTGGGACACGCGCACACGACGGCTCCTGCTCGCGCGCGACCGGCTCGGCATCAAGCCGTTGTTTTTCAGCGAGCGTGACGACGAGCTGGTGTTCGCCTCCGAGCTCAAGCCGATTCTGCAGTTGTCCACCGTCGAGCGCTCCGTGAGCTGGGAGGCTGCCAGCCACCTCTTCACGTTCCTGGCGACACCATCCTCGCAAAGCATCGTTGACGGCATCCGAAAGCTCGAACCCGGTCGGATCGCCACCGCCGTCGGCAATTGTGGACTGCGCATCGAGCGGTATTGGGACGTCGACTTCGTGCCCGACGAGGCGACCACGGAGGACGCGATCGTCGAACGCCTGCGCGAGCTGCTCGTCGAATCGGTCACGCTGCACCGGATCAGCGACGTCCCGATTGGCGCGTTTCTGAGCGGCGGCATCGACTCGAGCGCTGTCGTCGCCACGATGGCGCGGGTGGCCCCCGATCCCGTGAAGACGTTCTCGATTGGATTCGCAGAAGCCGGGTACGACGAGCTCGCTCATGCCCGGGAGGTAGCGGCGGCGTTCGGCACCGACCACTACGACTTAGTCCTTCGTCCCGACGTCATCCAGATCGTCGAGGACCTCACGTGGTATCTGGACGAGCCGTTCGGCGACACGTCGGCCATTCCCACCTACATGGTGTCAAAGCTGGCCGCCGAACACGTCAAGGTCGTCCTGTCCGGCGACGGCGGCGACGAGCTCTTTGCCGGCTACGAGAAATACGTCGTCGAAAGCCGGGAACGACGCTTCGACAAGATACCGGCATGGCTTCGGCGAGCCGGCGGCGCCGTGGGCGACGCGATGCGGGACGGGATGCGGGGTCGACGATTCCTGCAGCATCTCGCGCTCGATGGCCCTGCGCGCTATCTCGATGCCTCGACGATGTTCACCAGGGATCAGATGCGGCGGCTGTTTCACGACGATGCGTTCGACGAGATGTCTCGTCACGATCCGTGGCGCGCCTCGCTCGCCGCGTTCGCGCCGACCGGCGGCGGCGAGTGGCTGGCCGCCGTTCAGCACCACGACCTCCAGACCTATCTGCCGCTCGACATTCTCACCAAGGTCGATCGGATGACGATGGCGCACTCGATCGAAGCGCGACCCCCGCTGCTCGACCACAAACTGGTCGAGTTCGCCGCGACCATTCCGGCCCACATGCGCCTGCGCGGCGGCACGACCAAATATCTGCTGAAGCGGGCCATGCGCGGCATCCTGCCCGACGCGATCATCGACCGGCCCAAGCATGGATTCGCGGTGCCCCTGGCACGCTGGTTCCGCGGGGACCTGTCGGAATTCGCGCGCGATCTCCTGTTGTCAGACACCTGCCGGCAACGAGGGTTCTTCAACACCAAGTACATCGAAACCCTGTTTCGACAGCACGACCGGGGGCGCGATCTCGATCTCCAGCTCTGGACGATCCTGTCGTTCGAGCTCTGGTGTCGGCGATTCCTCGATGCACCACGCGCAAGCGCGCGACGGTCCCATCCGGTGACCACTCTTATTGCAGAGACGGCCTGAAACTATGCGTGTTCTCGCGTCACGCACGATCACGATCGCGGTCAGTGTGCTCGTCATGCTGACGACTGCCGCCGCGCCTGGCAAATGGACGCGCGGCACGGCCACCGCCATGTCGAGCGCGACGAGAGCGGCCGAGCCTCCGCGGGCCTTCGTCGACACGACGTTTCCGACGCTTGGGCGGCACACGATTCACGTGCCCGCCGGTGGCGACCTGCAACGGGCGCTCGACCAAGCGCGGGGCGGCGACCTGATCACGCTGGAGGCACGCGCCGTGTATCGCGGCCCGTTTCATTTGCCGGCGAAAGAAGGGACCGGCTGGATCGTCGTCTCTGCGCCGCTGCCGGGCCTCCCGGCACAGGGACGCCGGATCGACCCGTCGTACGCGTCGGTCATGCCGAAGCTCGTCGCCTCGTCCGGCGCCGTGCTCGCCGCCGACCGCCGCGCCCATCATTATCGCTTCGTCGGTCTGGACATCGCCCCGGCAGACGGCGTCTTCCTCCACGCGCTCGTGCAACTCGGGCACGACGACGTCGGCGTGGAGACGCTGCCGCACCATCTCATCTTCGACCGCTGCTACCTGCACGGGGACGCGACGCGCGGCGGCCGTCGGGGCATCGCGATGAACTCGCGGCAGACGGCTGTCATCGACTCGTACCTGTCGGACTTCAAGGAACGCGGCGCCGACTCGCAAGCGATCGCCGGCTGGAACGGCGACGGCCCGTTCAAGATCGCCAACAGCTACCTCGAAGCTGCCGGCGAGAACATCATGTTCGGCGGCGCCGATCCCACCATTCGCGATCTCGTGCCCGCCGACATCGAGATCCGCCAGAATCACCTGGCGAAACCGATGTCGTGGAAGATCGGTCACGAGGCGTTCGCCGGCGCCGAATGGACCATCAAGAACCTGTTCGAGCTCAAGAACGCCCGGCGCGTGCTCGTTGACGGTAACCTGTTCGAGTACAACTGGCCGCAGGCCCAGAACGGCTTTGCCATCCTCTTCACGGTGCGCAATCAGGATGGTCGCGCGCCCTGGTCGACCGTCCAGGACGTCGTCTTCGCGAACAACGTCGTCCGGCACGTCGCGGCGGGCGTCAACATGCTCGGCCGCGACGACAACTACCCGAGCCAACGGCTCGAGCGTCTCGAAATCCGGAACAACCTGTTCCTCGACGTCGGTGGATCCTGGGGCAGCGGGCGGCTCTTCCAGCTCCTGGACGGCACGAGCGACGTGCTGATCGATCACAACACGGCGCTTCAAACCGGTGGGCTGCTATCTGGCGGCGATCATGCGCCGCACACCGGGTTCAGGTTCGAGAACAACATCACGCTTCACAATCGCCACGGCATCGCCGGCAGCGGCACCAGCGCCGGCCTTCCTGCGCTGGACCGCTACTTTCCCGCGTCGGTCGTGCGCCGCAACGTCATCGTCGGAGGCAGCGCGTCCGAGTATCCGCGCGACAACTTCTTCCCACCCGCGCTCGACGATGTCGGTTTCGCGTCGCATCGAGACGGGCGCTTCCGTCTGACACGGCACAGTCCGTTTTCGCGCGCCGCGACCGACGGCCGCGATCCGGGCGCCGACATCGACGCGCCCGGTCCGGCCGCCAGCAGTCTCGCGCTGCTCGGCGCTCGAGACGACACGGCGCGAACGCCCGGGGCCGTGCTCCCCGCCGGAGGTGCCGCACCCGAGATCGGAGTGGTCCTCTTCTGGCTGGCATTTGCGCTCTTGGGTTACGTGTATCTGGGGTATCCGCTCGTCGCGGCGTTGACTGCGCTCGTTCAGTCCAAGCCGCACCATCGAGCGCCGATCGAGCCGACCGTGTCGGTGATTGTGCTCGCATACAACGAAGGCGAGCGTCTCGCGGCACGAATCGAAAACCTGCTCGCGCTCGACTACCCGCGGGATCGTCTCGAGATTGTCGTCGGCTCCGATGGATCGACCGACGATACGGTCGCATGCGCGCGCCAATACGCGCAGCGGGGCGTGAATGTGCGGCCGTTCCCGGTGCGCCGTGGTAAGCCGGCCGTGATCAACGAGCTGGTGCCGAGCGCGCGAGGGGAGATCGTCGTCTTCGCCGACGCCCGACAACGCTTCGATCGCGGCGCGGTGCGGGCGCTCGTGGCCAATTTCGCCGACCGGCGCGTGGGGGCCGTGAGCGGCGAGCTGATGCTGAGAGCGCACCACGACGCGGCCGCGGCTGGACACGGCACCGCCTTCTACTGGCGGTACGAGAAGCTGATCCGATTGACGGAGAGCCGCGTCGATTCGACGGTGGGTGCAACCGGGGCGATCTACGCCATTCGCCGCGAGCTCTTCGAACCGGTTCCAGCCGACACGATTCTGGATGACGTGCTCATTCCGCTGAGAATCGTCCGCCGCGGGTATCGGGTGGTCTTCGAGCCCGAGGCGCGGGCCTACGATCACACGTCGACAACGGCGGGTCAGGAGCTGGCGCGACGGGCGCGAACCATCGCCGGGACGTTCCAACTGTTTGCACGCGAGCGGTGGCTCCACAATCCGCTGCGCAATCGTTTGTGGCTGCAAACGATTTCTCACAAGGGACTGCGGCTCATGCTGCCCGCGCTGCACGTGCTGTTCTTCGCAGCGAACGTCGCGCTGGTCCAACTCGCGCCGTATTGCTGGATGCTGGCGGCGCAATCGGCGTTCTACGCCGCCGCGCTCGTGGGGTGTGGCCGACGCCCGGCGCAACGGCATCTGAGAATCGTCAGCGTCCCCCACACGATTTGTCTTCTAAGCTGGGCCACCATCATCGGATTCGCGAGGATGGTGACCCAGACTCAGCCCGTGACGTGGGAGCGCGCGTGCGGACTCGCGCCGGCGGCTCCGCTGAATCAGCCCCGCGGCTTCGCCTTGCCGATGGATGGCAACGACGGCGGCCGCGCGAACTGACTCGACACCGTCGATGCAGCCGAAGGCGCCAGGTTCGACGCCGCTCCGATAGCGATGTCGCCGACCCTGGCGTCCATGTCGAAGAAGATCGCGTGGACGCGCTGGCCGTCCGGCGCCTGGTTCGCGCTGGTATAGAAGACCGAACCGTTCTTCACATACTTCGCGGTTCCGTTCTCAATCAGGATTCCGAGCGTGTCTCCACCCTGAAAGGACGTTTCGCTCTTGTAAGATCCCGACTCGCGCACCTCGACGGTCCCGTTCTGCAGCCGCAGCGCAAAGCTCAAATCGCCCGCCTGAGTGCCGGTGCTGCCAAGGCTCAGACCAATGAAGCGCAAGCTATTCGCTTCTGTCGCGGTGAACTGCAGACGACCGGCTGACGCCGCCACCCGTTGTTGAGACACCGCGCTGGCATCCGGGCAGCCGCCGCATCCAGCGGTCTTCTGCAGGCTGTTACCTGAGGCCGTCATGTTGATGAGGCTCATCCACTGCGCACTTCCGGATGCCGGAGGCGGCGTCGGAGTCGGCGTCGGTGCAGGTGGCGGAGTCGGTGCCGGCGCGGGAGCCGGCGCTGGCGCGGGAGCCGGAGTTGGAGTTGGACTTGGCGTGGGCGCCGGGCTTGGTGACGCGCCGAGCTTTTCGTACGGAATGCGCACGATATACGCGTCGAGCCGGCTCGTCCCCGAGTTCGCGGTCCAGATGTAGTACTCCCCGGTCACGTCGAGATTGCCCTTAGGATATTTCCAATAATCGTCGGTGCCGCCGCCCGCTGCGTTCAGATCCGTGATGTTCGGCGCCACGATCACCGTCGTCAGCGATCCATCGAGCTTGAAGCACAGGATCTCGTTCGCTCGAGGCAGATTCTTCCGGCTGGCGTTGGCGCTGCAGGCGTATTGCTGATCGGCCGGCACGCCCGATCGCGCGTTCCCCCACGAGACGTGGCCGACGTCGGCGTCCCACGAGGAGGTCTGGTACACGAGCGTTCCCTGACCAGACGTCGACGCCACCGGCTCGCCACCGGTCAAATCGAGATTGAAATTCCAGAGCCGCACGGCGCCTGGCTGCGGATTCATGTTGTCCGCCGCGAGCATGAAGCCGTACCCGTTGTCGGAATGGCCGCCCGCGCCGTTGCGATCCAGGAGATCGTGTTCGGCCCCCGTCTGGAGATCGATGATGCGATCGTCGACCTCCGACTTCGAATCGACACCCAGCTTTTCCTTGATCACCAGCCAGCGGCCGCTCTTGTCGACCTGGCATTCGTCGTAATTCAGGCCCTTCTGCGGATAGTAGAAGAACTGCCCCGTGTCCTCACGGTAGGCGAGACAGCCAAGGTCGGCATAGCTCGACTTGTCCTTCAACGTCGCCGAATGCACGCGGTCGTCACCGCTCGAGTGGAACTGCCAGATGTACCGGTTCCCACCGAACAGATCGGGGCGCGAGGCGACGTCGAAGACCGTGCTGAACGAGTGATTGAGGACGTCGTAGCGCTGGAGGCTCGACCCTCCAGGCGCGGTGAGATAGATCGTCGTCGGCTGCCGGTCGCTGAAGTACCAGCCTTCGCCGCTCGCCCAACTGTATGGACTGTCGGGCGAGAAGAGCGGACCGAGGTTGCGCGTCTCGCCCGTTTGCTTGTTGTAGCTGAAGAGTGTCGGGCCAGAGCCGCCCTTCCGGCGTTCGAGCCCGAGGAACGCGAGCAGCGTGTCGCTGCCAGCATGGTTGTTGATGTTGTTCCAGTAGGAATACCCGACCGGCTGGACGCAGTCCGCGCCGCCGCAGTCGTTGCCGTTCGTCAAGCGAATGGCGGTGGTGCCGTACGGGGCGGGAAACGTGAATCGGCCACGCTCCGGCATGAATTTCTGGACTTCTCCGGCGGAAAGCGGAAGTCGCGAACCCGCCGACGTTGCCGACTCCAGGAATCCGCCTTGCGCAGAAGCGACGCCAACGCCCGTTCCGAGCGTCGCGAGAGTGATCAAAACGAATCGGATGTATGTGAAGACACGATGACTGGGCTTCCAGATCACGGCAATTCTCCTTGGGTCGATACCTGGTGCGACCGAGAGGGTGGTTCTCGCGATGACCGATCAGGAGGCGACTGCTGCGAGGAGCCCCGGAGACCGAGTGATCAGCGAGCGCAGTGGGCCCCTCTTCCACGCTTCGCGGTGGACGCCGACGTCCCAGACGACAGACACAGTTCGATTTAGCGTCAGCCGGTCGTATGGGCGATTCAGTTTGGGGGGCGAAACTGCCGCTAGGTGAAGGGCAAGCGGAATGCCGCGAGAGTGATTATTCTAAGTGCTGATAGGAGAACTACTTACGGTTGCGCATTCGCTGAGGTTTCGGTCCGCGGATTACAGAATTGCAGGCCGATGCACAATTCGGTAAGTCGTCGCGCTTGGTCGTATCGTGGCACATCGATTGCCACGAAAGGCGTCCGTGCCCGCCGCTGAACGCCGCCGTTTGCGAGTCGCGATCGTCGCTGCGTCGCTCCGGATTATCGGTGGACAGGCCGTTCAGGTGCAGTGCCTGGTCGACGGGTGGGCCAGCAGCCGGGATGTCGACGCCTGGCTTGTTCCGATCAATCCCTTACCTCCCAAGCCGTTCCGCTGGCTGCTGGCCATCAAGTTCATCCGGACGCTCGTGACCGAGCTGAGCTATTTGCCGCTGCTCGTCCGGGCGCTCCGGCGCGCCGACGTCGTTCACGTGTTTTCCGCGTCGTACACCTCTTTCTTACTTGCCACGCTTCCCGCGGTGATGGTGGCGAAACTGATGAGTCGCCCTGTCATCGTGAACTATCACAGTGGCGAGGCGCCCGACCATTTGCGTCGATCCGCGATTGCCAGACTCGTGATGAAGAGATGGGTCGATGCGGTCGTCGTCCCGTCGACGTTTCTGCGCGGCGTCTTTGCCGCGTTCGGCATCAGCGCTCATGTCGTAGCGAACACGATCGATGTAACACGTTTCGCGTACCGTGTGCGCGATCCGCTGCGTCCCCGGCTGATCTCCACGCGCAACTTCGAGCCGCTCTACAACGTGTCGTGTACACTGCGCGCCTTCGCGCGCGTCCAGGCTCGCTGTCCCGAGGCGTCGCTGACGCTCGTCGGCGACGGATCGCAGCAGCGCGCACTGCGCGCGCTCGCCGACGATCTGCGGCTGCGGAACGTGACCTTCGTCGGTCGCGTGGATCCCTCCCAGATCCACCGCTACTATGCCGACGCCGATCTCTACGTGCAAACGCCCGCGATCGACAACATGCCGCTCTCGGTGCTCGAAGCCTTTGCCAGCGGGCTGCCGGTGGTCGCCACGCGCATCGGCGGTGTTCCGGCGATCCTGGCGGACGGCGTGCACGGCGTCCTCGTGCCTGCTGACGACCACGAGGCGTTGGCGGCGCAGGTGATGAAGCTGGTCGAAGAGCCCGCGTACGCGCGCCGGCTCGCAGCCGCTGCGCGCGAAAGCTGTGCGGCCTATGAATGGCCTGTCGTGGCCGCCCAATGGCTGGCCATCTACCGATCGCTGGCGTCCTCCGTCACCGACGACGTGATGATCGCGTCCGCTGACGGACCCCGCCCGGCCGAGCAGGTCGCCGAGACGAGCGAGCCCTGGCGCCCTTCCGAATCTGCCTGATGAAGCGCGTCCTGGATCGCCTGCGTTCGATGCCGCTCGACGAGCTGGCATGGCGCGCGCGCGTGTTCGCGCGCAGCGAGACGCAGCGCGCCGTCGCGCGGATGCGATCGCCGCGGTGGGACCGCCGTCAGCTGCGCCGCGCGCTGGCGCACCGGGTGATCGATGCCGGGCTGCGCCGCGCGATCGGCGCCGGAGACTGGCTCACGGTTCACGACGCGCTGGCTGGCCATCTCGAGAGCCGGCCTTCGTCGTTCCTGCTGGACCCGTCTTCGGCCGATTCGCTGGTTGCCGAAGTGCGCGCCCGCTGGCCGGGCGCCGCATCCGATGCCGCCGCCCGCGCCGACCGCGTGCTGGCTGGCCGTTACGACATCCTCGGCTACCAGAACCTGGTCGTCGCGCCGCCCGGACGCGCGGTGGATTGGCATTACGATCCGGTCCACGATCGGCGGGCGCCGGCCGCGTTCTGGGCCGACGTCCCGTACCTCGATCCCGCTCTCGGCGATCACAAAATCATCTGGGAGATCAACCGTCATCAGCACTGGCTCACGCTCGGGCGCGCGCTCTGGCTCACGGGCGACCCTCGCCATCGTGTCGCGATCGTCGAGCGCCTCGAGAGCTGGCTCGCGGCAAACCCGCCGCTCGTGGGCATCAACTGGGCGAGCATGCTGGAAATCGGGCTGCGCGCGCTGTCGTGGACCTGGGCGTTGCACTTCCTCCTGTCGACAAACGGCCGCGATCGATCATCGTCATCCGCTGCACCGGATCGTTCGCGCGAGATCCCATGGCTCGTCGACCTGTTCATGGGGATTGACCGGCAACTCGCGCACGTCGAGCAGCATTTGTCGTACTACTTCAGTCCCAACACGCATCTGACCGGCGAAGCGCTCGCGCTGTACGCCGTCGGCCTCGCCATACCCGAGTTGGCGGCGAGCGATCGATGGGTCGAGCGTGGCCGCGGCATTCTGCTTCAGGAGATTGACCGTCAGATCCACGCCGACGGCGGACACGCCGAAGCGTCGATGCACTATCACCGATACACGCTCGACATGTACGTCCACGCGTTGCTGGCGGCGAGACGCGCACAGGACACCGCCGCCATTCCGCGTTTCACGGATGCCGTGACGCGGTTGGCGGCGTTCGCGCGGGCCGCCGCTGACGACCGCGGAATGCTGCCGCTCATCGGCGACGATGACGGCGGCATGCTCTGGCCCTTCATGGGCCGCGCGTGTCGCGACGTCCGCGATTCGCTGGCGCTCGCCGCGATCGTGCTCGTTCGTCCCGATCTGGCGCCCTGGGGCGTGCCGGAAGAAGCGTTCTGGGTTGGCGGTCGCCTGGCCGTCGAGCACGCAGGATTCATCGACGCGAACCGCGATCGGGCGGCGGCCGCACCGTCGCGAACCTTTCGTGACTCCGGTTATGTCGTGGCCCGGGATCCGAGCGGAGGCCACGCCATATTCGACGTGGGCGCTCACGGCTACCTGAACGCGGGCCACGCGCACGCGGACGCCTTGGCCATCACGCTCGGCATCGCCAACCGGCCATTCCTCGTCGACCCCGGCACATCGACCTATGTCATGGACCACAGGCTGCGCGATCGGATGCGCGACAGCGCGAGTCACAACACGGTGATCGTCGATGAGCGCTCGCAATCGATTCCCGGGGATCCGTTCCGTTGGCAGACGCGATCGGACGCGCGCCTGCACGCGTGGCGGCACAACCCGTCGTTCGACTGGGCCGAAGCGTCACATGACGGCTATGCACCGCTCCGGCACCGGCGCACGCTGCTTCGGACCTCGTCAGGGTGGCTCGTCGCTGACGAGATCCTCGGCGGCGGCGTGCACACGGCGAACGCGCATTGGCACTTCGATCCGGCCTGGGACGTGACCGCCGACGCGCATGGACGACTCCACGCGACCAGCGTCGATGGCGACAGCGTATGGCTGCTCTGCGATGCCGACGCCGTCCGCATCCAACGCGGCGATGAACCGTCGGGTCTGGGATGGTACGCACCGGTCTACGGGACGCTCATCCCGACGTACTCCGCGCAAATGACGCGGCAGGCCGTCGCGCCGTTCGCGCTGGTCACGTGGATCGGCCTCGCCGAGAACGGGAGATCGCCATCGCTCGAACATCTCACCGCGACGCCGGCTGCGGCCGGGGATGCGATCGCCGCGCGCGTCATCGCGGGCGAACGGGTGTCGGCGTTCCTGTTGCGGCCGGATGGACCGGCGTCTCGCAGCACGCCGCGCAGCGTGGAGGTCGTCGACTATCGCACTGACGCTCGCGTGCTGCATTGTGCGGCCAACGCAAAAGGCCTGCGCGCGCTCGATCTGATCGACGCCAGTTACGCGACGCATCGCGACGGCCGGCTCACCGTGACGGCCGATTCGCCGATTGCGGATCTGCACGTTGCGATCGAGGGCGCGGCACTGGATCTGCGGGCGTCCGAGCCGCCGCCGCAGCTTCGACTTCTGGGAGATGTCCTCGCAGCGGCGCGAACGATCCGCCTCAACGGCCGCGAGTGGCCGATGACGGCGGTCGAAACATCCGACACGGCGGTCGTGATTGAAGGTGGACTGTGGCCGACTGGTGTGCCTCTTGCTATCGGCAGAGTCGCGGATCGGCCAATGAGTGATTCGCAGGAGACGCTATGAAGGTAAAGTCGATCACGTCGTCGCTCGCGGTTTCTCTCATCATCGTCATCTCGTTGAACACGGCGTGCGCTGATAAGTCAACGCCCACGGCACCGTCGAATCCCGCTCCGCCACAGGCGGCGGCGCCTCCCCCGGCGCCGGCTCCGGCGACGGCCAGCGTGCAGCTCACGATCAACCCCAATCCCGTGCCGTTCAGCGGTCAGCCCATTACGGACTCGTCCGGCTGCGCTGGCTCGAAGAACACCTGGTTCTACGAGCAAGTGGCGAAGGAGACGGGAGGAGTCGCTGTGACGTTTACGTCGCGGATCGACAAGTTCGATGGCCGCGTGGTGAACACCGTGAGCAACTTGAACATGGTGGTTCCTGCAAACGGGACGGTGTCCGTCAAATCCCGGTGGTGCAGCTCGCAAGCGGTCGCGCACACCGCGCAGACGACATTCAGTGGCATTGACGACAAGGGTCACACGCTGACCGTCGAGGCTCCGGTCGCCAACCTGAAGTCGCCCTAGGGTCGGCGGCTACAGAATTCTGGTAAATCCCTTCCCAAAACCTTCCTCTGCTGCCAGCCGCTCCGGCGCGTTTCCCACAACGATGGAAAGCGCCGGAGCACATTCCGGAAAACCGGTGGCACCTCGCTTGCTCAACTGAGCGTGTGGCCGACTTCGTCGTAACGCTCAGCTTCTATTCCAACGGGACCCGGCGGCGCGTGCAGGCAGTCTGACATGTGCGGGATTGCCGGTCTCGTCGGCGCCGATGGTCTTCACCCTGACGATCGCGCGCGCGCCATCCGGATGCGCGAGGTGATCAGACACCGCGGTCCAGACGAAGCGGGCCTTTGGGGCGACGACCGCGCGCTGCTCGCGCATCGCCGCTTGAGCATCGTCGATCTGAACAGCGGTCAGCAGCCGCTGGCCAACGAAGATCGCACCATCTGGATCGCCTTCAACGGAGAAATCTACAACCACGCCGAGATCCGTCGCGACCTCGAGGCGCACGGCCACGCGTATCGAACGCGTTCGGACACCGAAACGATCGTGCACGCGTACGAGCAGTGGGGCGACGAGTGCGTGCATCGTCTCCGCGGCATGTTCGTGTTCGCCGTCTGGGACGCGCCGAAGCGACGGCTGCTCCTCGTGCGCGATCGCCTCGGGATCAAGCCACTCTACTGGGCTCGCGTCGGTGACACGCTGCTGTTCGGCTCGGAGATCAAGGCGATCCTCGCAAGCGATCTCATCACGCCGCAGGCGAACCGGGAGGTGTTGTCCGAAATCCTCAGCACGCGCTACACGTCGGCCACCGACACGATGTTCCGCGGGATCCACAAGCTGCTGCCGGGGCATCTTCTCGTCTACGAGCGCGGCGGGATCACGACGCGCCAGTACTGGGACGTTCCAGCAGGCAGACCTGAAGGGCTGCGCGACGCCGGCCGTCGCGCAGGCCTTCCTTCCTGCCGTGACGGCGACATCGTCGCTCGGTTCCGATCGCTGCTCGAAGAGTCGGTGCGGCTGCGTCTGATGAGCGACGTTCCGCTGGGCATGTTTCTGTCCGGCGGGATCGACAGCTCCGCCATCGCGGCGCTCATGGCGCGGATGATCGATCGGCCGCTGCAGACGTTCTCCGTCGCGTTCAAAGAGCGCGCGTTCAACGAGCTCGCGTACGCGCGCGAGGTCGCGCGCGCGATCGGCGCCGACTCGCACGAAATCGTCATCGACGATCGAGACTTCTTCGGCGCGCTGCCGAAACTGGTGTGGCACGAGGACGAGCCGATTGCGCACGCGTCGAGCGTGCCGCTGTATTTCGTGTCGGCCCTCGCACAGCGGCACGTCACGGTCGTCCTCACCGGCGAAGGCAGCGACGAGCTGCTGGCCGGCTACGGCAAATATCTGCGGCTCGCCTGGAACTGGCGGGCCGGTACCGTCTACGAAAGGTTCGTCCCGCAGGCGGTGCGGACGTCGATCGCAAACCTCGTCGTGCCGCTCCTGCCGGGCGCGCTGGCGCGCCACGCCAGGCGGACGTTCCTGGCGATGGACCGCACGCCCGAGTCGATGGTGTTCGACAACTTCGCCGCCATCCGGCTCGACGACCAACGGTCGCTGCTCGCCCCTGCGCTGCGCGGCACAGCGACCCGCGAGCAGGCGTACGGGCCGTCTCGCGCGTACTTCGACAGGCTGAACGGCCAGAGCACGCTGCTCGATCGTCTGCTCTACGCCGACATCAAGACGTATCTGGTCGAGCTGCTGATGAAGCAGGACCAGATGAGTATGGCCGCGTCGATCGAGAGCCGCGTCCCGTTCCTTGATCACAAGCTCGTGGAATTCGCGGCGCAGCTGCCCGACGAGTGGAAGCTGAATGGGTTCACGACCAAGCGCGTGCTGCGCGAATCGATGAAGGGGCTGCTGCCCGAATCGATTCTCAATCGCCCGAAGATGGGCTTCCCCGTGCCGTTCGCCGCGTGGACACGTGGACCGTGGAACGCGGTCGC
>MNEX01000193.1 GCA_001917905.1 Acidobacteria bacterium 13_1_40CM_65_14
CGATCCGGATCACGCGCTCAGCGATGGCGCGCAGTCGATGTTCCCGTCGCAGTTCGATCGGCTGATGGCCGAGCTGCGCATCATCGCGCCGGCCATCGGACGGAGCATCTGTCTCGAGGCGGTCACGCGACGCGGCTGGGGCTCTTAGCGATCCTGATATTTGAGATTGCAGATTTCAGATTGCAGATTTCAGATTGATTGTTGATTTCTGATGGAATCGAATCTGCAATCCAATCTGCAATCTGAAATCTGAAATCTGCAATTTCATGGAACTCCCCGTTATCCAGCCGGGTCGCCGCGCGGAGATCCAGACGCCGATCTTCGAGAAGATCGGGATCGTCGGACTCGGTCTGATTGGTGGCTCGATTGCGTTGAAGGCGCGCGAGCTCTGGCCAACCTCTCTCGTGATCGCGGTCGACCACAAGGACGTCCTCGAAACGGCCATGCGGCTGCACGCCATCGACGTCGCGGCCGAAGACCTCATCGTGCTCGCCGAAGCGGACCTCGTGGTGCTGGCCGCGCCGGTCAAACAGAACATCGCGCTGCTCGAAGAGCTCGACGAACATGTCCGCGTGCCCGCGGTCGTCACCGATACCGGCAGCACGAAGCGGGACATCGTCGCGGCCGCCAGATCGCTGCCGCCGCGGTTCACGTTCATTGGCGGCCATCCGCTCGGCGGCGCCTCGAAGGGCGGCCTCGAGCACGCGCGGCCGGATCTGTTCGCCGGGCGTCCGTGGTTGCTGACGCCGACGGCACGGTCTGTAGACCGTCCCGCAAACGGCGACGCGTTGGAGAAACTGACGGCGTTCATCCGCGCGGTCGGCGCGGAACCCCGCACGCTCACTCCCGACGCGCACGACCGCCTGCTCGCATTCCTCAGTCACCTCCCGCAACTGACGGTGAGCGCGCTGATGCAGGTGGTCGGCGAGGCTGTGGGACAGGACGGCCTCGCGCTGGCCGGACGGGGGCTGGCGGACACCACGCGCCTCGCGTCGAGCCCGGCGGACATCTGGAAGGATATCGCCGCCACCAACGCCGACGAGGTCGGTCCGGCGCTCGATGCGCTGATTGCGGTGTTGAAGGATCTGCGGCGCGACCTCGCGCACGGCGATCGCCTCTCCGAGGTGTTCGAAGAGGCGAATCGGTGGCGTGATGCGCTGAACAAAGAACGCAAAGACCGCTAAGACCGCAAAGAGAAACCTTAGAAACCTTCTTTGCGTGCTTTGCGGCCTTTGCGTTCCTCGTTCTTTGACGGCGATCAACGCAGAAACCGCAGAACACGCAGAGCCAAAACTCTCTCTGCGAGTTCCGCGAGTTCTGCGTTGATCGCTGTTACGGCGCGGCCGCGGCCGGCACGAGCGTGACGACCGTCGATCGATCCGACGGAAAGTACCGTTTGAACACGTCCTGCAAAATCTGCGGTGTCACGGCGTCGATGCGCTCGTTGCGCGTGACGATCTCGCCGGGATCGCGGCCGAGCATGTGGACGGTTTCGAGCCGGCGCAGCCAGTAGTCGTTCTGCTTCAGCGCCGTTTCATAGCCGCGCCGCGCGGTCTCCTTGGCCTTGTTGGTCAAGTCGGCCGACGGCCCTTCGTCCTGCAGCCGCTTGATCTCCTTCAGCACGCGCGCCGTCATTGACTCGAGGTTCTCGGGCGCCGCACCGAATCGCACCGCGATATGGCCGCCGCCGCGCTGCGGCAGCGCCTGCGAGAGGCCGACCGAGACCGTATAGGTCTGCCCCAGTTCTTCGCGCAGCACGTCGCGCAGCGTCGTCTCCAGCACCGTCGTCGCGGCGATCAGCTTTTCCTGTTCCGACGGGTCCGCCGTCGGATCCGCGAAGAAGCTGATCACGGTCTGGCCGCGCGGCTCGCGGCCCGCCTCGACCTTCGCGCGCTCGGTTGTCTGCGGAAACTTCAGCCCGACGTCGCGAAACGCGGACGATTTCGAGCCGGCCGATGGCAGCGAACCGACGTACTGCGCGAGGAGCGGAACGACCTCGTCGACCTTGAATGCGCCGACCATGAAGAACGTGAAGTCCGCGGCGTTCGAGAAGCGCTGGCGGTAGAACGTCATCATCTTCTCGCGGTCGAGCGTCGCCAGCCGTTCGGTGGTGAGCGGCTGCGACGTGTAGTGGTTCGACGAATTGACCTGCGCGAGCTTTTCGGCGAACACCTGGCCGGGTGCGCGGCCGCGGTTCGCGAGCATCGCGTCGAGCTGACGCTTCAACAGCGCGAACGCGTCCGAATCGTCCCCGGGCGCGGTGAACGTTTGATAGAGGAGCTGCAGCGCCGTCTCGAGCTGAGCGGGCGCCGCCGATCCGCTGATGCCGTGCGACGAGAGCGACATGAACGGCCGCGCCGACGCCAGCTTGCCGGCGAGCACCTTCTGCATGTCGAGCGCCTTCAATCCGCCGACGCCGGCAATGCCGACGTATCCGGCCGCCATCGACGCTTCGGGAAAATCCGCCGGCGGCGCCAGTGACGTTCCGCCCGACGCGTTCAGCGAGAAGAGCACCTGATCGTTCTTGAAGTCCGTCGGTTTCAGCCACGCCTCGACGCCGTTGCCGAACTTCACGATCGTCACGCCGAGACTGTCGATTGTCCGCCGCGACCCGACGGCGCCGGTCGCCGGCAGCCGTTCCATGACGCCGCGCGTCGACGTCGTGTCGATCCATTCCGTGACCGGCGCCGCGTTGCCCACGGTGATGGCCGCCTGCAACTCGGCATCGGACGGGATGCGGATGTTCGGCTTCTGCGGCGACACGGCGAGGACGACGCGGCTGTTGTCGGCGAGCAGCGACTTGGCCAGCGCCGACGCTTCGTTGACCGTGATGCCCGGCAGCAGCTGCTGAACGAGCTTGTACTCGTACTCGATCCCCGGACTCGGCTCGTCGTCGAGGAACACGCGGATGTATTCGGCGGCGAGCTGCCCGCTCTCGGTCTTGTCGCGCTCGTTGTAGGCGCGCTCGTAGAAGGCCGCCATCCACTTCTTCGCGCGCTCCATCTCCGTCGTGCCGAAGCCGAACTCGCGCACGCGCTTCGCCTCGGTCGCGAGCGTCGCGACGCCGTCCTCGAGTTTGCCGTCCTGGACGCCGGCGGCTATCGTGAACGTGGACACACCGCGGCTCAGACTGCTGTTGCTCGCGCCCGCGCCGAGGATCTTCGAATCGGGCTTGCGCGCCACGTCGCTGAACCGCTCGTCGAACATGTGGTCGACGAAGCGTTCGATGAGCTGACGCCGGTAGTCGCCGACGCGCGACTCGCTTTCACGCGGCCGCTTGCGGACGATCTGCACACTCGACGAAGTGACCTCCGGATCGGTGACGACGCTCGTCAGCGTTTCCTGATGGATCGGAACAGTGCGGTCCGGCTGCGGCGCGACGGGTCCGCGCGCTTTCAATCCGCCGAAGGTCGCCGTGATGTTCTTCTCGAGATCGCCCGCGTCGAGGTCACCGACCGCGACGACCGCCATGCGATCGGGCCGATACCAGGTGTCGTAGAACGACCGCAGGCGCTCGGGTGGCGCGTTGCGAAGGATCTCGGGCTTGCCGATCGGCAGCCGCTCGGCGTACCGCGACTTATAAAAGAGGATAGGGAACTGCTTGTCGCGGATGCGCGATCCGGCGCCAAGGCCGCCGCGCCATTCTTCGATGACGACGCCGCGCTCCTTGTTGATTTCTTCGGTACTCAGCGTCAGGCCGCCGGCGAAATCCGCGAGCGCCGTCAGTCCTTTCGACACGATCTCCGGTTTGTCGGTCGGCAGATCGAGCATGTAGACCGTCTCGTCGAAGCTCGTGTAGGCGTTGACGTGCGGTCCGAGCCGCGATCCGGTGGACTCGAAGAACGAGACGAGCTCGCCCGGCTCGAAGTGCTCGCTGCCGTTGAACGCCATGTGCTCGATGAGGTGCGCGAGCCCCTGCTGGTCGTCGGTTTCGTTGACCGACCCGGCCTTGACCGCGAGGCGCAGCGAGACGCGTTTGGCCGGACGGCTGTTCTGCCGGACGAAATAGTTCAGACCGTTCGTCAGCGTGGCGGTGTGAATCGCCTTGTCGAGCGGAATGACGTCCTGTGGGTTGAAGGTTTGCGCAGCCGCCGCGGCCGCGACGAGGAGGAGTACGGCGAACGTGCGGAGCAGACGTTTGGTGATGATCATCTAGTGGACCGTCCGGGCTGATTCGGTATTAGTCACAACAAGCCTCCGGCCGCGATCTGCGGGCCGCGACAACCCGGGGCCCCCGACGCGCACGCTTGCGCGGCGGGGTGGAGGCGGAGCGGCCCGGTAATAATTCGGAAAAGATACGCCACAAATTGGTCCGTTGATTTTTTCGGCTCGGCCGAGTCTTTGTCTTTGCGCTCGGGCGCTTTCCAGTCCATTCCGCGCGCGTACTTCATCAGCCAGGAGATTTCCTCGGCGTCACGGATCCGCACGTGATGCGGCTCGCGGAATCCATGCGGCTCCCGCGGGAAGCGAACGAAGCGCGTCGGGATGCCGCGATCCCTCAGGCCCTGATAAAACATCATGCTCTGGCCGATGGTGTCGGTCGTGTCGCGCTCACCGTGCAGCAGCAACGTGGGCGTCGTCACCTTCGCGATGTGCGTGTACGAGGATTGCCGGCGATAGTTGTCCGCGCTCTCCCACGGCGTCCCGCCGATATACCAGAGCCTGACGTCGTAGTTGAAGCCCATCGCATACTCAGACGCCCAGTCGGCCACCATGGCTCCAAGCGATGCGGCTTTGAACCTCGTCGTTTGCGTGAGCGTCCAGCCGCCGAGGATGCCGCCGTAGCTCCAGCCGCGAATCGCGAGGTGATCGGGATCGGCAATCCCGTCGGCGATCACTTTGTCGACGCCGGTCATCAGATCCTGGTAATCGCCGCCGCCGATGTCCTTCATGTTGCCGCGCAGCAGCGTGTCGCCGTACGAGCTGCTGCCGCGGACGTTCGGCTCGAGTACGGCCCAGCCCAGCCCGGTGTAGACGTGATTGATGCCGCGGAACGACACGTCCCAGGCGCCCGCCGGACCACCGTGCACGGCCAAAATGAAGGGAAGTTTCGTGGCTGGCTTGTAGTCCGCCGGCAGCCACAGCATGCCTTCGACCTCGAGACCGTCCTTGCTCTTCCACGTCACCGCACGGAACTGCGACAGTGCGAGCTCGCTCACCTGAGGATTCGCATGTGTGATGGGCGTCAGCGTGCCGGTGGTGAGATCGATGAGATGCACGTCGCCGGGCGCATCCGGCTTGCTGACGACGGCGACGCCGCGCTTGCCGTCGGTCGACACCGATTCCATCCGTCCGGCCCAATCACCGCCGGCAATCGAGGATACCGCACCGGTCGCGACGTTGACGCGATACGCCGCGCCACGCGCGCGCACGCTCGCGCCAAACACAATCGACTGCCCATCGGGCGCCCAGGCGTACTGACCGATGTTGCCGTTGAACGCGCCCGTCAGCTTGCGCGCGTCGCCGCCCTCGGCCGGAATCACCCAGAGCTTTTCTTCGGCGAGCTCCCACGAGGTGTCGCTCGGGGCGAGATACGACAGCATCTTGCCCTCGGGCGACCACTGGACCGCCATCTCGGGCGCGTTGTTGTGCGTCAGCGTTTTCAGCTCGCCGCTTGCGGCGTCGACGACGGCGACTTCGGCGTGGAATTGCCCGTTGCGGGAATTCTCGCGGCGATAGGTGAGCGCGATCTTCTTCCCGTCCGGCGAGACGCGGACGCTCTCAATCAGCAGATGGTCGTCGTGCGTGAGCTGTCGCTCGGCCTTGTCGGCGATCGTGATCCTCCACAGCTCCGAGAATTCGGCCCGTTCCTGGCCGTTCGCTTCTTCGTCGACGAAAATCGCATCGTCTCCCGCCTTCTCGTTCGCTTTTTGTGCGTCGCTCTTGGCGCGCTCGGCGGAGAACACGATCGCCGTGCTGTCCTTCGTCCAGTCGAACGATCGGATGTTGCCCTTGTGGTCGGTGAGCTTCGTCGCTTCGCCGCCGTCGACCGGAATCACGTAGATTTGTGCGCCGCTGTCGGCCGTGCCTTCACCCTCGCGGCCGCCGGCGCTCGCCTCTCGAGTGGAGAGAAACGCGATCGACTTGCCGTCGGGCGACCACGCCGGACCGCGATCCTTCTCGTGGCCGAGAAACCGACGTGCGTTCGATCCGTCGACATCCGCGATCCAGATCGACGTGACGCGCTTGTTGTCCTTCCACTTGCCGAGCTCGGACATCGTGTAAATCACGCGACGGCCGTCGGGCGAAATCCGCGGCGCCGACACCTGCACGAGATTCAGCATGTCGTCGATCGTCATCGGGCGGCGCGATTGTGCGCTGACGCCGATCGATAACGCGAGCACGACGGATAGAAACAGCGCCGGAATGAAGCGGAGCAGGCGTGTGTTCATCGTGCAGCGATGGTAGCATCGCGAAGAGGCTTCTGAAAGCGTGGATGAACGGCGCAGCCAGCTCTGAAAGCAGGCAGTCGTCGCGAAACAACGCCGCGAGCGACTAGCGAGCGGTGGAGCGCCTGCGGCTCTTGCGAGCGCGGATGCGCGAGCAAGGTGAGCGGGGGTGGGGTCCCCGCGAACGTTAAAAACCGTCGTGGGGGTGGGGCCCCACGACAAGGTAAAAAAGTGGGGCCCCGCGACGAGGTAAGTAATGTCCGACTTCGAGACGGTGATTCTCAGCGCGTGCCGCACGCCCGTCGGTGCGTTCGGCGGCGTCTTCAAAGATGTGTCCGCGGCGGATCTGGGCGCGGTCGCGATTCGCGAGGCGATCGCGCGTGCGGAGGTGAAGCCGGCCGACGTCGGCGATGTCGTGATGGGCTGTGTCCTGCAAGCGGGCGCCGGAATGAACGTCGCCCGGCAGGCGGCGCTCAAAGCCGGCGTGCCGGTCGAGGTGCCGGGCGAGACCGTGAATCGCGTGTGCGGATCCGGACTGCAGGCCGTCGTCCACGCGGTCGAGGCGATTCGAGTGGGATACGTGGACACGGTGGTCGCGGGCGGAACCGAATCGATGTCGAACGCGCCGTATCTGCTGAAGGGTGCGCGGTGGGGCTACCGTATGGGCCACGCAGAAGCGATCGATTCCATGCTCGCCGAAGGTCTGACGTGCGCGATGGGCGCCTGTCATATGGGCGTCACCGCCGAGGAAGTGGCCAGCCGCTACAACGTCTCCCGCGCGGATCAGGACGCGTTCGCCGCTGAGAGTCAGCAGCGCGCCGAGCGCGCGATCAAGGAAGACCGATTCAAAGACGAGATCGTTCCAGTCCTGATCCCGCAGAAGAAGGGCGATCCGATCAAGGTGGACACCGATGAGTATCCGCGTCCGGGGACGACGGCCGAGAAGCTCGCGGCGCTGAAGCCGGCGTTCAAGAAGGACGGCTCGGTGACGGCCGGCAACGCGTCGGGCATCAACGACGGCGCGGCGGCGCTGGTGGTCACGACGGGCGACAAGGCAAAACAAGTCGGCAAGAAACCGCTCGCCCGCATCCTTTCTTATGTCTCCACCGGCGTCGACCCCGGGATCATGGGGATGGGACCGGTGTCGGCCGTTCGCAAAGTGCTGGAACGCGCGGGGTTGACGATCGGCGACATCGATCTCTTCGAGCTCAACGAGGCGTTCGCGGCACAGGCGTTGGCAGTCGGCCGTGAGCTCGGGCTCGATGTGGCGAAGGTCAACGTCAACGGCGGTGCGATCGCGCTCGGCCATCCAATCGGCGCGAGCGGAGCCCGGGTGCTGACGACCCTGCTCTACGCGTTGCGCGCGCGCAAACTGCGTTACGGGGTCGCATCGTTGTGCATCGGCGGCGGGATGGGAATCGCGATGGCCGTGGAAGCGCTGTGACGATCGCGCGCGCGGCGCTTGCGGAGATCGTCGTTCACGCTCTCGCCGCGCAGCCAATTGAGTGCTGCGGGATGCTCATCGGCTCCGGCACCGCAGTGACTGAAGCGGTCGCCGCGCGGAACATCGCAGGGAAGCCGACGCGTTTTCTGATCGACCCCCAGGATCACATCGATGCGATTCGCCGCGCGCGGCAGCGCGGCCTCGAGGTGCTTGGCTTCTATCATTCGCATCCGCATTCCTCGGCCGTTCCGTCTGAAACCGATCGCGCAGAGGCGAGCTATCCAAATCATCTCTACGTGATCGTCGGACTCGAGAATGAGCCGCCGGAGATCCGTTTCTTCAGGCTGACAGACGGGAACTTTCTCGAACTCGGGTTCGTCACACTCGACTAATGTCGAGGACTCTCGGGTTCGTGATCGGGGCCTGCGCGGTCGTCTCGTTGGCGCGCGCGCCGACGGTCCATGCGCAGGACGCTCAGGTCCGGACCATCCTCGACATTGTCATCAGGGGCGCAAAAGAACTTTCAAACGACACGATTCGCCACGCCATCCCGGTGGAAGTCGGTGCGCCGCTGACCGAATCGCCGGACCGCATCGCCGAGGCGGTGAAGAAACGCTACCAGGATGACGGATACACCTTCGCGCGAGTGGACGCCGCGTTCGATGCGAGCACGGGAACGCTGACGCTGACGATCGACGAAGGTGTCATCGACGAGGTGGAATTCCAAGGTGTTGACGATCCCAGCCTCGCGCGGCGCTTTACCGACGAGTTCGCGGTGCGCGCCGGCGACGTGTTCAATCGCAAGAACGCGATGCAGGCGCTCGAGGTGCTCCTGCGGCAGACGCGCGGCGCCATCCGTCCGGGACGGGTCTACTTCCGGGATTCACGGGATCTTCGCAATCGCCGAGGGACGTTCGACCTGGTCGATCGCAACGGGCAACGCGTGCTCCTGGTCGGCCTCCGGGAGCCCGTGGGCCGTTTCCGGCTGGTGCCGGACCTCGGCGATCGCGAGGACTGGTTCACGCCGGTCGACGGGTTCGTGCCGTCGCTCGGATTCAGCGCCGCGGTCTTCGACCATCGCGAGTTCAATCACGCGTACGTCCACGGGCATTTCTCTCTGAAGACGGCGTCGCATCGAGCCGGATACGCCCTCGGATTCGAGCGCCCGATTTTCCGGACGACGAAGCTGTACGTCGGCGGCGAGCTGCACGACCTGACCGCGAGCGACGATCAGTGGCAGCTGTCGTCCACCGAAGCGAGCCTCGCGGCGATTGGGCCGCGCAAGAGCTTCCGCGATTACTATCGCCGCCGCGGCGTGCAGATCAACGCGGCGTGGCGCGTGCATCCGCACGCGGAGCTGCTGTTCGCCTGGCGCCGTGAGCGGCAGGAGAATCTCGTCGTCGAGAGCGATTTCAGTTTGTGGAACGACGAAGAGCCGTTCCGTCCGAATCTGGTCGCAGACGCCGGCAGGCTCGGTGCCATCGTCATCGGCGGGTCACTCGACGGCGACAGCTTCGATCGCGAGTCGCTCGGCGCCACCTACCGGCGGCACCTGCTCGAACGGCCGTTCGGCGAGCGGCTGGAGTTTCCCGACGGCGGCCACGACACCTCGCCGATCTGGCGCATCGATTGGACGTCCGAGATCTCGACGCCCGGCGGTCTCCGCAGCGACTTCGATTTCAAGCGGCACGTCGTGAGCGGCCGCGCACGCGTGCCCATTTCCGAGCATCAGGACTTCGGCGCCCGCATCATTGGCGGCTGGTCGGACGGCCTCCTGCCGCCGCAGCGACAGTTCGCGATTGGTGGACTCGGATCGGTGCACGGTTACGCGTTCAAGGAGCAGTTCGGGAACACGCTCGCGCTGATGAATCTCGAGTACGGTCTCGGTTGGCGGAACACCTTCGAGATCGTCGGCTTCTTCGACGCAGGGCACGCGACCTTCCATCACCTCTCCTTCATCGCGGCAGCGGCGCCGCGCGACATCGGTTGGCTGAAGGGCGTCGGCTTCGGAATCGCGATCGCCGGCGCCCGCCTCGATTTCGGCTACAAGCTCGACGCGATTCCCAGCTCGCTCCAAGTCACGCTCCGCTTAGGCCGTACCTTCTGACGCTCGCATGAAGACGCTGGCGCTCAGCATCTTGGTCGGGCTCCTGGCCGCGCCCGCATCGGCGCTCGAACTCATGATCAAAAACGTCCGCACGCCCGCGTCCACAGTTACGGCGAACATCGAAGTACGCGACGTGCTTCCGGACCGCTTCAAGAGGCTGATCGACGACGGCGGTGTCCTGCATCTGCGCGTCGAGGCTGAGCTCTGGGAGAGCCGGCCGGTGTGGGATCGGCTCGTCTATCCCGCGATTGTCCGCGTGTTTCGACTCGGACGCGCGGTGTCGGGGCGCGAGATCTCGGTCAACGATTCAGGCGGATCGACGCGGACGTATCCCACGGCGCCGAATCCATTGCCGGTCGCGATTGAGCTCGGGAACAGCACGCGCATCACGGCGTCGGCGAAGTATTACGTGCACGTCATGGCGACGCTCGGCACGCTCGCCGAGAAGGATGCGGAAGACGTTGGCGATGCGGTGTTCGGACGCGAATCAGATTCGACCGGCCTCGGCTCGCTCGGCCGCCGTCTGTTCCGCACGGCGATGAAGGTCAGCGACTACCTGCAAAGCGTTTCCGCCGAGGCGACCACGAAAAAAACTCCAGGCGCCGAGATCCTCGCCCGCCCAGCACCCTAGAACCGTGATCACCATGCACGCCGCAGCGAAGTCTCCAAGCACGTAGCCTTAGCTGTAGTTAAGTTAAGGTAACTAAACGCAACCACGAAGGCACGAAGGCACGAAGAATCCTTTCTTGTACTAGAGGTCCTTCGTGTCTTCGTGGTTGCATTTCTTCGTGGTTGGATTTTCCACCGAGAAGTAGCCTAAGCCTTGGAGCGATAGCGCCCAGCGCGTTGAAGACGCCAGTGCGGTCACTCATCGCGTAGCGCGACGAGTGGATCGACGCGGCTCGCCCGAAGCGCGGGCACGAGGCTCGCCGCGACCGCGATGATCGCGAGGAGCAGCGCCGAGCCGGCGAATGTCGCGACGTCCGTCGGAGTGATCCCAAACAGCAACGACGACATCAAGCGGGTGACGGCGAGCGCAAGCACGAGCCCGATCGCCATCCCGAGCGCCGCCAGACGGAGTCCCTGGCCGAGCACGTCAGCAATGACGTCGCGCGCCGTGGCGCCGAGCGCGATGCGGACGCCGATTTCGCGGCGGCGTTGCGAGACGACGAACGCCAGCACGCCGTACAGCCCGATCGCGGCGAGCAGCACCGCGGTCGTGCCGAACGCGCTCAGCAGCGTCACGCTGTAGCGTTTTCGCACCAGCGAATGCGAGAGCCGCTCGTCCATCGTCAGGAGAGCACCGACGGGCTGATTCTTGTCGACGGTCCAGACCGCCGCGCGCACTCCGTTGGTCAGCGCGGATGGGCCGAGCGGCGTCTTCATCACGAACGTCATGAACGGAAACGCGTCCTGCCGGTACGGCACATACACCGTCGGTCGCGGCGCGGACTCGAGCGACGCGGAATGCACGTCGCCAACCACACCGACAACGGTGTACTCGGGCCCGGGCACGTTGATTTGAAAATGCTGTCCGAGAGGGTCGCGGCCCGGCCAGAATTGCTGCGCGGCGGAGTAGCTGACGATACCCACCATCGGCCGTTCCTTGCGATCGCCGTCACCGAACGCGCGCCCGCGCAGAATCGGAATGCCCATCACGCCAAAGTAGTCCGGGGACGCGGTGCGATAGTCGGCTGACGGCTGCGCATCGGCCGGAAGGTCTCGAATGGCGAGACCCCGCGTGCTGTTGCCGGGCAGCAACGGCAGCCGGCTCGTGGCGCCCGCACGCTGAACGCCCGGCGTCTCGCGCAGCGCCTGCAGCGTACGCTCCCAGAAATCGGCGCGCAGCTCCTGCGTGCCGTAATGCGTGGCGGGCGGCGAGATCGTGACGGTCAGCACGCCGTCGGGATTGAATCCCGCCGGCACGCGCTGGAGCTGAATGAAGCTGCGAACGGTGAGACCAGCCGCCACCAGCAGCACGAGCGACAACGCAATTTCGCCGGCCACCAGTACGGCGCGAACGCGCCGCTGCCGCGCGCCGGAGCCGCCGCGCGCCGACTGCTTCAGATCTTCGTTGACGTTCAGACGGCTCAACTGGCGCGCCGGTGCGAGCCCGAACAGCAGACCCGTCAGCGTCGACGTGGCGAGGGCGAACAGAAGAACCGTCGTGTCGACGGTCACGTCGCCCGCGACGGTGAGATCCGTCGGACTGAACTGGAGGAGACCCGCCACCATCCACATCGCCAGGAGCACGCCCGCCGCGCCGCCCAGCGTCGCCAGCAGTACGCTTTCGGTCAAGAGCTGCGCGAGGATCCGTCCGCGCGTCGCGCCGATCGCGATGCGAACCGCCATCTCCTGATGCCGAGCCGTCGCTCGCGCCATGAGCAGCCCGGACACGTTTGCCGTGGCGATGAGAAGCAGCAGCGCGACCGCGCCGAACAGCAAGAGCGTCGTCGATCGCACGTCGTCGACGACGAGGTCGTCCCGGAGCGTGATGAGCATCGCGCCGACATTCCGGTTGTCGTTCGGAAAATCGCGCTCGAGGCCGGCGGCCACGGAATCCATGTCCGCGGCTCCGGCTTTGAACGTCACGCCAGGCTTCAATCGTCCGACGACGGAGAAATAGCCGTGGCCGCGCTCCTGCGACGGATCTTGCGAGAGCGGGAGCAACGGGTCGTCGGGCACGGGCCAGTGCGGCGGAATCCACAACTTCGCTTTGCCTGGATAATCGACACGTGGCGGCGCGACGCCGACAATCGTGTACGGCTCATCATCGAACCTGGCTGTCTGACCGATGATGTCGGCGCCGCTGCCGAACCGCTCGCGCCACAACGCGTCGCTGATCACCGCGACGCGCTCGGCGCCGTGTACTTCGTCCGCGGGTGTGAACGTCCGGCCGAGCGCCGGCTTCACCTGAAGGACGTCGAAGAAATTCGCGTTGACCATCGCGGCCGAAACGCGCTCTGGATGATCGCCGGACGACAAGGTGACGCTCGACTCGCGAAAGGCGGAAAGTCCGGTGAAGCTGCGATTGCGGACGCGCCAGTCGAGGAAGTTCGCAGGAGTGGCGTCGTTCGATGGCTGTCGCGTCTGACGATTGCTCATGCTGACGAGAACGAGCTCGTGTCCGCGCGGGAACGGCAGGGGCCGCAGCAGTGTGGCGTTCACCACGCTGAAGATCGCGGTGTTCGCGCCGACGCCAATGGCGATCGTCAGGATCGCAAGGAGCGTGAATCCCGGGGCGCGAACGAACGTGCGTACGGCGTACCGAAGGTCGTGGCGAAACAAATCAATCATCAATCATCAATCAATCTGAAATCTGAAATCTGAAGTC
>MNEX01000271.1 GCA_001917905.1 Acidobacteria bacterium 13_1_40CM_65_14
CTTCTGCGGCTTGTGCTCCGAGGTGTGTCCGACCAAGCCGATCAAGGCGTTGATCATGAGCGAGGATTACGAACTTGGTAGCTACAGCCGGGACACGCAGATCCTTCGCGTCGATGAGATGTACGACGGGGTCTCCATCGAGCAATACACACACTGAAACAATTTTCGCGTTTCGAGAGCTGTTCGCCGGTTAAGATCCGGTCCACGCGCGCGTTCACCCGCGGTCCGATTCTTGAAGAGCTGGGGGATCCATGAACAGTGTCTTCCGTGCGGTTGCCGTGTCAGCCCTCGTCGCCGCGGCAACCCTCGTCATCAGTGCGGACACGACGCCGTCCTCGCAGGCGTCTGAAGTTCAACTCCAGCTTGGCAACCTTTTGTACTCCGAAGGGCGGTATCTCGATGCGCTCGACGCGTACAAGAACGCGCTGAGGACGGCGCCGCCCGACAACACGCGCGGCGCGCGGATTGGCGTCATCTCGTCAGCCCTTCGCGTCGCCGAGTTCGACCTCGCGCGGCACGAGGCGGAGAAGCTGGTGAAGGCCGATCCGACCGGCCCGGATGCCATGTCGCTGTATGGCGACGCGTTATGGGCGTCGGGTCTCTTCGACGAAGCGGAGACGAGATACCGCGACGCGCTCGCGAAAGTGCCGGACCTCGCGCGCGGCCATCATGGGATGGCGCGATCGATGGCGGCCCGCAGCCGGCTCACCGATGCGATGAACGAGGCGCAGGCGGCGTTGAAGCTCTCGCCGCGCGACCTCGAAATTCACCACACGGTCGGCACGATCTTCGAGCGGATGCACAAGTACGAGGAAGCCGCGGCGGCGTACTCGAACTACGTCAACCTGCTGCCGAACAAGGATCACAGCGAGAAGGCTGACTGGTCGCGCGCGGAAATCCGCTTCCTGCGCTCGTTCGGCCAGAAGGTGCCATTTGAGACCGAGCCCGGCTCCGACGATCGGCTCTACACCATGGACTTCCGCCTCCTGAACGAGAAGGTCGTCGTGCGCGCGAAGGTCAACGACGCGTCGGCGCAGGACTTCGTCGTCGATACGGGATCGGAGAATACGGTCATCACGCGGACCACCGCGCAGCATCTGGGCATCCAGCCGATCACCTACACGCTGAGCGCCGGCGTCGGACGCATCGGCCTCCGTGGGTTGCAGCTGGCGCGCATCGATTCACTCGAGATTGGCTCGTTGAAAGTGCGCAACATCCCGTGCCTGATCAAGAATCCGCCGCTGCGCGACATTCCGGTGAAAGAGACCGAAAGTCTGTCGCCGCTCGCGCTCGGCTACTCGATGGTCATCGACTACAAGATGCACAAGCTCACGTTTGGCAAGCACCTCCCGGACGAGCCGAAGGACTTCGAGCTGCCGCTGCGGCTGTATCGTCTCGCGACCGTGAAAGGCACCGTCGACAGCGACCACAAAGCGAACTTCGTCGTCGACACGGGCGGCGAAGTCATCTCGATCAGCCAGGCGACCGCAACAGCGCTCAACAAACCGCAGACCGGACGCCGCATCGCGCTGAAGGTCTACGGCACCTCGGGGTGGGACGACGATGCGTTCCTGATGCCCGGCGTGGATCTCGCGTTCGAACAGATTCAGTACCGGAATTTCCCGGTCGTCGTGCTGAATCTGGATGCGCCGAGCGCGCTGCTCGGGTTCCAGCTCGGGGGAATTGTCGGACACAAGTTCTTGAGCAAGTACCGCGTGGCGATTGACCTCGAACGATCCGTACTTCGTCTGAAGAACGTCTCGTAAGTTCGAAGTCTGAAGTCTGAAGTCTGAAGTCTGCGAAGCCGGCAGTGCAGACTTCAGACTTCGTACTTCAGACTTGCGATTTCCTCGATCTGGAGCGATCGGTACTTCGTAAGTTTGAAGTCTGAAGTTTGAAGTCTGATGACGCGTGAGGCTGCCAGACTTCAGACTTCGTACTTCAGACTTGCGATTTTCTTCTGAGACGTTCAGCTCTCCGTAAGTGAGCGGCCTCACACTCGCGCCGCTCCTCTTCGGTCTCCACCAGCAGCGGCGGCACCTTCACGCGATTCCCGTCTCGATCGATCGCCACGAAGGTGAGAAACGCCCGGCTCGTCTGCTGGCGGCGTCCTGTCAGCGTCTCCTCTGAATACACCTCGACGCGGACTTCGAGCGACGTCGTGAAGACGCACGTGACGCGCGACTTCAGGATGATCAGGTCGCCGACTTTGATCGGATGCAGAAACTCCAGACCATCGACGGCGGCAGTCACGAGAAGCGTCCGCGTGTGCCGATGACACGCAATCGCGCCCGCGATGTCGATTAAGTGCATCACCGTGCCGCCCAGAATGAAACCCAGCGGGTTGGCATCGTTCGGCAACACCACCTGAACCATTTCGGTGGCAGATTCCGCCGCGCGTTTTGGTACGAGATCCATATGTAGCGCAGCCCTTTAGGGCTGCCTCGGCGCGCCGGCATGGCAGGCTCTGAAGGCCTGCGCTACGAGGCGCGCGACCAGTGTAGCCCGGCATCGCGATTGCTCAACTGACGCGCATGCGATTCGTGATGCCGATGGTGGTGGTCCTTGCGCTTGCCGGCATCGGGGATCCGGTTGGATCGACGATTCGTGTGCCGTCCGGTGGCGATCTCCAGGCGGCGTTGAACAACGCGAGGCCCGGCGACACGATTCTGCTCGCGCGCGACGGCAGCTACCTCGGCAGCTTCGTCCTGCCCGCGCGTCGCGGTGACGATGATCGCGTGATCACCGTGCGGACCGAGGGCGACGCCGATCTGCCGCGCGAAGGTGAACGCATGACGCCGTCGGCGGCTGAACATCTGGCGAAGCTGCGATCGCCGAACGGATCGCCGGCGCTGCAGACCGCGCCGGGCGCGCGCGGCTGGCGGATTGCGCTCGTCGAGATCCAGGCGACGCGCGACGGCGCCGGGACGATCGTGGCGCTCGGCGACGCATCGAGCGCACAGCACTCGCTCGAGCGCGTGCCGTCCCACCTCGCCCTCGATCGTCTGTACATCCACGGCGATCCCGAACGCGGCCAGCGCCGCGGCATCGCACTCAACTCGTCGTCGACGGCGATCACCGGCTGTTACATCAGCGACATCAAGGCGATCGGCGTCGATTCGCAGGCGATTGCGGGCTGGAACGGACCGGGCGACTACACGATTCAGAACAACTACCTGGAAGCGGCCGGCGAGAACATCATGTTCGGCGGCGGGGACCCGGCGATTCCCGATCTCGTGCCGACGAAGATCGTGGTCCGCGACAACCTGCTCAGCAAACCGCTCGCGTGGCGCGAGCCGGGCGCGCCGAAGTGGCAAATCAAAAATCTGTTCGAGCTGAAAAACGCGCGCGGCGTGATCGTCGAACACAACGTGATGGAGCGGTCGTGGCAGCAGGCGCAGACGGGGTATGCCGTGCTGTTCACCGTGCGGAACCAGGACGGCGGCTGCCCGTGGTGCCAGGTCGAGGAGGTGCAGTTCCGCGGCAATCTCGTGCGCGACATGGCCGCAGGCATTCAGCTCCTTGGGAGCGATCCGAACCACTCGAGCCGGCAGACCAACCGGATCGTGATCCGCGACAACGTGTTCGACGGCATCGACAAGGCGGCGTGGGGCGGCGACGGGTACTTTCTGCTGCTCAGCGACGCGCCGCGCGACATCACCGTCGACCACAACACGATCGTCCAGCGCGCGTCCGGCGGGTTGGTGAAGATCGCGCACGGCGTGACGTCAGGGTTCACGATGACGAACAATATCGCCAGCCACGGCGAGTATGGAATCATCGGCCGCGATCGCGGCATCGGCAACGACAGCATCGCCGCCTACCTGCCGGGCGCGACCATTACGCGCAACGTCATCGCGGGCGGGAAAGCGTCCGCGTATCCGTCCGGGAATCTGTTTCCGAGTGTCGATGATGTGCGCAAGCAGCTCGCCGGCTACCGGCTCGTCGCCAGCAGTCCGTGGAGGCGCGCCGGCACCGATGGTCGCGATCTCGGCGCGAATCCCGATCTGGTTCCGCACCCTGGGGCGACAGCTCCAAGCACCCTCCTGCGATAGCTTCAAGCACCCTCCTGCGAGAGCTCCAAGAACGCTACTGCGATCGGTCCAATTACTCTCCCGAAAGCGCCGGCTCCTCGTTGAACTTCCTCGCAACGTCTTTGAGCAGCGCATCCATCGTCGCGTGATGCCCGATCACGAGACGGGACATGAAGCGGAAGATCGGATTCGCGACCCACCCGTCTTCCGTGATGGGTCAGCGTGCTGGCCGCCCGCCCTGAGCCTGTCGAAGGGTCGGGCACGGCGACGATCGCGATCGTCCACGTCCCGCCAAAGTTCTTCTCGGTCTCCGCGACGCGCGTGACGAGGCGATACGGCGGCTGGCTCTCGACCACCACGACGGGCACCGAGGATGCGCCGGCGATTTGCGTGACGACCGGCCAGACTTCAGCAGGCGCCCGCCGCACACGCAGCGTGCGGCTGGCCTTGTGATCCCGCGGCAACAGTGAGCCGACGATCGCGACGACCACCACGAGTCCGACGATGACGGCGAGTCCGATCAGAAGCCATTTCATCGCAAGCTCCTTCAGGTCCGGCGTACGACGAAACAGGTCCGGCTGAAGCCGGACACTACGTACGACGGTTTGACGTGCGGCGTTTTTTTCCGCGGATGCCGGTCTCCTTGCTCGCTTTCATGTGATGGGTCGACGCGCGCGCGAGGAGACCGAGGCCTTGGAGCGCGTGGTCTCGTTCGGCGGGGGAGAAGCGCGCGAGCACCTGCTCGACGCGCACCGGATCGAGGACCGATTTGGCCTCCCGCACGCGCAGGCCGGCGTCGGTGACGCGGAGCAGGACGCGGCGGCCGTCCTTCGCGTCGCGCTCGCGGCGCACGTAGCCCTCGTGCTCCAGCCGATCGATGGCGAGCGACATGGTCGCAATCGTGACCCCCATGTGGCCGGCGAGGTCGGTCATCGACATCGGGTCGACCTCGTCGAGGTGATCGAGGATGCTCGCCTGGTGCGCGCTGACGTCGCGGCCGGTTTCGGGGTCGCGGACGTGGCGCGTGTGGCACGCGAAGAAGATCCGCGGGTACGCGTCGAGCACATGGCGGACGTGATGATCCCGTACCTTATTTTGCTTTGTCAAACCAAAATATCATCCCAACGCAACCGCAGAACGCGCGGAGTTCGCAGAGAAAAGCGTGCTCAGCGTGCTCTGCGGTGAACGTCCGTCAGAAATCGTAGCCAATCCAAACCGCGAAGCGCGGCTTGCGGAATTCGGTCGCGCCGCTGACGCACGCCCCGCGGTCGTCGATGCTGTTGCACCCGAAGACCACGTCTTCCCAGCTCTTGTTGAACAGCGTGCGCCACGACCAATCGAAGTGAATCGGGAAGCCGAGCGCGAAGGTCTCCAGCCCGAGCCCGTACGAGGCGCGGCCGTCCTGCAGGCGGAACCCCGAGACATTGCGCTGCGCGTAATTGAGCACCGGCAGCCGCGTGTTGGTCACCGGATCGACGACCGTGACGACATTGCCGGCCGCGTCGGTCTTGACGCCGGTGACGATCTGGCACGACGCGCTGTTGCTCGTCGCGAACTTGTACGCGGTCGTTTCGCCCGTGCACGGGTTCGCGGCCGTCTGGTTGTTGAACCACGCGCCGCCGACGCCGGCGAAAAAGACCCCGCGGATGCCGCCGATGACGCCAATCGGCGTCAGTGCTGCTTCGATCAGCGGGAAGCGGAGCTCGGCGTTCGCGAAGACCGTGTTCTGTCCCGCGAACTGCAGATAG
This sequence comes from Acidobacteria bacterium 13_1_40CM_65_14, assembly GCA_001917905.1. Classification (GTDB taxonomy): domain Bacteria; phylum Acidobacteriota; class Vicinamibacteria; order Vicinamibacterales; family CAVVIG01; genus QHWF01. The sequence continues at coordinate 5,783 of MNEX01000271.1, forward strand.
TCGTAGCCGCGCAGCTCGGAGTTGCCGCCGAAGTACAGGAAGTCGGGGAAGTCGCCGAAGCTCTTGAAGCCGCGGAAGCGCGTCGCGAGCAGCCCCGATCCGCCGAGGCGGAGATAGTGCCGCACGTCGACGTCGAAGGTCTGGCGCGACAGCGTCGTGCCGATTTTCGGCGACACGTCGTACGCCAGGCGCATCGTGTTGCCCGCCAGCGGTCCGAACTCGCGGAAGACAGTCGTCTCCTGAACGAACGCTGCGCCGAGCGGGACGAGCGTGCCGTTGCGGAAGACCGCCTGCCCGTACGTGTTGTTCTGATACTGGTTCGCGAGGTCCTGCAGCGACGGGTCGTTGTATTCCTCGTTCAACTGGACGACGCCCCCCGAGATCTCGAAGCGGCGATAGCGGTTGATGGGGTAGATGCCGAAGATGCTCCCGCCGCGGATCGTCCGCGTCGCAATCGACAGATCGCGGCTGATGAACGGCGAGTACGACGGATCGTAGAAGACGCCGCCGAGCGAGCCGTAGAAGAACTGCGTCTGCGAGTAGCCCTGCAGCGCCCACTGGAAGCGGCGCCCGAGGTTGACGTAGGACAGCGACAGCGTGCGGTACTGCGAGATCGAGGCGGCGAACAAGTTGATCTGCTTGTCGCCGAGCACGTCGCCGAAGCTGACCTGCGATCCGCCGAACAGATCGCCGTTGCTCGTGACGCCGACGTTGATCGGCGGCCGGCCTTCGATGAACATCTTCTCGAACGCGCCCTTCCGCCGGACGTTCTCCTTCACGAGCGTGTGCTGCAGCGGTGCCTGGAAGTCGATGATCTGTCCGGGCGCGCCGAAGTCGGCGGTCGCCGCCGTATGGAGCGGCTCTTTCCGCTCGAGCGTGTGGATGCCGTAATCGCCCTTGTAGTAGCTGATGAACGCGATCTTGTTCGTCTTGCCCTCGTTCAGCACGACGGCCGACCAGTTGCCGCCGAGCGCGTCGGTGTACTGGCGCAGCTCGCCCGTCTTCAGATCGAGCGTCCAGATGTTGTAGATGTTGCCGTTCTTCGCCACTTCGGGCTCGAGCGGCACCGTCGGATCGGTCGCCGTCGAGGAGAACACCACCGTGTGGTCGTCGAGGAATTGCGCGGCGGTCTCGTCCTGCGTGCCGAAGGTGATCTGCGTCTTCTTCTTCGTGTCCAGATCGATCCGGAACAATTTCTGATTGCCGCTCACGCGCGCGTTGTACAGGATGTACTTCCCGTCCGGCGAGTAGACCGGGGCGGAGTCGTGGAAGCTGTCGTCGGTGAGATTGGCGACCTCGCCGTTGTCGAGATTCACCGTGTAGATGTCGCCGATGCCGCCGCGCAGCGCCGCGAACGCGATGGTCTTGCCGTCGGGCGAGAAGGCCGGCGACTCCGGCTCGTCCACGGTCTTCATCGCCGTGCGCTGCTCGATCTGCCGCGTGAGCACGTTCTGAATGATCAGCGACCGTTCCTTCTCGGTGCGGACAAAGTACGCGATGCGATCGCCCCGCGGCGACCACGAGATCCAAGGCATCTCGAACCGCTCACCGTTGAGGACCAGGTGGTCGAATCCCATGTCCTTGTCGAAGCCCTTCGTCAGGTTACGGACGATCGAGCCGTCCTTCGACGAGATGAGCACGATGTCGTACTCGCGGTCCTTCCGGTTGACGGTGACCGCGGCAATCAAATCGCCCGAGGGCGACGGCGCGATCGACAGGGCTTCCGCGAATTCGGTCTTCTCTTTGTTCGGCGCCAGGTCACGGCCGTAGTCCGCCGGCCGCTCCTTGTCGCGGAACGGCTTGAACCGATCCTTCAAATAGCGGTCGAAGGCCTGGTCGAACTCGTCTTTTTTCATTCGCAAGGCTTCTTCGTAGGCGTCCTCGCCGCCGCCGATCACGCTTTTCCTCAGCGCGAACATGAACTGGCGGATGCCTTCCTTGCCGAACTTCGCTTCGATGAACTCGAACACGGCGTGCCCGAGGTTGTACGGCACGAGGCGCGGACTGTTGCCGTTGCCGTAGCCTTCGGTCTCGCTCATCTTCGGCACGGTGTCGGACACGGCCGCGTCGCGCACCATCATCAGATCCATCGGCGTCCACTGCCCGCGCTCGTACTCCGACAAGCCTTCATTCACCCACAACGGCACGCTGCGTCGGATGAGCGACTGCGGGATGATGTCGAACTCGAACTGATGCGTCAGCTCGTGGACGATGAGCCCGTACAGCTGATCGGAGGGCTCGTCGATCGGCAGGACCATCCGCTGCCGGATCGGCTCGGCGAACGCCGCGACGCCTTCCTCGGCCGCGCCCGGAATCACGTTCTGCTGCTCGAACTCGCTGTGCGTCTTGAAGAGGACCAGCGGGATCTTGAAGGAGAGATCGTGTTTGAGGTCCGCACTGATTTGCGAATACGCGCTCTCGGCGTAGCTCGCGAGCCGCTCGAGATGCTTCTCGATGTCTGGGTAGTAATAGATCTCGAAGTGATCGGTCGTATAGATGTGCCAGTCGAACCGATCGTAATGGACGTTGTTCTTGCCGAAGTACGGGAACATGGAGGTCTGCGCGGACGCGGTGCCCGCGACCACGAGAGCGAGCAGGGCCGCGACGGCAAGGGATGCGGGGGACAGCGACACGCGCGTGCGCATAAGCACCTCGGAAGGACGATATCGACCGTGGAAAGCTGCGGCGATCTTACTGTTGACGCCAACGGCCTGCAAACGTTGTGCTCGGCTATTCAGCCGTTTTCTGCAGCGTTTGTCCTCTCGACGGCGCGCGGCCTGACTCATTTCGGAGACAGGTATACTGTCCGCCTACGCGTGGTGAACGACCGCACGCTTCGGCGGACAGCCTTCGCCTGACCTGGCCGAGGGGCTTGCCAGCCGAAGCGCGGCCGAAGCCGCGTGAAGGCTGGAATAAATGCCGTCGCGTGAGGGTTTAGATGCTGTGTCGGCCTCGTTCGAGGTGGAGGCGTTGGCCTCTCTCGACAGCCTGTACCGCACCGCCCTGAGGCTGACGCGCGTGCCGGCCGACGCCGAAGACCTCGTGCAGGAGACCTATCTGAAAGCGTTTCGCGCGGCCGATCAGTTCGAGCCGGGGACCAATCTGAGGGCCTGGTTGTTCACGATTCTCCACAACACTGCCCGCAATCGTGTGCGCGACCGTGCGCGTGATAGCGTCGTGATCGACAGCGAGGCGGTCGAACGCGCTGCCGAGGTCGCTGCCTTTCCCGGCGCGACATCGTCTCCAGCGCCGGAAACGCCCGAGTCACTGCTGCTGCGTGACACACTCGCCCCCGAGCTGCAGGCGGCCATCAACGCCCTGCCGGACGCCTTCCGCCAGGCGGTCTGGTTACGCGACGTGGAAGAGTTTTCCTACGCCGAAATCGCGCGGATGCTCGACATTCCCGTCGGCACCGTGATGTCGCGCATCTCGCGCGGCCGTCATCTCTTGTACGAACAGCTGCATCACTTGCGACCAGTCAATGCCTAACTGTACCTTCATCGATCCACTCGTGACGCCGTACGTCGACGGCGAGCTGCCTGCCGCCGATCGCGACCTCGTCGCCGAGCACGTGCGCGTCTGCGCGCCGTGTCACTCGCGCGTCGCGGCCGAACAGGCGGTGCGCACGCTCATTCACGCGCGCAAGACCGCGTTCACCGCGACCTGCGCGCCCGAGTCGCTGCGCGCGAAATGCCGCGGCGTCGCTCGGCTCAAGCCTTCGCGCGACGTAGACGTAAATGATGTTGCGCGACGCCGTCCGGCGGGCGCCGGCGCAGATCCGCGCGTCAGCGGAGCCACCGCAGTGACGTGGCGCGCGCGTCTCGCGCCGTTCGCGCTCGCTGCGTCGCTCGTGCTCGTCGTCGGCGGCGCGTTCGTGTATCAGATCACCGACAAGTCGGCGCGGGTCATGGCCGCCGAGCTGACCGCCGATCACGTGAAATGCTTCGCGATGAATCGCGTGCTCGACACGCACGAGGGGGCGACTGCCGTCGAGAGCTCGATGATCTCGGGCTTCGGTTGGCAGATGCATCTGCCCGACGAGCCGGCGCGCGCCGGGCTCGAGTTGGTCGGTGCGCGGCCGTGTCTCTACGGTGAAGGCAAGATCGCCCACATCATGTACCGGCATCAGGGCCGTCCCGTGTCGCTGTACATGCTGCCCAACGCCTCGCGTTCGCGCGAGCTCGTCGAGGTGCTCGGGCATCAGGCCGCAATCTGGTGTGTGGGCAACCGCACCTTCGTGCTCATCTCGCGCGAGCCCAAGCGTGAAGTGGAACAGATGGCGTCGTTCGTTCAGGCGTCGCTCCGGTAGAATACGAGGTAGGGCTGAGGAGCTTGTGAAAGAATCACGTTGAACGCAAAGATCGCAAAGCGCGCAAAGCATCTTTTCGAAAGATTCTTCCTTTGCGGTCTTAGCGGCCTTTGCGTTGACGTGATTTCTTCACATCCTCTGAGGGCCAGGGGCTAGGAGTTGATGATGCGAGCTCGATGGATCGTGGCGATGCTGAGCGCGCTGGCGCTGGCCCTGTTGACGCTCCCGGTGCCACTGCCGTTGTTCGATGACGTGCACGCCGACATCGAAGCCGCCGGAGGCAATGGCCAGGCGTGCCCCGCGAACGCGAAGCCCGCGAACCTGAACTTCACGCTGAAAGACACGAATAACCGGGACGTGAGCCTCGCGAGCTACAAGGGCAAGGTTATCCTGCTCGACTTCTGGGCGACCTGGTGCGGCCCCTGCAAGATCGAGATTCCGTGGTTCATCGAGTTCCAGAAGAAGTACGGCAAGGACGGCCTGGAGGTCGTCGGTGTGTCCATCGACGACACGCTCGACAAGCTGAAGCCATTCGTCGCGCAGTACAAGATGAATTACACGGTGCTGCAGGGCCTCGATCACGATGACGTGCAGGACGCGTTCGGGCCGATGTTTGGCGTGCCGGTCACGGTCGTCATCTCACGCGCCGGGAAGGTCTGCATGAAGCACGTCGGGCTGGGGTCAAAGCCCGATTTCGAGAACGCGATCAAGTCGCTGCTGTAGCGGACCGTATAGACTGTTGGTGAATCGAGGGGACGCGCCACTAGTGATATGATTCGGGGGCGATGTTGAAAGGGTTCACGCACGCGCGGCTCGCCTGTGGATGCCGCATCACGTTTCGCGAGGGCGTCGAAGGCAGCCCGGTCACGGTTGTTGTCGACGAAAAATCACCGGCCTGCACGCTGTCGCTCCACGTGCGCGACTTGCCGCTCTTCGACTACCGCGAGGCGCTGCGTCCGTCGACCCGCGTGGGTCCGCCCGAGGAAGAGGAATTCGAGGAGGAGGGATAGCCCTCCATCGCGGCCCTCGCGCCGTTCGCCGGGGAAGAGACGGCGTTCGCCGTTAGAATATTGCGCAGGGCTCGGCCCTGCGTTTTCTTTGTACCCGTGACAATTCATTCAGATTCACCGATCGGCGATCTGTCGCGCCTGCGCATCGACCGCAACGCGCCGCCGCGGCGGCGCTGGCTGCCGTGGGCGATCCTCGTCGCGCTCGGCGCGGCGGGCGCCGCTGTCTATCCGTCGGCTCGCGCCTACGTCGCCGAGCGCCGCGCGCCCGAGGTCGACGTCGCGCGCGCGACGCAGATCGTCGCGTCGCCCGGCGGATCGACGGCGTTGCCCGTGCTGGTGGCCAGCGGCTATGTCGTCGCGCGGCACAGCAGCGACGTCGGCGTGAAAACCGGAGGACGGATCGCGTCGTTGACATTCGAAGAGGGCACACGCGTGCGCAAGGGCGACGTCATCGCGCAACTCGAGCACGCGGACATCGAGGCGCAGCTGGAGGCGTCGCGGCGCGCGGTCGCCGAGGCCGACGCGCAGCTCGCGCAGGCCGTCGCCGCGCGCGAGGAAGACGTGCGCAATGTCGATCGGCAGCGCGCGCTGATGAGAGACGGCATCACGACGACGCAGGCGCTCACGGGCGCGGAATCGGCGGCAGCGGTGTCGGCGGCGCGGGTGAGGTCAGCCGAGGCGGCCATCGCGTCCGCGCGCGCGCGCGTGAGGGTCACCGAAGAAGCGCTCGAGAACACGAACGTCCGCGCGCCGTTTGAGGGCGTCGTCATCAAGAAGCGCGCGGAGGTCGGCGAAACGGTGTCGCCGTTCGGCGTCGCGGGGCAGTCGGCGCGCGAAGGCGGGGCGATTGCGACGATTGCGGATCTCCGCGAGCTGGAAGTGCAGACCGAGGTCAGCGAGAACAGCGTCGCGAAATTGACCGGAGCCATGCCGGCCGAGGTGAAATTACAGGCCTATCAGGATCAAACTTACAAAGGCCGGCTGCGCCAGATCTTCCCGTCGGCAGATCGTGCCAAGGCGATCGTCGAAGTCCGGGTCAGTATTCTCGACGCGGACGCCCATGTGAAACCGGAGATGACAGCCAGTGTCACTTTTCAAGAGCCCCACGAAGTCGCGCAGAAGTCAGGCTCAAGTCAGGCTGAAGTCGGGCTGAAGTCGGGCTCGAGACAATCTGTGACGCCGGTGGTGCTGGTGCCGAAGCGCGCGGTCGTGGACCAGAACGGCCAATCGACCGTGTGGGTGGTGACCGGCAACACCGCATCGCGCCGGACGGTGACGGTCGGTCAGGAGCGGATCGATCAGGTCGAAGTCAAGAGCGGCGTCGTGCCCGGCGAGACGCTGATTCTCAATCCGCCGGCCGGACTCACCGATCGGGCGCTGGTTCGGGTCAAGGGAAAGTGACATGGCACTGATCGAGTTGCGAGACGTCACCAAGACCTACAAACGCGACGCCATCGAAATCCCCGTGCTCGATCGCGTGTCGATTGATGTCCCGGAGGGTGAGTATCTCGGGCTGATGGGACCGTCGGGGTCGGGCAAGTCGACGCTGCTGAACCTGCTGGCCGGCATCGACCGGCCGACGCGCGGGTCGATCCGCGTCGGCGATACCGAGACGAGCAGCCTGTCGGAGCGCGCCCTCGCCGGGTGGCGCGCGCGGAATGTCGGCTTCATCTTCCAGCTGTACAACTTGATTCCGGTGCTGACCGCGTTCGAGAACGTCGAGCTGCCGCTGCTGCTCACGAATCTTTCGAAGACGCAGCGCCGCGATCACGTGATGACCGCGCTCGGCATCGTCGCCCTCAGCGATCGCGAGAAGCACTACCCGCGTCAGCTGTCAGGCGGGCAGGAGCAGCGCGTCGCCATCGCGCGCGCGATCGTGACCGATCCGAGGCTGCTGCTCGCCGACGAGCCGACCGGCGACCTCGACGCGAAATCGGCGGGCGAAGTGCTGACGCTGCTCCAGCGGCTGAACAAGGAGTACAAGAAGACAATCGTCATGGTGACGCACGACCCGCACGCCGCCGAGCGCGCCACGCGGGTCCTGCATTTGGAAAAGGGTACGTTGGTTGAACAAACGCCCGCCGCGGTTGGAGGGTAGAAGCGCCTGCGGCGTCAGCGACAGCTCGCGGCGACCCGGCGGCGTCCCCAACGCGCCAGCCGCGTTGGGGTGCCCGTGGGGCCCCGCCGCCAGTGCGGAAAAGTTATGAAGTTCATCGGACTCGTCCTCAAGGGCGCCAGGCGCAGCAAGCGGCGGACGCTGCTGACCGTCATGAGCGTGGCGATCGCGGTCTTTCTCTTCGCGTCGCTGCGCGCCGTGCTCGACGGTTTCAACGCCGCGACCGAAGCGAGCTCGTCGACCCGCATCGTGACGCTGCGCTCGACGTCGCTGTTCTTCTCGATGCCGACCAGTCACGCCGAAGGCATCAAGAGCACCCCAGGCGTCCAGGACCTCACGTGGGCGAACTGGTTCGGCGGCGTCTACAAGGATCCGCAGTACTTCTTCGCGCAGTTCGCCATCGAGCCCGACAGCTATCTCCGCATGTATCCGGAGATCGAGCTGACGCCCGAGGATCGAAAAGCCTTCCTCGACGATCGCACCGGCTGCATCGTCGGCGATGGCCTGGCGAAGCGGTATGGCTTCAAGGTCGGCGACAAGATCACTCTGCAGGTCGGCATTCCGATCTACGGGACGCGCGACTTCGACTTCAACGTCCGCGGCCTCTACAAGAGCGGCGGCGCCGCGGTCGACAACCAGTCGATGTTCTTCCATTGGAAGTACGCGGACGAGCGATCGATTCAACCGGGCCAGGTCGGCTGGTTCGTCGCGCAAATCTCGAACCCCGACCAGGCGACGCAGGTGGCGACCGCGATCGATGAGAAGTTTGCGAACTCTCCGAATGAGACGAAGACCGACACCGAGAAGCAGTTTCAGGCCACGTTCGTCTCGATGTTCGGCAACCTGAACCTGCTGCTCGGCAGCATCGCGCTCGCGGTCGTCATCACCACGCTGTTCGTGGCGGGCAACACGATGGCGATGTCGGTGCGGGAGCGGACGACCGAGATCGCGGTGATGCGGACGCTCGGGTTTCCGTCGAGTACCATTTTTCTGCTCGTTGCCGGCGAAGGGCTGATGATGGCGATCGTCGGGGGCATCATCGGCGTCAGCCTCGCGCGCCTCATCGTCACTCCCGATTTGATGCAGGCGGGCGCGTTCATTCCGGTCTTCGGCGTCAACAACGCGAACGCGGTGATGGCGCTGCTGCTCAGCGCGGGCATCGGCATCTTCGCCGGACTCATTCCGGCGACGATGGCGTCGCGGCTGAAGATCGTCGACGCGCTGCGGAGAGTCGCGTAATGGGTCTCATCGGGAGCTACAATCTGCGGTCGATGATCGTACGGAAGGGCACGGCGGCGATGACCGCCGGCGGCATCGCGATGGTCGTCGCGGTGTTCGTGATGACGCTGGCGATCGCGCAGGGATTCCGGGCGACGCTCGTAGCGAGCGGGTCGCCGCAGAACTCGATCATCTTGCGGAAGGGCGCGACCGCCGAAACGGTGAGCGGGCTGCTGCGTTCCGACGTACCCCTGATCGAGACCCTGCCGCAGGTGGCGCGCGGCGCCGACAATCGGCCCCTGGCGTCGCCGGAGCTCGTCGTCGCCATCGCGTTGCCGCGGCAGACCGACAATCAGAACGCGAACGTGCCGGTGCGCGGCGTCGGCCCGAAGGCGTTTCAGATTCGCGACGCCATGACGTTCGTCGAAGGCCGCCAGTTCGCGCCAGGCACGCGCGAGATCAACGTCGGCCGGCTGGCGGTCGGGCGCTTCAAGGGACTGGGGCTCGGCAGCGACGTGAAATTCGGCAACGCCACCTGGACGATCGTCGGCATCTTCACGGCCGACGATGCGGCGTTCGAGTCCGAGCTGTGGGGCGACGTCGATCTGATGATGCCGGCGTTCCAGCGCATCGGCTATCAATCGATGACGGTCAAGCTGGCGGACGCGTCGATGTTCGATTCGTTCAAGGCGGCGATCGAGTCCGACCCGCGTCTGTATCTGAAGCCCTCGCGCGAGCAGGACTACTACGCGGAACAATCGCAGGCGATGACGACGGTCATCCGCGTCTTCGGCACCTTCGTCACGCTCATCTTGTCGATTGGCGCGGTGTTCGGTGCGATGAACACGATGTACGCGGCGGTGGCCTACCGCACGCGCGAGATCGGCATGCTGCGAGCGCTCGGCTTCTCACGGTTTCGCATCGTGACGGCGTTTCTCGCCGAATCGGTCGCGCTGGCGCTCGTCGGCGGTGTGCTTGGCTGTATTCTGGCATTACCGGTACACGGCTTGTCGACCGGCACGACGAACTTCACGAGCTTCAGCGAAGTGGCGTTCAAGTTCCGGATCACGCCGGCCCTGCTGGCCGGCGGTATGCTTTTTTCCGCAGTGATGGGAGCGGTCGGCGGCCTGCTCCCCGCAATTCGCGCGGCCCGAATTCCAGTCGCCCGAGCGCTCCGAGAGATCTAAATCATCGTGCTGCCGAATCTTCTGCAAATCATCATCTTCTGGACGGTCCAGGTGTCCGCGCTGCTCGTCTTCGCGGTGCCGTTCCGCTGGGCGTTCGTGGCTGTCTGGGCCGCGTCGCACTTCCTCCGCGCCATCGGTCTCACGCTGGCGTTTCACCGCTACTTCGCGCATCGCGCGTTCAAGATGCATCGCGTCGCGCGATTCGTCTGGGTGTGGATCGGGACGTCGGCGATGCAGAAGGGCCCGATCTGGTGGGCCGGCCATCACGTGAATCACCACAAGTACGCCGACCGCGACGGCGATCCGCACAGCCCGATGGTCAGCGGCGTGTACTACGCGCACATCGGCTGGTTCCTGAACGACACGAGGAACGACACGCTCGAGCCGACCAATCCGGTCATCCGCGATTTCTCGAGGGTGCCCGAAATCGCGTTCATCGAAAAGTATTTCTTCCTGCCGCCGCTGGCGCTGGCGATCGCGATGTTCGCGCTGGGCGGATTCCCGCTGCTCATCTGGGGATTCTGTCTGCCGACCATGACGCTCGCGCACGCGACGTTCGCGATCAACACGGTCAATCACATGTTCGGGTCGCGGCGATTCGAAACGGTCGACGAGTCGCGAAACAATCCGTTCACCGCGTTCTTTGCGGTCGGCGAAGGGTGGCACAACAACCACCACCGCTATCAGCGCGCCGCGCGGAACGGCTTCTACTGGTGGGAGTTCGATCCGACCTGGTACGTCATTCGGGCGATGAAGGCGGTCGGCCTCGCGTGGGACGTCCAGGCCGTGCCGAAGCGCATTTACGAAGAAGCGCGCGTCGTCAAAGCGAAGCGCGCGACGCGGAGGGCGCCGAGCATCATCGAGGCGGTTCCGCTTTCGCTGGAGTTGGCTGAAGAGTCCGAATAAGCCGCGCGTACACCGGATACGGCAGCACGCGCAGCAGCTTCGCCCCCCACGACATCGGCGCGGGAAAATGGATTTCCTTTTTCCCGCGCTCGAGTCCCCGCACAATCCTCTCCGCGGCATCGTCCACTTCGACGAGAAACGGCATGTGGAACGTGTGCCGATCCGTCAGCGGCGTGCGCACGAATCCCGGGTTGATGACCGTCACGCGAACGCCGCGCGGCTCGAGCGTGAACCGCAGACCGTCCATCAGAAAAATCACCGCCGCTTTCGACGCGCCGTACTCAGTCGCCACTGGACCCGGACGGTAGCCGGCGAGGCTCGCCACCGCCGCGATGTGCCCGCGCCCGCGCGCGAGCATCCCGTTCAGGACCGCTTCGATCCCGTACACCACGCTGAAGTAGTTCAGCGTCATCGTCGCGATGAAATCGCCTTCGATGACGCCGCCGGCGTTGAAGATGGCGAGATCGATGCCGCCCCACGCCGCTTCGATCTGCCGCGCGGCCGCGACGACGGCATCGTGATCCGTGACGTCGGCAGGGACAACCAGCACGCGCGATCCGTCAGGTCCACCGTGATCTCTCGCGATCTGCTCCAGCAGATCACGCCGTCGGGCGGTGACGGCGACGCGCGCGCCGCGTGCGATCAACGTTTTCACGAGCGCAGCGCCGATGCCGGTGCTCGCGCCGGTGACCCAAATGCGGGCGCTAGCCGAGGCGTACATCAGCCACCAGAGGAAGATGATCTGAAGCGACCAGCGAGGTACGTGTGCGTGGGAGCTCGATGCCGACAATCTCCACACGGCCCGCGTAGTAGATGTGATCGAGGTGCAGGATGGGGAAGAGGCCTGGATAGGTTCGGCGCCGGCGCAGATGATTGCGAAGGTCCACGCTGTGCAATCGATCGCTGAGCATCTTGGTCGCCAGGCCGCGCATCCATTCGTTGAAGTCGCCGAGCACGAGCTTCGGCCCGCCGACGTGGCGATCGCTGACGATCGTGGCCAGGCGCTGCGCCTGATGGCGCCGTTCGAGGATGGCCGTGCCGAGATGCACGTTGTAGATGTGCAGCGTGGAACCGGGCGCCGCGATGTCGACACGCTGCAGCCGGCGCGGCTCGCACGTCTTCCAGGACAGGTCGTGCTCGACGTGATGCGTGATTGGAAGCCGGCTGAGGACCGCGTTCCCGAACTGGTGCCCGCGCAGGTGTCGCGCCGTCGCCATCACCCAGCCCATGCCGAGCGCGGCCCCGATCTCCTCGGCGTGACCGCCGTCGTTCGGTCCGGCGCCGACGACTTCCTGCAGCGCGATGACGTCGGCGTCGATTGCGCGCAGGACGGCCGCCGTGCGATCGGGACGCGTGCGGCCGTCGAGGCCGCGGCAGCGATGAATGTTGTAAGTGGCGATGCGAAGCGTCGGACGCGGCGTGTGGGCGTGAGTCACAACCACTACGCTATGATAGTCCGTGGTGATGCGCGTGTTGTTCGTGGGCGTCGCGATTGCGGCGATGGCAGTGGTCGCCGCGTGCTCGAAGCCGCCGCAGGACCCGTTGACGCTCGAGGGCAATCTGCTGACGGTCGACAACCGCTCGTCGCGCGAGTGGACCAACGTCGAGATCTGGTTGAACACGCATTACCGCGTGACGACGAAATCGATCCCGGCAGGCGGGCGCTTTCAAGTGCCGCTCGATGCGTTTGTCGCAGGGTTCGGACAGCGGTTCAATTTTCGTCGCATGCAGATCGTCGATCTGCGCTTGTCGGCGAGGCTGCCCGACGGCCAGCCGATCGAGTTGAAGAAGCAGTTCGAGGCCAGCGGGCTCGCCGGCATGCTGGGCGGAAAACGATAGTGGGCCGCCCGCTGCGACGCTCTATCCTGGATACACGCGAGCACCACCGTGCGAGCGCGTCTGCGAGCGGGGGCAGCCTTGAGCCCGACGCGTGGGGTGGGCCCCACGCGCGTGAACAAAGTACCCTGCGAGAGAATTGAACATGGCCAAGCTGAAATCCGAAGTCGAAGTGACGTGCCCGTGCTGCCAGGCGACGCTCGTGTTCGACACGAATCTCGGTCGCATCGTGTCGCACAAGGAACCGGACCGCGGCAACAAGCCGGAGCTGACCGAAGCGCAGCGGATTCTCGCGGAGGAAGCCGCGCGGCGCGAGGCGATCTTTCAGCAGTCGGTCGATCACGAGAAGACCCGCGGCGATGCGCTGTCCAGGCGGTTCGACGAGGCGCTGCGTCAGGCGCGCGAGGAGCCGGTCACCAAACCGGTGCGCGATTTCGATCTCGATTAGCGGCCGTCTCGCCAGGTTCAGTAACGCTCGCCGCGTACGATGAACGCAAAGGGCGCAAAGAGCGCAAAGAAAACCGCAGTGAAACTCTTTCTTTGCGGTCTTCGCGGTCTTTGCGTTCCACGTCGTCTCGGCACTGTTTCAACGAAGAGACGCTATTGGTCATCGTCGTCGCGGTTGCGCCAGCGGCGCTTCCACTCGTTTTCGCGCCACCAGCGGGCGACGATGTCGACCGCGAAGATGATGGCGATGAGGCCGATGATGAACGTGGTCGACGTGAACACGATGATCGTAAAGAGCTTAAACTAGCTGAACTCGGACGGCAATTCGGCCCAGCGCTCCCGCCCCTTGTAATAGTCCACCGGTTTGCGACCCGGAAACTTCCTCCTGAACGCGCGATATCGTTTGCGTAGCGCATCAACCCGCTTGTCGGACGATTGAATCGTCCGATGCGGATAGTCGAGCAGCATCCGCTCGACCTTCCAGACGTTCCCGTCCGCCGTGCGCCAGTCGTAGTCGCCGAGAGTCCGCAGATCGACGACGGCGTAGCCGGTGACGCGCCCGGTGAAATCGACGTACGGATCGACGTAACTGAGCGCGAGCGCGCGGGGCGTGGCGAACACCGGCTTGCGGCCGTGCAGCCCCGGGTCGCGCGATCGCGCGATCGATCCCCATCGGCCGCGCTGGCGATACAGGAAGACGACGTGATCGAGCTCGTCGATCGATTCGAAGCTGAGGACGAGCGGCGGATAGCCGTGCTGCTCGAGGACGACCGCGGCGAAGAGGACCGCTTCCAGGCAGTGCGCGCAGCCGTGGCGCACGACGCCGCGAAAGGTGCGCTGCGTCGCCCGTCCGTGGGGCTCCTGGTTGTACGGCAGGCGGTTGAGATACCGCTGCACGGCGAGCGGTGTGCGCAGGCGCGCGATGAGCCGCCGCTCGCGCGGCGTGAAATCAATCGGCTCTGACAACGGATTTGAGATCGTTGAGGATCTGTTCGGGCGACCAGTCGTTGCCGGTGTAGACCTTCACCAGCTTGCCGTCGCCATCGATGATGACAGTGCGCAGGTTGTGCGTGATGTCGCGCGGATCGTTCATGGCGCGCGCGATGGAGACGCCGAAGCGCATGGCGAACTGATCGACGTCGTCTCGGTCACCGGTCAGGAACGTCCACCGCGACAAGTCGGCGTTCAGCGTCTTCGCATGTTTCTTCAGCACCGGCGGGGTGTCGGTCTTCGGATCGAAGCTGACCGTGACCAGATGCACCTTGGTCAGAGCGGGGTCCTCCTTCAGCGGCTTCTGCATCGTCGCGAATTGGCGGTCCATCAGCGGACAGAAGGTCGGCAGGGGGCAGCGTGTGTAGATGAAGGTCATGACGACCGGCGATCCGTGAAACGAGCTGAACGATCGTCTCTTGCCGTCCTGATCGACAAACGTCGCGTCCGGCACTTCCTCGCCCGGCTTCAGCAGCTCGAATCCCAATCGGGCAGCCGGCGCGGTCGCCGTGTCGACCGGCGGCTTCTCGAGGGGCGCCTGTCCGACCTTTTCGATCGTTTCGAGATACGCGTCGTTGGACTCGACGATGAGCGTCGCGTTGATCAAGTCGCCGGGCGTGAGACCGCTCAGCTGCTTCTCGTCGCGAACGTTGTACGGCATCGTCATGGCCGGCATCAGGCCTTTGATCTCTTCGTGCTTGACGGTGATCTGCTTCTGCGGCGCGGCGATCGACAGCACTTGTCCCTGCAGCGTGTAGGTGCGTTCGGTCGACTTGCCGCCGCACGCGGAGGCGATGATCGCAAGAATGAAAACGGAATGAACGCGCATATGATCTAGTTTACCTATGATCTGGATTGGTACGTCGGGCTACAACTATCCGGAGTGGAAGGGCAGCTTCTATCCGAGCGATCTGCCCGCGGCGAAGATGCTGCCGTACTACGCCGCGCGTTTTCCGACGGTCGAGATCAACTTCACCTTCTATCGGATGCCGAACGAGAAGCTCGTCGGCGGCTGGGCCGCGCAGACGCCGTCGCCGTACAAGCTGACGCTGAAGGCGCCGCGCCGCATCACGCACGACAACCGTTTGAAGAACGTCGGGTCGCTCGTCAGCGGATTCTGCCAGGTGGCCGGCACGCTCGGCGACAAGCTTGGTGCGCTGCTGTTCCAGCTGCCGCCGAACCTCAAAAAAGATGTCGCGACCTTCGACGCCTTTCTCACCGAGCTGCCGCCGAAGGTGTGCGCGGCGTTCGAGTTCCGTCACGAGTCGTGGCTGGACGAAGAGATCTACTCGCGGCTCGCCGCCCGCAACCTCGCGCTCTGCGTGGCCGACAGTGAGAAGATGTCGACGCCGGTTCGGATCACCGCCGACTACGCGTACTTCCGCCTGCGCGACGAAGGCTATACGCCCGATGACATCGCGCGCTGGGGCGACACGATCGCGCGCGCCACCGAGTCATCGCGCGACGTCTTCGTCTATTTCAAGCACGAGGAAGAAGGCAAAGGCCCGGAATTCGCGCGCCTGCTGATGGACCGCCTCGGGATCTCCCAGCCCCAACGTACGTAGTCTCCGGCTTCAGCCGGGCCCGTGGTCTGCGACGTCGTAGCGCGAAGGCTTTAGCCGAGCGTCCACTGACCGGCGCAGACCGACCTCGCTCTGGCGCGCGATTCGCCGCCCGACCAACACGCGGCGTGTTGTGAGCTGCCGCTTGTCGACGGACGGCTCATAGGCGCGCCGACGCGAGGCCGGTCCGCGCCCATGACGATCGCTGTCGACGTACGTAATGTCCGGCGACTCAATCTGAAATCTGCAATCTGAAATCTGCAATTTCCGGCGTCGCATGTCGTTCCACAAAAGCGACGATCTGATTCTCCGCCCAGTACCCGTCGTCGTCTGACGATGTCTTCTCACCGACGAAGCCGCAATGACCGCCGTGCGCGCAGAGGCGGAGATCGATGTGCGGGTTGCGTGTGATCTTCGGATCGTGGAACGGCCGCGACGGGACGAACGGGTCGTCCTCGGACGCGATGATCAGCGCGGGGACGCGAACGCGATCGACGACGCGCATGGCGCTGGCGCGGTGGTAGTAATCCTCGGCGTCGCGAAAACCGAAGTGCGGCGCGGTGTACATTTCGTCGAACGCGCGGACGGTCCTGATCCCGCTCAACCGCGACAGATCGAACGCGCCGGGATGACAGCGCGCCTTCCGGCGCATCCGCCGCTTGAGATCCTTGACGAAGTTCCACTGATACAGCACGTTCTCGCGCCGCTCGAGCGCGCGCGTGCACTGGCTGATTTCGATGATCGGCGACACGGCGGCGACGCCGACGAGCGCCCGCGGCGCGTGCGCGCCGTACTCGCCCGCGAGCTTCAGCGCGAGATTTCCGCCGAGCGAATAGCCGGCGACGGCAATCGCGCGGATCCCGTCGACCTCGGTCAGCTCGTGGAGGACGAGCGCGGCGTCGGCGGTCAGGCCCGAGTGAAACAGGCCGGCTGACAGCTGCTCGGTGTCGCCGCAGTTGCGCTGATTCAGACGGACGACGTTCATCCCGCGTGCGAAGGCCTTCGCGGCGAGCCCGCGCATGTAATGCGCGTCGCTCGACCCGTTGAGGCCATGCAGCGCAAGCAGCGTCACGTGCTCCCAGGGGCGCGGTTGCCAGTGGCACTCGGCCATCACGCGCGTGACGTCGTTCCCAGGCGCGACGTCGAAGTAGCGGCGCGCCGGCGGCGGCAGTCGAGGAAAGTGGCGCGGATTCCCCCAGCTGTAGAGCGTCATGCGATGGCCGTCCCGCAGCGACCGCCTCGGTTCGAACCGATCCATTGCTAGCGGCCCGTATCAGCTGATTGAGTACGACTCACAACGAGCCTTCGACCGCGATTTTCGGGCCGCGACAACGCGGGGTCCCCAACGCGGCAGCCGCGTTGGGGTGCCGTCGCGGGGTCCCCAACGCGGCAGCCGCGTTGGGGTGCAGCACGACGATCTCGTCCGCCGCGAAGTCGCCGAACCGTTCGTACGCGCCGTCCGGCCATCGCACCGTCACCCCGCGGACCCTGGTTTCTTTCCCCAGCCCGACGTGGACGCGCGGATCGTTGCTCGCGAGATAGCTGTACGCCGCGCGCACGTCGCGGCGAATCGATCGCGATCCGACCGACATGGTGAGCTCCGCGCCAAGCGCGTCGCGGCCGTGCGCATCAACGACGCGAAAGAGGAGCCAATGTCCGCGCGCCTTCACGACGTTGTGCAACAAGTACGGCCGGCCGTCGCGGTTCACGACGACGACGTCGATGCCACCATCATTGTCGACGTCGCCGAATGCCGCGCCGCGGCTGGTGCCGACGAGCAGCGTCCGCGTGCCGCCGCGCGGCTTCGCCTCGTCGAAGCGCGGCCCCGCGGCTCCGCGAAACAGAAGGTTCGGCTCGGCGTACGGGTCGTCGGAGAACATCGCCGATTGGCGGCCCACGCGTCCGTTCGCCTCGTACAGATCAAGGTAGCCGTCGTTGTCGAAATCGAGCAGCGCCATCCCGAACCGGGTGAACGGCCGGCTCACCGTCCGCAAGCCGACCGCCGCTGTGTCGTCGCTGAAGAACGCGCCGCGGTTCCGGTAGAACGAGTCCGACTCGCCGTCGAGGTTGACCACGAGCAGATCCAACCGGCCGTCATCGTCGGTATCGGCTGCGTGGACGCCCATACCAGCCTTGGGTCTTCCGTCTTCATCGACCGCGCATCCCGCCAATAGCCCGGCCTCGCGAAATCGCCCGTTTCCCTGATTCAGCCACAGATGGTTCGGTGTCCCGTCGTTGGCGACGAAGAGATCGACGCGGCCGTCGCCGTTGAAATCGCCCGCGACGACGCCGAGCCCGTTGCCGACCGCCTCGCGCAGACCGGCGCGTTCAGACACGTCGCTGAAAGTGCCGTCGCCGTTGTTGTGATAGAGCGTAGACGAGGTCGGCAGATCGTAGGTCCTGGGGCTGCAGTAATCGGGGACACCGGTCAGGCTGAAGCACTCGACCTCCGCCGATTGCCGCCAGTCGAGATACCGGACGACAGCCGCGAAGCGGCGAAAGCGGGCCTGTCCGATTTCCCCGCGAGCTTCGGTTCGCAAGCCAACTTCCGCCGGCGACGCCGGCCTTCGCGGTCACATCGCTGAAATGGCCACGGCCGTCGTTCT
>MNEX01000050.1 GCA_001917905.1 Acidobacteria bacterium 13_1_40CM_65_14
ATAGGCGACGCCGGGCTTCTGCGACGCTGCGGGATTCCGTCGATGTCGGATCCGAGCGCGATGACCGGCTTGCCGGATCCCCACGTCGCGACCCACGCCGTGGGAATCCCGGCGACGCCCTCTTCCACGGTGAACCCTTCGCGCTTCAGCAATGCGACCAGGTAGCGTGACGTCTCCACTTCCTGGAACCCCAGCTCCCCGAAGCTGAAGATCGAATCCACCATCTGCTGCGTGAGCGTCTGCCGCCCTTCCACGTCCGTCAGCACGGCGCGCTGCAGACGCTCGCGCGCTGCCGACGCCGGCTGCGCCTGACGCGCTGCGGATGCGGGCTCCGCCTGGCTCGTGCGTCCGAGGGGTGCCGCGCCAGCCCCGGCCCGCATCGTCCACGCGGCCGCCACGAAAACGACGACCCGCACACTCCGCAGCATTTCTCGTCTCATCGCGCGCTCCCTAGAGTCCCCGCCGCCGCATCTCACGTCAGAACGCGGTCGACATTTGCGACGATTGGCCCTCGGGATAGAAGATCGCGTTCAGCAGAAACTTGTACGTGCCGTGGCTCTGGCCGCGGTAGAACGGTTTCGCGCCATTCGCTCGCCGCCAATCAGCCACCCGCTGAGCAGCAGGTTGTCGTCGGGGTAGCGCGCCACGACCCGGCGCTCGATGTCGGGACGGCCAGGCTCGACCGTGTCCATGATGATGCCATTTGAGAACATCGCCGCCGCGTTGGCGGGCATGCCGAACCCGAGCGGCGTATCGGGATTGACGGCAATCCGGACGATCGAGTTCGGGAGGAAGAATTTCGTCCGCTCCACGCCACGCATCGCGTCGGCGGCCGGTGCATCGAGATCTCTGAACGCGAGCGCACACGCCTCGCCGACGGTCACCAGCGTGCCGCCGCCGGCGACAACGGCGCGAATCGCGTCGACACCGTCGCGGCCGATGCCGCCCTCGAATTCGGCCGGCATGATGCCCTGGCCGCCACGGCCGCGCCCGGCCACCGACGCGCGCTGGCCGTTGACGATGATGTCCGCATCTTCGCTCGCGAGGATCAGGACGTCGATCGTCGATTGCAGTCCAGTCGCCTTCGCGTCCTTGATGTCCTTGTTGTGAAGCGTCACTCGGACCAAGCAGCGGCTTGGTCGCGACGGCCATGGAGAACTCTGGCGATCAGAATCTCGCCATCGTGTCGGTAGTAGATCACGTGATTTTCGACGGCGAATGATCGAACGTCCGCGCCGAACTCCGGCCGCAGGCGACCCATCCTGGGCTGTTCGGCCAGCAGCTCGAATCGGTCGATGATGGCGTCAATGAGTCTATCGGCTGTCGTGAGGCTTGCGTCCTCTGCGACGAAGACCCAGATTTCCTCAAGGTCCCCGCTCGGCGAGGGCGGACAACCGATACGGCATCTAGGACTTTTTGGTACGAGCCGCACGACCGCGGGACTTGATCCGTTCGCCGAGCTGCCGGCCTGAGGCGTTGTCGTAGGCGCGACCTTCGCCACGCGCAAGCTGATCAAAACCTGCCTTCACGTCGGCGCGCAGGTGCTCCCGCGCCTGGTCGCGTTCCTTTAGAAGGCGCAACGCCTCGCGGACAACTTCGCTCGCTGTCTGGTACAGACCGCTCTCAACCTTCTCGTTGACGAGTCGCTCGAGCTCTGGCGTCAGTGACACATTCATGCGAATCGGCCCTCGAATCGAGCCTAAGGCCTATAGCCAATCTTGTCAATATTTGGCATAAAAGAACATCAGCCAATCGAGGCGATCGCGGAGACGTGTTGGGTGATCGAGACCGAACCGACGACCGCCGCGAAGCCGCAAGTCCCGAGTGCTTTACTCGGACCGCAGCGCAGCCGCGACCGGTGTGCAGGCTGCCCGTTGTGCGGGCCATGCCGATACGAAGACAGCGCCCCCAGCAATCGCCACACCCGTCACGGCGAGAAGCGTCAAGCTGTTGGTCGACGTGCCTGACAGCAGCGAATGTGCCGCGTGCCCTCCAGCAAGCGCCGCAGGAATACCCAGACTCAGGCCGATGAGGAGAATCCAGCACACCTCCGTGAGCACGAGTGCCCGAACCATGTTTGGCGTCGCGCCGACGGCGATTCTGATGCCGATTTCCCGCTTTCGACGAGTGATGTTCTGCGACATCGTCGCATAAAGCCCCGCGATGCTCACGACGCCGGCGAGCGCCGCAAAGAGCAATGACGCGGACGTGATGAGTCGCTCCCGCACGAGGAACCGCTCGACTTCGTCATTCATTGTGCTGACGCGCACCACCTCGTGACGGCCCATCGGTTCGATCACCTCGCGCAATGCCGCCTGTGTGACGTTACTGGTTCGGAGACGCAGCAGCAGGGCTGGGGCCGGAGGCGCAATAGCACCCAAAGGAAGGTAATACTGAGGAACGTTCTGAATGCGCGGGTCGCCAGGCGTCGCGTCTGCCGCGATCCCAACAACGGATATCATCTGCTCACTCCGGCCGAGTCTAATCGTCCTGCCTACCGCATTGCCCTCGGGAAACAATCGATCTGCCAGCGCCCGATTCAGGATCGCGACGTTGGCGCGGTTCCTCACATCATCCCATGTGAAATCGCGGCCTTGCTGCACCGGGATCGACGTTGTCTGAAAGAACCCTGGTGAAACGCGGTCGCTGAGTGCGTTGACGGCGTTTGCGCCTGGATCGGTCCTGACGGGCAACGCGTCGAGCCCTTCTACCGTTGTTCCGAACCCACCTTGCGACATCGCCGCGAGTTCGACGCCGGGCAATCTTCCTATCTGCGACAGGAGCGTGTCCGCGTAGCCGATGGTCGGCGCAAACGTGGTTCTGTGGATGCTATCCAGCCGCACCCACTGCAACCGACCGGGTTCATAGCCAAGGGGCAGCTGTCGAAGCGCATACAGATTGCCGGTGAACAGCGCCGCGCAAAACGCGAGCACGAAGCAAAGGGCAATCTGCGCGGCAATTACGCCTCGACGTTGTCCACTCGCGGCACCCTGTCCTGCGCCGCGCGCGCCCAAATCCCAGTTCTGAACGAACAACGCGATCCATCCAGGAACGGCGACGAAGACCGAAGCGAGCACGCCGACGAATGCTGTGGTGAGCAGCGTCGTGGCAAGAGGAGTGGCCTGTTGGGTGAAGGGGCGGTTACCGGTCCAGAGAGAGTGCGCGGCTAGTTGGGCGCCCCACCGTGCGATGGGGATGGCGAGCAGCGTGGCCGCTGTTCCAATCAACATGGCCTCACACAGAAGCTGCACGGCGAGGCGCGACCGTCCTGCACCGAGCGCGAGCTGCACGGCGAACGTCTCTCGCCGCTCCAGCATACGTGCGAGGGACAGGCCTCCAATGTTCACGCCGGCCAGGAGAAGCAGACATCCTGCGAGCGCGACCAGCGCGTACAGCGGACGGCGGTACCGTTCTCGCAAGATGGAGAAGCCGTTCGCGAGGGGCACCGCGCGGAGGTTGGGGATCAACTGAGCCGCCGTGTTCGCGGTCTGGGCGCTCTTGAACACTTCGGGCCAGATCGCGCTGAGATGAGCGGCGGCTTCATCAAGACCGGTCCCCGGACGCAAGCGGCCCACCGCCTGCATGGCCAATGGCGGCTGGAGTTTCAGCTTCCACGGTAACGTGATTGGCAATGCGATATCCGGCGCTTCATCCGCATTCAGGCCGCGGTATGGGGCTGGTAGGACACCAATGACCGTGAGCGCCGTTCCTTCCACGCGCATGGTCAGATAACTGTCGCTGGATTTGTGGGCAAAGAACGTCGTCGATGCGTCGGGGAACCCATCGATCCAACCCGGAAGCCCCGGGCACCTCGTCGCAACGATCAATGTGCCCGTGAAAGAGCTGCCGACGGAAGTATCGCGCTCCTGGGGAGACATCCATCCCCAGGGCAATCCACACGTCTGGCTCGATCCGTTCAACGTCAGGATCATTGCCGGGAATATCGCCGACCGGCTCAAGCGGCTCGATCCGGGAATTCGCCCGTCGCCGGATAGATCCCAATCAGCCGATCCGGCGCTGGAACCGCCAACCGACGAAAGACGAATGCCTCGAGCATGTTCAGCAGTGTCGCCGTTCCGGCGAACGCGAGCGTCAACGTGAAGACGCAAGCGAGGGTGAAGTGGGTTGCACGACTCAGGTTCCGCACTGCGTGTTGCAGCTCGTTGAGTAGCATCGTGAGCCCTCCGCAGTTGGGTTCTTCCGTAGCAAATGTTCGAGTGATCGTAGGTCCGGCTCGAACGTCACGCTGGGTGGACCCCGATCAAGCGGCCCGAACGGGTTTGTAGTCCTGCTCAGCCAGAGGTGCCTCACCGATCTCGGCGAGTAGTTGATTCAATCGTTCAAGTGGCACGGCTTGTGGAGCGGTGATCTCGACTCCGATTGGCCGACCAGTCGCCGCGTAATCAACGATCAGCAATCCGTCCGGCGATGCCATGGTCTTCGCGTTCTTCTCCCCGGTCGGGTGCGACAGATGCAGGTACGCCGCGAACGCGCGACCGTTTCGGTCCCGCCACGCGGCCGCCAACGCGATGCGGGCCTCGCCGGTACCTCCAACCGCACTTCGCTCAGTCGATTCGACGCCCATAGCTTGACCGCGTCTGCCGCAAACGGCAGCCGCTTCGTTCAAGCGTCTCTATCGAGATCGGCAACCCGTCCGTCGCTCGTCCGCGCGCTTGAGCGCCGCGTCATTCCCGAACGAGGCCTATCGTTACTGAGGACCTAATTCCAGCAAAAAGGCCGCGAGAGACCCGATCACGTAGCGCTCAGCTCTCTCTGAGCACCTCTGCGGGGTCGATGCGAGACGCCCGCCACGCCGGCAGCCATCCTGCGAATGCGCCGACCGCGGCGAGTGTAACTGACGCACCGACGAGGGTCAGGAGATCTCGAGCTTCCAGTCCATAGAGAAGTGGAGCGACAAACTGCGACGCCCATAGGCTCACGCCGACGCCCAGGAGTACTCCGGTGCTGACGAACATGGTCACGCGCGAGAGAACGAGGCGAACAACCCTAGCTGGCGCTGCGCCGAGGGCCATGCGGATGCCGATCTCTCCCCGGCGGCGGGCGACCGCGTACGATGTGACCCCGTAGAGCCCGAGTCCAGCGAGCAGCAACGCGAGCACGCCGAAAAATCCCGCCAGCGTCGCGACGACGCGCTCCTGTGTCAGGGCCGCGTCGACCTGATCGGAGAGTGCGCGAAACGTCAGGGAAAGCCGAGGATCCTGGGCCGTGACCGCCGTCGAGACGCTTCTGGTCAGCATCATCGGTGACTGAGTCTTCGTCATCACGCTCAGGTTGATCGTCCTGATTCCGAGTTCCGACAAGTGGTCGAACTGTGCGAGCGGCACGTAAAACGTCGGCGGCGCCGGCGTCCGGAGCGATGTGTAGATGGCGTTCGCGGCCACGCCGACAATCTCGATCGGGCCGAGCGATCGTGCGGTGCGCGGATACAGCATGAATGTTCGCCCGATCGGATCGCGAATACCGAGCTTGCGTGCGAACGCCTCGTTGACCACCGCCACGCGTGGTGCGCCCTTGCGGTCGCCATCCGTCAGGTCGCGTCCCGCGACGAGCGGCGTGCCGAATGTGGCGAACCAACCGGGCGAAATCAGGTTTGCCCAGATCGGGCCTTGCGCGTCGGCCGCCGACGCGTCGGTCATCTCGATCCGTGGAGTGAACTGGCCGCTCCCGACCGGCGTGGTCAGAGAGAGCGCCGCTTCCGAGACGCCCGGCAGCGCGCGAACGGCCTCACGGCTGCGTTCGTACAACGGCATGCGGCCCGCGGGATCGACTATCGCGCGGCTGGCGTCGATGGTTACAAGGAGAACGTGTTCAGTCGAGAAACCGAGCGGCCGCTGCCTGAGAGTCATGAATGTGCGCACAAACAATCCGGCGGCGACGACGAGCACCAACGACAGCGCAACCTGAACCATGACGAGCCAGTCCGTCATGGCACCACGGGTTAGTCCCGCGTTCGTCCGCGCGTGTTCCTTCAGCGCGTCCATCGGAGCGACGCGCGAGGTGAAAAATGCCGGCGCCACGCCAAAGCACAGCGTCGTCACCGCCGCGATTCCGGCCGTGAATGCTAGTACGTGCCAGTCGATCGAGAGGTCGAGGAACACAGTGTCGGCTGCGGTCGAGATCTGGCGCAGGAGGACGCGGCTGCCCCACATCGCGAGCGGCAAGCCGACCGCGGCGCCGGTCCCCGAGAGCACGAGACTCTCCGTGAAGAGCAGCCGCACGAGACGCCCGCGCGAGGCGCCGAGCGCGAGCCGGACGCTGAGCTCGGGACGTCTCGCTGTGGCGCGGGCCATTGCCAAGTTCGCGATGTTGGCACAGGCGATGAGCAGCACCAGCGCCGCGACCACCATGAGGATCAAGAGAGGGCGTTCGTAACGAGGGCGGAGATCCGACGCTCCGGTCGCCGCCGGGAGCAGCGCTAGGGGAGTCGTCAGATAGCGATCGATCGACTGCCTGCTTCCAAACTGGCCCTGACCGTTTTCCCCGAGCGTGGCTTTCCGGATTTGAGGTTGCACCAGGCGCAACGCCGTCGTGGCGGAGTCCGGTGATTGATCCGGTCTGAGTCGGGCTATCACCGTGAGAAAGGTCGTGCCGCCGTTGTTCACGAAGCTGTCGCGGCCGCGAACTATCGGCTCATCGGCGACAGGCGCGGCCACGTCGAATGTGCGGCCCACTTCCGCGCCGAAGAAGTCCGGAGGCAAAACGCCCACGATCATGAACGACACGCCGTCGAGATGAATCGAGCGGCCGACGGCGTCTCCGGCGCCGCCGAATTCCCGCTGCCAGAAGCCGTAGCTGATCACCGCCATGGGCCCATTCGCGCCGCCGCTGCGTCGATCGTCAGCGGCAGACAACGTGCGACCGAGCAACGCACGCACGCCGAGCGTCTCAAAGAAAGAGCCGCTCGCCCAGAGCCCGTCAACGACCGATGTTTCTCCGCTGGAACTCAGATTGAACCGGGTGAATGACCACGCGGCCGTGCGCTCGAAGAGCTCCGGCCGTCGTTGGATCTCCTCCCAGACCGAATTGCTCCAGGCGCGAGGGCGAGTCGCCGCGCCATCGGTGAGGAGCACGAGGCGCGCGGGTTCGTTCACCGGCAGCGTGCGCAGCAACAGGCTGTTGACCAGAGAGAAGATCGCGGTGTTCGCGCCGATGCCCAGCGCCAGCGAGAGCACGGCGACACACGTCACGATGGGTGTAGCGCAAAGCGCTCGGACGGCTAGCCGAAGATCCTGCAAGAGACCTCCAGCGCAACTATCGCGCAGAACATCCAGTGGATCAAGGCAGCTACAGGTCTAGGACGCGCCACAGTCTACACAGCCCGGCCGCAGATTACTCGCGTGTAGTCGCTGGCGCTCATCGCACGTGACTCGGCGCGAGATGATCAGGTGGGCGCCCATGAATTGCCGAGTCACCTTCGATAACGAGAGTTGAAGGAAGCCGCTGCTTCAGCACATAGCGGCAGAAGAATCGAAGCGCGCAGATCTACCTGACCACTGTCCCCACGGCGAGGCACCGTTTCTCGAGGAGATAAAGGTGGTGACGTCGGAGCTGCGCTCACGTTGATTTTAAACGGAAGGATCAGTCTCAAGCGAAATCATCGCACGCTGTCGATTGCACCGCTCGCATGCGGGCGCGCCGTGATCTGGAAAAATCGAAGACGTTCAATCGCCGTTGGATCGCCTCACTGGCGAAGCGTACTGGCAGGTAACTGGCAGGTATCGATTGCCCTCGGGAGCGCGTCAGCGACGCAGGACGACTTCATGGGTCGCGAAATCCGGCCATAAAACGCCAACTCGTGTCGCGTCGTTCCGTCGGCGGTCGCCCCCGTGAGGGCTTAAAAACCTAATCGAACGGTTGGCCGGTCAACGACGGGTTCGGCGGGCGTGGGCATCCTGACGTCGGGCAGCTCAGTGTGATTAACATCGTGCGTGTCGACACGATAGAAATGTCCGCACGCCATCGCAGACAGGAACGGCGGAACACGCCAGCCACAGTGTTGCCTGGCTACGTGAGCTGTCGCTGTGGCGGAGGAACGTGCGTAAGTGCG
>MNEX01000341.1 GCA_001917905.1 Acidobacteria bacterium 13_1_40CM_65_14
CAACATGACCAATCTACGTCAACCTCGGCGCGCCGACCGGCAACCTGCAGTCGGCCACGTTCGGACAGTCGACGGCGCTCGCGACCGGCGCCGCGCCGCATCGAGCTCCGGTTCCGCGTGAATTTCTGAGCGTGCGCGCGGCGACAAAACCGTAACCTACCGATCGATTCTGTAAGCGCATCCCGAACGCCGGTGCCCTGATTTTCTCCGCATTGCCGGGTCTTTCTTAACGTTTTTCGCTTCGGCCTCGCCACCGGTCGGTTGGTGCAGACCTTGCCCCCTCCCCGCTGTCCCCTTCCGCGCGAGATCGGTCCGTCGCTCCGGCCGCTGCGCTGAAGGACCCTGCTGAAAATCTCTACGACAAAGCTGTTTTCCGAGGAGAAGACGCGAATGCGCTCTTTCAGTGCGACCCGTGTGCGTGGCAAGTGGCGCGGGCGCCGCGGCAATACATCGACGACGCGATCGCAATCGAGAGCGGCGGGTCTCGTCATCCTTCTGCTGACCTCAGCAGGCACATCGCTCCACGGAGCGGCACAATCGAGCCCCGCCTCTCTCGTTCCGGTGTCGATCTACCCTGGCGACAGTATCCAGGACGCGGTGAACGCAAACCCTGTCGGCACGTCGTTTCTGATCAAGCAAGGCGTGCACACCCGCCAAACCGTTTATCCCAAGGACGGCATGTCGTTCATTGGAGAGACGGACGCCATTCTCGACGGCGAGAACGTGACGCCCCAGGCGTTGGTCGGCACCGGGACCAACGTCACGGTCCGCGGACTGCGCATCACCCGCTATGCCCCGCCGAACACGGGTGCCGCGGTGGAAGGCTATCGCAGCCAGGGGTGGCTGGTCGAAGGCAATGAAATCGACAACAACCGCAACGGATCCGCGCGCGCGTACGGAATCCGGGTTGGAAGCGGATGGACCCTTCGCAACAACCGCATCCATCACAACGGCTGGGTTGGGATTGCAGGGTACCAGGCGGAACAGACCCTGATTGAAGGGAACGACGTCTACGCCAACCCGCCGAGCTCGTTCACTGACAACGTCGGTGAAGCCTCCAACATCAAGTTGTACCAGTGCGGCCGCATCACCCTGCGTGGCAACTACATCCACGACGGCCCGGCTAAAGGGCTCTGGCTGGACACCAGTCAGCCCGACATGACCGTCGAAGACAACCGGGTCGTGAACCACGGCGAAGCCGGCATCTGGTACGAAGTCAGCTATCAGGGCATCATTCGCCACAACTACGTCGAGAATGCCGGCTACGACAGCTACTACAGCAGTGGCTGGCTGAGGGCCGGCGGGATTCAGGTCACGAACTCGCCGAACGTGTCGGTGATCGAGAACACCGTCGTCAACTCGCTGAACGGCATCATTGGCTTGCAGGCGGCCGGGTACCCCGACGGTCCCTACGGGAAGAACGAGTTGCGCAATCTGCTCGTGCAGGGGAACACCATCGTCATGCCGGCGGGACAGACGGGCATCGCGCACAACGTCGGCAGTAACGAAGTTTTCGTGTCGTGGAACAACCGCTTTGTCGGGAACCGCTACGAGCTGAAGACGAATGCGACGCCGTTCCGCTGGATGCTCCGCCAGCTCGATGAATGGCAGTGGCAGGCGTTCGGGCAAGGCGTCAACGACACCTACCTCCGCTGACGCTGATCACGAGGCTCAACGCCGCTCGGTCGGGCCTCGACCTCTCATCCGCGGGCTGTGCGCGACGGCGCTATACTCCGTACGGAGTGACGTTCATCACGCACGGCTTCACCGAGCGGCTGCTCGGCATTGCCCTGCTCGCGGCAACCATCCCTGTTCTTCGATCGGAATCGCCCCTCGTCATCCGCGCCGGTGAGGACATCTCGGCACGGGTCAATCGCGCACCTGCGGGCACGTACTTCTTGCTCAAAGCCGGCCATCACACGCGTCAGACGGTCACTCCCAAGGACGGCATGTCGTTCGTCGGCGAGGATGGAACGATCCTGGACGGCGAAGGCGTAACGTCCTATGCATTCGAGACGCTGCACACCGACCCACGCGGCGTCACCATCAAGGGCCTGACGATCGAGCGCTACGCGCCGCCGCCGCAGCACGGCGCCATTCAGGGGGACAACGGACGCGACTGGGTCATCGACGGGAACATTATCCGCGACAACAGCCACATCGGTCTGCGGACAGGCGCGGGATTCGTGGTGCGCCGAAACCGCGTGTACGGGAACGGCGTGATCGGCATCTCGGGTCATCGAGCCGACGCAGCGCGGATCGAAGAAAACGAAGTCTTCGAAAACGGCGGTGGCGCCGGCACAGAAACTCCCGCAACCGCGGAGGCATCAGGTCTCAAGTTTCTCCGGACGCACGATCTGATCGTTCGCGGGAACCAGGTCGTGCGAAATCTCGGGATCGGCATCTGGAGCGACACGAACTATCCGACGGTCGTGATCGAGCACAACACGGTCTCTGAGAATCGCGGCGCGGGAATCTGGCACGAGGCCGGTTATGCCGCGGTGATTCGCTACAACACGGTCGAACGCAATGGGGGCCTCACGCCGGGGAACTGGCTCACCCGGGCCGGCATTCAGGTCACCAACGCCTCGAACGTTCAGATCTCCACGAATAAGGTGACCAACAACGCCAACGGAATCGGCGTGATGCAGACCGGCGGCTACCCCGATGGGCCTTATGGTCCGTTACGCGTCGAGAATGTCCAGGTTACCGACAATTCCGTGACGATGACGATCGGCCGCACGGGGCTGGCGCAGAATATCGGCGACCGCCGCGTGTTCACCGAATGGCACAATCGATTCGACAACACGACTTACCATCTCGGCCCGAACCGTTTCTATTTTCTCTGGGATGAGCGCCTGCTCGACGAGCGCGGCTGGCAAGCCGCCGGCAACGATCGAAGCGGCCGCTTCATCCGCTGATACGGTGCACCACCCTTCGTCCCGTAGCGTTTCACACCCGTGCGCATCGTCTATTACACGCACCCCGCGTTCTTCGAGCCGGCACTCTGTCTGGTCAAGGAGCTGAGCCGGCACGTACAGATTCACCTGCTGCTCGAGCTGTCCCCCGGAGCTTGGCGGACCGCCGGCTTCGACCTGGACCAACGGCCTCTCGCGGCGGGTCTCGTGCCGGCCGACGAGGTGCTCGAAGGCGCGGTCCCCCCTGGCGTCAGAGCCTATTGGCAGTCGGTCGCGAGCTTTCACCTCGTTGTTCATCCGTCACGCAGGAGCCTGCACCCATCATCCTGGAACGTGAGCCGGCGAGTGCTTCGGTTCGCAGTCGAGTGCGGCGGCGATGTCCTGCACGTCGATGATGTGGACGTCTCACCGCGTCTCGCACTCGCGCTGCCGACAGTGCGGCGGCCGCCGGTCGTCATCACCGTCCACGATCCCGAGCCGCACAGCGGCGAACGGAACTGGCGCAAGCGCGTGGCACGACGGCTCGCCTACCCAAAGGCAAGCCGGTTCGTGTTGTATAACGCTGCGTTCCGCGAAGACTTCGCCGTACGGTATCGAGTCCCGCCAACGTCGATACAGGTGGCCCATCTGGGCGTCTACGATGTTTTTCGGGAATGGCCGTCTCAACCGGCGGATGTCACGGCACCCACGGTGCTGTTCTTCGGAAGGCTCTCCGCCTACAAGGGCCTCGACGTTTTCTATGACGCCGCGCGCCTCATCGCGCAACGCGTGCCCGGCGTGAGGTTCGTCGTGGCCGGCGGGCCTGTGGCCGGATATACGCCGCCTTCACCTCCGACTCTCCCGCCTGCCAGTTCGATCGACGTCTTCGATCAATACCTCCCCAACACCGAGGCAGCACGACTGTTCCGAAGTGCCAGCGTCGTGGTGTGCCCGTATCGCGACGCTACTCAAAGTGGAGTCGTCCTCACCGCGTTTGCGTTCGGAGTGCCGGTGGTGGCCACCGCGGTCGGCGGCCTTCCAGAGTATGTGATTCCCGAGCGTACTGGTCTCCTCGTCCCCGTCGGCGATCCCGTGGCGGTCGCCGACGCGGTCTGTCGGATTCTTCTCGACGCGGGATTTGCGGCGCAGCTTCGCAGCGGCATCGCGCTGGCATGCGAAACTGCGTTGAGCTGGCACCATGTTGCCACCGTGCTCGTACGGACTTACTCGGATCTGTTGAGCTGAGATTCGAGTGCCGACGCTGTCGCAGGAGAAGACAATGTTCAAGAAATGCGCGGGCATTGCAGCTGCGCTGATGGCCCTTTTGCCGGCAGCCGCTCACGCGGACTGGCTGGTCACGCCCAGCGTCGGCACGACGCTCGGCGGTGACACGTTCGGCAGGAAGCACGTCATCTTCAGCGGGATGTTCGGCCAAATGGACGCCGACGCGTTCGGCTGGGAGGCCGACGTGTCCTATGCGCCGAAGTTCTTCGAAGGGGACAGCAAGACGCCCTTCGACTTCACCGGCAACAGCAGCAACGTCCTCACGCTGATGGGGAACGTCCTCATCGGCGTCCCTCTCGGCGGCCAGAGGGGCGCCGGGTTTCGGCCCTATGTCACCGGTGGCGCCGGCCTCATCCAGATCCGCGTGGTGTCGGACAGGGGCACGTTCAAGACCAACAATCACGAGTTCGCGTTCAATGTGGGCGCGGGCGCAATCGCGTTCATCAGCGACCACGTCGGCGTGCGCGGCGACGTCAGATACTTCAGGTCCTTCGAGGATCAACCGCCGTCGTGGACGCGAGGGATCGATTTCGATCTCGCGCCGGGCAACTTCGACTACTGGCGCGCCACGGTCGGACTCACGTTCCGCTTCAGTGACTGAAGCATCGACCACCCTCGAGGAAACACGGCGCGCTCGGACCAGGTCCTTCGAGGCAATTCGTGATCCAGCAGCATGC
The DNA here is from genome assembly GCA_001917905.1 of Acidobacteria bacterium 13_1_40CM_65_14. Taxonomy (GTDB): domain Bacteria; phylum Acidobacteriota; class Vicinamibacteria; order Vicinamibacterales; family CAVVIG01; genus QHWF01. The sequence goes on from MNEX01000341.1 coordinate 4,859, forward strand.
GGACCAGATGTCGGCGACGGCCGGCCGACACCGCATCGGCCAGACTGCTGCATTTGAAGCGGAATTCCGCGGCATCGTAGGAAGCTTCGATACTCGTCCGCCAGATCAGGCACGGCAAGTCTGTTTGCAGATCCATCCGCCCGGAGCAGGGCGTGAAACAATACGGATGGCGCCGACAGGCCACGCGATGCGCCTCGGGTGTGATGGCGTTCCACAGCAGCGGCCACGCGAACGCCTCGACTGGATGGCCAATCCACGACTCGATGACCGCGGCACTCTCCACGATCTCTGACTCGTACTCCGCCTCCGGGATTTCCGACAACCGTGCATGCGACATCGTGTGGTTGCCGATGGTGTGGCCTCTTGCCGCCAGATCACGGATCTGCTCCGGCGTCATCGGGTTCAATGCCGGCCACCTGTTGCGAATGTGCTCGAGGTAAAACCGCCGCCCTTCGTCCCCGGCGGAAGCGCTGAACCGCGGCACGACGAAAAACAGGCCTCGCATGCCGGCCTCTTCGAGGATGGGTGCCGCCACGTCGTAGTTGCTGGCCAACCCGTCATCGAACGTCAGCAGTACTGCCGGTCGCTCGTCTTGGAGTACGAGGCCGCCCTCGAACAGGCGCTTGAACATCTCGAAGTCGATCACGTTGAAGTGGTCGCGCATCCATACCATTTGCCGACGAAACCTCTCCGCGTGCGCCGGGGACGACTCATGCAGGAACAACACGCGCACGACCTGGGTGCGGCGATGACGTATTTCGCGGCACTCACGAGACCGCATCAGCCCGTCCACGCCCATCCAAGCGGCCGTGTCCACCACGAGGCGCCGAGAACATCTGCGAGCCATCCTGCGAAGCGACATTGCCCTTATCCCTCTCGAGGCGCGGCGCCCGCCATCGTCAGACGAAGCGCGGCCTCTGCCACCAGCTCTTCCGCGTTCAACGCGCCGGGTTGCCACCGGCCGATGAGGAACCGATCACTGTGGCGCGTCATCGGCCGATTTCCCGTCGCGAATGCGGCGGTATAGCCGGCACGCCGGGCGGCCCTGGTGACGCGCGCATCCGCCCTTCCGTATGGATAGGCAAAGAACTCGACGGCTCTGCCCGCCGCAGACGAAAGCGCATCCCGTCCCTCTGTCAACGCGCGATCGAGCTCAGCATCAACGAGACCGGGCAGCGCGGCGTGTCGGACAGTGTGGAACCCGATCGTCATGCCTGCCTCGGCGAGCGTTCGGACCTCACCCGCTTCCATCACGGGCGGCGTCACTCGCGGTGAGAGCTCTTTGACTGTCCCGGCACGGCGGCAGGCCCTCGTCAGCTCCCTGATCGTTCTGCCGCGGTGGCCCAGCATGCGCGACGTGGCCTCCAATCCCATTTCCTCGACGGACTGCTCGAGCAGCGTCCACCAGTACGGCCCCAAACCATGAAGGGACCGCCCGGACAAAAGGAACGTCGCCGAAATGCCCAGCTCGCGAAGGATCGGCAGCGCGTAGCGCACGTGGCTGGGATCGTCGTCGTCGAACGTCACGGCAAAGGCGGGGCGCCGGTACGAGACAGGGAACGAGAGCACGCGACTCAGCGAGACGATGTCGCCGGCCTCCTTCAACGCCCGCATCTGTTCGGCGAACCGCGCGGGAGGAATCGGCTCGACCACTTGGGGCCGGCCGGAGTCCGGCGCAACGCGGTGATAGCAGAGCACCAGACAGCGTCCACGCTCCGCCGCCGCGTGAAGGAGTGTGTTGCGCAGGCCGACTCGATGTCGTAGTACCGAGAGCGCGGCAGTCTTGACGCCGTGTTTCACGCGTGCGTACATCGCTCACGCCTCGAGAGATCCGGGTCGCAGTCGCCTCAGACGCCGCGATCCCTCGATCATGAGATCCGACACGAGCTGTCGCTCGGCTCGACTTGCGGGCATGCTCAAATACCCGATGCCATAGACGAGGAGCGTCACGACGACCCAGCTCACCAGCACGCCGATCGTCGGCGTCTCGACGCGCCGCTCGAGCGTCAAGAGCACTCCGGCCGCGCAAGCCCCCGGAAGGATGCCTGGCAGCCAGATCTCCCACAGCGCGGTGTGCCAGGAAACGTTGAGCGTGCGATTCGCAAACGGCATCACCACACACAGTGAGGCAATCGCGGTGGGAATCAACGTCCCGAGCGCAACGCCCATCAACCCGAGTGGGGGCAGCAGCAGAATGGAGAGCGCCATGTTCGCGACGCCTGCAGCGAGCGACGTGGCGGCCACGATGCGGTGCTTGGCCATGCCTTGCAGGATCTCCCCGGCGGGCCACTGACTGGCGGCGATCAAGCTGGCGAGGCCGAGCACCGCGACGAGATTGGCATGTGCGGCGTACACGGGTCCGACCCACAACGCGAGGATCGGCCCGCCAAGGATGAGGAGCACCACGGCAACGGGGCCCGCGATCCCGAGCGCCAGACGGCTGGCGACAACGTAGAGGTTTCGAAGCTTTCGCCCATGGTCCACCGCATCGAGCTCGGAGGCGAGCGGCATCACGACCTTGAGGCACTGCACGGTGGCCAACGCGGTCGCTTCGCCGAGCCTCCGCGCAAGCGCGTACGGGGTCACGGCACTCAGCGCGCCGAAGACCGCGATGATGAACTCGTCGGTCTTGTTCTGAAGGCGACCGGCCACGTCGATCACGAACGCCGACCAGCCGAACCACGCGATCCGCCGGAGCGTTGCGAGGTTCGCGCCGCGCCACTGCAGCGTCAGGTCGGGCGCGACGTACTTGATCAAGGAACAGGCGACTACACGCATCACGATGGTGACCGGGATGTTCATGGCCACCATCCCCAGCACGCCGCCTCCTGCGAGGAGCGCGCCGACGGTCGCGCCGGCCAGCAGGAGGGAGCCGGCCACGTTCACGCCGTTGTAGAGGTCGTATCGCTGCAGTCCGCGCAGCACGGAGACGGGCGGCGTGAATGCAATGGTGATGGCGAGATCGACGCCGGTCAGAATCACCAGCCACATGGCCGTCGACCGCTCATCGGCCGGCACGCCCACGAGGCCTGGAAGCACGGGGGCGATGAGAACGCTGAGCCCCACGGCGGCGAGCGCGAGGCCGAGAGACAGCCAGAGCGCGGTGGCGATCACTTCCTTGGCGGCTTCCCGCTCGCCGCGGGCGATGTGCTCGGCCACGTATTTGACGACCGCTCCTCCGATGCCGAAATCGAGCAGCGATCCATACGATCCGACCGCTGTCATCAGCACCCAGAGCGCATAGCTGCGCGGTCCGAGCTCGGCCAGCATGAATGGCGTCAGGACGAACCACGTGCCGACCGAAGTCAGCTTGCCCCCGAAGTTGCTCAGGGCGCCCGTCAACAGACGCCGGCGGATCATTTCCTCTTCACCTCCAGAGCCGATCACGACCCGACGTTCCGCCGGCGGACTTCACAGCACGCACGGTGACAATCAACGGGAACTCCTCGTCGTTCGCCTCCAGTTCGTGGGCGTTCAGCTCTTCGAGCGCCATGCCTTCAAGGAATGCGATGCTGACCAGCACGTTACCGTAGGCGGCTATCGAGATGTCTTCGCGGCGGAACACCTCCGCGAACAGCATGGCGCAGGACGGAGTGGTGAATCGCCAATAGTCGCGCGAGGCCTTCGCCGCAGCGCGGCTCACCGTCGGGACGGTCACGAGAAGGGTGCCGCCCGGACGCAGCAGGCGATAGGCGTGACCGATCGCGGCGCGTGTGTCATAGATCAAATGCAGCGTCTGCGTCAGGATGAAGCAGTCGAATTGGTCGGAGGGCACGTGGTCCGCCGCCGCGAGATCCGCCACGATGGTCGCGTGCGGATTGCCGGAATCGATGTCGAGGACGTCCCGCTCCGTCACGTCGGTACCAAAACGGTCGGTGTACGAGGTGTCCTTGACCTCGAGGACCCGACCGCGAATGTCCCGCCGCTGCTCGGCGAGAAACCGCTCGATGTAGTAGCGATCGATCGGCGTGCCGCGGTCGAACCCCCACGCCCGACTGAGCGGCGTGGTTCGCCGGAGCGACCCGAGAAACGCGGGATGAAAGAGGCGCCGCAGCCGCTGCCGCGTGCTCAGGGGTATCGCGTCTTTCGAGATCCTCATGAGTGCCCCACCCGTTTCTCGAGCGGTTACCACGGCCGGACCCATCGTTCCCCCGTTCAACTCGTGCGCGTGAGGCCGTAGGCGATCCCGCATGCGGCCCCGCGCAGCATCAGCAGCTCCTCGCGAACACGCCGCCACCGGCGCCGCACGCAGGCCGTCAGCAGCGCGCGGCTTCTGTCGAAACACCAGCGCGCCAGCATCCACCCCGCGTATGCGTCATGGCGCCGCGTCCACAACGCGCAGAATGCGCCCATCCCGAAACCGTATGACGGCCGGCTGGCGAGCCGGCGCGCGCCGTCCTGTCGCTCGTGAAAGACGATGGCGTCGGGCTCGTAGCGCACGGTGGCGCCCGCGCGCAGCAGACGGTAGAACACGTCCAGATCCTCGGCCGAGAACCCCGGCGAGCCGGCGCCAAGCCGCTCGTCGAAGCCGCCGACACGATCGAGCCATTCGCGCTTGACGGCGCTGTTCCCGCCAGAGCCGACGGCCCACGGCAGCGACCGGCCACGATAGACCGCCCGAACACGACTGGCACGCGTGGACACGGCGTAGAAACCCGGCCGCTCCGGACCAAGCGGCAGGACGCGGCCCGTCACGGCGTCCGGCTTCTCGGCGCCGTCGAATCCCGCGACGATCGCGGTCAGCCATCCTTCGTCCGGTACGCAGTCGTCGTCGGTGAACACCACGATCGGCTGCGAGGCGTGTGCGACCGCCGCGTTTCGCGAGGCGGCGAGTCCTCGGTGCGGCTGTCGTACGTACCTGAGCGGCACGATCCGATCCCAACCGGCAGCCGTCACGAGGTCGGCGGTCTCGGTTTGCGTGCTTTGATCGACGATGACGATCTCGGCGGGCAATGCCTGTCCCATGAGGATGGCACTCATGCACCGCGCAAGGGCGGATGGCCGGTTCATGGTCGCCACCGCAACGGTCAAATCGATCCGCGACACATCAGACGCCATCAGTTGCGTTCCTCGCCGAACAGCCTGTGGGCGTACTGGGCGAGGACCCCGACATAGGCGACGAAGCGATTGCCGGCGCGGCGGGCCGCGTCCGGGCGTCCGAGTTTGGCGAGCCTTCGGGCACGCTCAAGAGCCTTCTCGAGGAAGGTATAGACCAGCAGAAATCCGAACAGGGACGCCGGCAAGCCGACGCGGCGCATGTACTCTGCGATTTCTCCATGAACGGCGCGCGTGAGCGCGTCCGCCGGGCTCCCGGCGCAGAAGAGCGATTCGAAATGCTCGAGGCGCTCGGTGTCACTCGCGCGGCCCGCAGCGGCGGCGCTCCAGTCCGTGACGAAATACAGCAGGTCCGCCAGGGCCGGCCCGCGCCGCGCCGTCTCCCAGTCGATGACGGATACGTGGCTGCGATCGAGATACACATTCGGCGGGCCGAAATCGCCGTGCTGCCACACGATTGGCAGCAAGCCCGGCCCCGCCACGTCGAGGCGCTGCGACAGTGTCGCGAACAGGCGCGTTTCCGCATCCGTCAGCCCGAACGTGGCGGCGTAGTCTGCACACATCCCATTGACGAGGCGCTGTGTCAGCCACTCACGCGCCGGCACGGTGTCGATGGTCGTCTCGCGATGAAACGACGCCAGCCACGCCACGGTGAGCCGCAGATCCTCCAGCGCGTCGTTCGCGGCCGGTCCCGCCCGGCTGCTCAGCGACGAGCCCGTGACGCAGGTTTCGGCCGAGACCGCAAGCCCGTTCCAACGGAACAGCGCCGACGTCGGAATCGATCTGCGGATTGGCGGCGCGAGATTCGAGCTCAGCTCTCGAAGAATGTCGTGCTCCCATTCGACCTGCTGGTTGAAGACCGGCGTCCGCGGCAACTTGATGGCCGCCGTCGGAACGGAGGCATTCGGATCGAACAGGAGGAGAACGATTCGATTCCATTCGGTTTCGCCGTACGCCAGGAGCACAGGCTGGTTCGCATGGCTGATCGAGAGACCCTCCATACATGCGCGCTCGATCAGAGCGGGCGGCCGCGTCGTGCCCCGTACAGCCGTAATGGCATAACAGGGTGCGAATGCGGCGAGCCCGCGGCCGGCAGCCGCCAGGGCGCGAAGCGCGGTTCCCACCATCCGCCGACGACACGTCGGGGTCCGATAGAGTGTGTCCAGATACCAGCGGAATGCGCGTCCGGCCTGGAGCGGCAGGTACATCTGCCGCGCGGGGAAGCCCGGCTTCACCCAATACGCGGCGGCTGGATTCAGACCGTGTTGTTTCACACGCCGCAGAGCCCGTGCGGGCGTCATCCCGAACTGTCCCGGCACACGCCGGTCGACTTCCCAATAGAGCACCCCGTTGTGATCGAGATGGCGTGCGGCGGTGTCCAGCGACTCGGTTGCACCGGCGAGCACGATGAGCGCATCGGCACGGTCGCCGTGGCGAAGACGACGGCTCACGCGCTGCGCCACACCGAGATCGAGGATGCTTGCCTCAATCTCCGTCGAGCCGCCCATGAGCGCGAGGTGCTCGAAGGGATGGCCTTCCGGTTGGGGCAGGAGGAAGCGCCAGTCTATCTGGCGCGCACATGCCGTGGGCGGCGTGAAGATCGCGTCCATCATTGCAAGCCCAGACGGCCGATGGCCGAATGAAACTGTGGCATCAGCGTCTTCCAGTTGAACGCATCGCTGACCAGCGCGCGGCCTCGTGGCGCAACCGCCCGATCGGCTGCCAATCGCGGAAGTGCCGCCGCCAGACCCGCTTCGCTGGGCTGCGCAAGGACCGCTGCGCTCCACCGCTCCAGCGTCTGTGCGATGTGGATAGCCTTCGACACGATGCAGGGGACGCCCAATGCAAGATTCTCGAGAAGCGCAATGCTGTGGCACTCCCAACGTGAGGGGTGGATGTAGCCTTCCGCCTGCTGAAGGAATCGCGTCTTCTCGGCGCCGGCGATCACGCCGTCGAGACGCACCCACTTCGCCATGTCCAGTTTCTCGATGAGATCTCGCAGTCGAGCGATCCCATTCCTGTAGTCGTAGCCGCGGATGCGAAGCATCGGCCGCTGGTCGGCCGGCAACCGTGCGATCGCGCCCACGAGCGCGTCCAGCCCTTTGTGGAAGGGGTCGATGCGCCCTAACCATCCGAGATAGCCGCCGCCTCCCGTCCAGCGCTCGTTGGGAAGATGAAAACCCGTCGGCACCGTGATGAAGCTGGCGTTGGGAGCGAGCGCAGCCACGTCTGCGATTTCCGATTCGAAGAACACATGAACAGCTGCCGCGCGTTCCAGCAGTCGGCGCTCGAGTCGATGGCGAAGCCACCTGGGAGGTTTCAGATACGTGGTCCACGCCGACTCGTACACACCATGCGGCATCACGACGTAGGGCACTCGCGCACGGCACGCGGCCGCTGCCGCGACGAGATTGCCGGGAACCCAGCCTTCGTGGAGCACCAGAAGGTCGTTGCGACCGAGATACCGATCGAGGGCCACTGGCCGGAGCGTGAGGCGATGCCGCCCGCGATGGGGAACATCATGGTGCGAGAGCCCGGGAGAGCTTTCCTTCGAGACGAACGATATCTCCTTCGTCGAGTTCGCAGCAGGTGCGTGGAGCACGCAGACCTCGGAACCCGACGCCGTCTGCGCGCGGGCCCAGCTCCAGAGCGCAAACGTCACGCCCGAATTGTCCATCGCGCCTGGGTAGTAGTGAACGATGCGTCTCAACTTGTGGCCTCGTATCGAGGGATCGGCCGTTCGGCAGATCGGATGCCGATTCTGGAACGGGCGGCGGCCCGCGCCGTCGCGCGCTCGTAGATCGCCATGAGCGACCGATAGTTGGCGGTAGCGCCGAACCGTACCTCATAGGCGGCACGTGCCGCGCTTCGCATGGAGTTGTGTGACTCGGGACGGGCGAGCAGCCACTCCACCTGGGCCACGAGGTCGTCGGCATCGCCGGGACGCACGAGCAAACCCGTTCGCTGGTGCTCGACGAGCTCCGTCGCGGCGCCTCCGGCCGATGCAACGACTGGAGTGCCGGCGGCATAGGCCTCAACGATCACTTGTCCAAACGTTTCGTACGCGATCGACGGGAAGATCAGGAAGGCCGCGTCACCGATCAGGTGCTGCACCTCCGATGGTTGTCGCTGTCCGAGCCAGCTCACGCCGGGCAGGCGGCTGGCCGCGTCGGCCACGATCGACGCCAGCGGTCCATCTCCGACGATTCTGAGCGGGACGCGGCCGTCGAGCCGCGACCACGCGGCGAGGAGCGTGGCCACGCCCTTCTCTGCAGCCAGCCGGCCAACGAAGAGGGCGTAGCCGCCTCGCCCGGTCCCGATGCCAGGATCCGGATCGACGAAATGCGGTTTCACCACGATGCTCTCGGGTGGAACTCCGCTGGACACGAACATCCGGCGTGCAAACTCCGTCGGCGCGATGTACAGGTCCACTTTGCTCTGCCAGGTCCCGGCGACGCGGTGGAGCAGCAGCATGGCGGCGACCGTGCCGGTGGCGGCGCGGCTGCGCCGGTAGCACGCGTGTCGCACCGACGGCCACGCGATGGAGGTGCCGACGCAGTCGGTGCACGGGCGGTCATCGCGAAAGCACAGAGCGTTCGGGCAGACGAGCCGGTAATTGTGCAGCGTCTGGATCACCGGGATCCCTTCGGCGTGCGCGGCGTAGTAGACGGCTGGAGAGGCCAGCGGCAACGTGTTGTGGACGTGCAGGAGATCGGCCCGCTCCTGCGCAATCAGCTGCCGTACCTCTCGGTATGCCGTGTGGTTCCACAGCGTCATCGCCGCCAGGGTGACAGGGGGGATCTCGTCGATTCGACGGTTGTCTGCGGTATAGCGAACCACCCTGTGACCATGCCGCGCGAGCAGCGTGGTTTCGAGATCGACGACGCGATCCTCGCCGCCCGGCTCGCGATACCGATTGTGGACGACCAGCACGTTCATGACGCGGCACACAACGCACAGATGAACAGCAGCGAGGTTTCGAAGCCGGGGGATCCGGCGAAGCTCTCGGTTGAAATGGAGTTGAGCACGAGGAACACCATCAGCGCGGCCACAGTGGCGCGCAGCCAGGGGGTGAGCCCACGCGTCGTTGCTCCCAGGGCTCGAAACAGGGCTCCGAACAGGCCGATGGTCACGAGCGCGACCAGCGCGAGGGTTCCGATGAGCCCGAGGTCGAGAATCGTCTGCAGCAGCGCGTTGTGTGCGTAGGCGGCCCAGGACGCGACGTCCAGCACCACTGATCTCGAGGCCTGGTAGCCGTACCCAAAGAGCGAATGCCCTGCGATGGCCGGGCGCAGGTCGTCCCAGAGCTCCATCCGGCCGCTCAACCCGAGTACCGTGTCGGCGCTCTGCCCGCGGAAGAACAAGCGGCTCATCGCGGAGTCCTGATTGGCTGCGGAGCCCAGCCATGCCTGCACGTCTGGTCCCGACGCGACATACATCAGAACGAGGGACGCGATGATCAATAGCAGCAGCGCGCGAAGAGACGATCGCACGCGCATCAACATCACGATGCCGAGACCGGCCACGAACGCAAGGAGCGGGCCCCGGGAGTTCGTCAGGACGAGAACGAGAACGAGCGGGATGACATAACACGGCAGCGGGATGCCGAGCTTCCTGGATAGACCGTCCGGCGGCCCGAATACACTCGCCGAGAGGAGGCCAAGCGCGGCAATCGCGGTGAGAGTCCCGACCGAGACGGGATGCATTGAGAACCAGGCGAACCGGAAGCCATCTTCGTAGTAGAACGTTCCGGACGCCCACGGAAAAATCGCGGCCAGTCCCGCACAGACCAGGACGTACGCGGCGATGGCCGTACACGCCGTCCACAGCGCGCCGGAGGGCGTGAGCACGCGGACGGCGACGATGGCGAGTGCCGACATGATGAGCAGCTGAATCGCCCGAACCAGCGTGAGAGCCGGCGCCAGCGACCAGAGGGTGGACATCAGGGCGATCGCCGCGTATCCGAGGATGAGCGCCTCGACCGCCGTCAGCCCGCGTCGATCGCCTCGGCCCGCGATCCAGACGGCGACCAGTCCCACGCCGATGACCGCGAAGAGCGCGATCTCCAAGAGAATCTGCGCATCCATCACGCCGTCGAGCGATGCCGCCGCATCGCGAATCCTGAACTTCGTCCCGGCGATGAGCGTGAAAAGAAATGAAGCCGACAGGGCCAGCCGCGGGCGCTGGAAAGCAAGCGCGCCCCACGCCGTCAATGCGGCCGCGGCGACCACTGCAGCCGATACGCGGAGATCCGCCACGCCGACGTACCCGATGACCGCGAGCGCCAACACCCCGACGACAACCCAGCCAGCCCCCGTCTCCGTTGCCGGATATCTGGCGGCGGTTCCCACGCGCGTCATGCGATCCTTTTCTCCGATTGTCGATGCGCGGTGCCCGGACCTTCGCTGCCAGCCTCCGAAGCCGTGCGCCAGATTTCTTCCAGCGCCCGCCACACGAACGCCGGGTTGTTCAACAGGTACCGTTTCCAGAGACGTCGCGGCTCGCTGCCCAGGCGGAAGAGCCATTCGAGCCCGCTCTGCTGCATCCAGCGTGGAGCTTGGCGCTTGAGGCCGGAGTGGAAGTCGAAGGCCGCGCCGACGCCGACGAGCACGGGCGCCTCGAGGCGGTCGACATGGTCCGCCATCCAGTACTCTTGTTTGGGAGTGCTGAGCCCGACCCACACGATGTCGGGAGCGGCGGCATTGATCATCTCGACGACGTCCTCGTCCTCCTGCTTCGTCAGCGCCCGGAACGGCGGTGTGTACGTGCCGGCCACGGCCAATCCTGGAAAACGTTTGGTGAGTCGCCTGACGAGCAGCTCGGCCACCCCTTCCTGTCCGCCATAGAAGAAATGCCGGTAGCCCGTGGTGATCGAGCGCTGGCAGCACGTGAGCAGCAGGTCGGGGCCGTACACACGCCGGGCGTGCCGCCACCCGCGCCACCGCGTCCACCACACGAGTGGCATACCGTCCGGTGTCACCAGTCCGGCGGCGTTGTGGATCTCCTTGAGTCTCTCGTCGCGCGTGCTCTCCATCACCCCGTGCACGCCGGTGACGCACACGTACTTTCGAATGCCCGTGGTGATCCAGTGGTCCACGATCTCGAGCGCCTGGTCCATGTTGATCGCGCTCACGTGAACCCCGAGGATGTCGACGCGGGGAATGGATCGTTCGGGTGAATCAAGCAACCGCATGCTCCACCTCGCGCAGTCCGAGCGACTCGGCCACTCGTGCCTCGATCCAGCGGTACGTGCGGGCGATCCCCTCTTCGAGCGAGACCTGCGGTTGCCATCCGAGCACCTGCCGGAGCCGATCGTTGTTCGAGTTTCGGCCGCGCACGCCCTGCGGACCTGGGACGTGCCGCTTCGTGACAACCATTCCTGCCGCCTGCGCGACGAGGTCGGCCAGCGTATTGATGCTGATGAGCCGATCCTGGCCGAGATTGAGCGGGTCGCGATACGGGCTCGCCATCACCCGCTCGAGCCCGGCGACGCAGTCGTCGATGTAGCAGAACGATCGCGTTTGCTCGCCGTCGCCCCAGATCTCAATCTCATTCGTCTCGGTCAGCTTGGCGACGGCCACCTTTCGACACAACGCGGCCGGCGCCTTCTCGCGGCCTCCGTCCCAGGTGCCGAGCGGCCCGAAGATGTTGTGGAAGCGGACGATCCGGATGTCCATGCCGTAGTCGTCGCCGTAATGGAGGCAGAGGCGCTCGGTGATCAGCTTTTCCCAGCCGTAGGCGTCCTGCGGTTGCGCCGGATACGCATCTTCTTCCTTGAGCGGCTCGACGTCGGTGTTCGTCTGCAAATACTCAGGGTAGACACAGGCAGACGAGGTGTAGAGATAGCGGCCGACCGCGTTCTGTCGCGCCGCGTCGAGCGTGTGGGTGCTGATCAGCAGGTTGTTGCGGAGAATCTCGGCGTGATGATTCGAGATGAACCCCATCCCGCCCATATCAGCGGCGAGCGCGTAGACGTCATCCACGCGAGCGGTGGCTTCAAGACACGCCTCCCAGCGGCGAAGATCGCGAATCAGGAATTCGTCCGCGTCGCTTGGCGCATATTCGGGGTACTTGAGATCGACGCCGCGGACCCAGGCGCCCTGGCGCTTCAACCGGCTGACCAGGTGATGGCCGATGAAACCGCCTGCGCCTGTCACGACCACTCTGCGGCGGCGAGCCGAGCTCATCGTCATGCTTCCTCCCACGACTAGGTGGCTCCCGTCCCTCGAAGTACCGCGGGAACCGTGCGCGCCAGGATGACGAGATCCAACACGAGCGACCATCGATCGATGTAGTGCAGATCGAGGCTGATCCATTGGTCGAAGCCGAGGCCGCTGCGACCACTGACTTGCCAGAGCCCGGTGAGGCCGGGACGCACGCTGAACCGGCGCATGTCCGCCGACCGTGTGAACCGGGCAACGTCCCGGACCGGCAACGGACGCGGACCCACCAGCGACATGTCGCCGGACAGCACGTTGATCAACTGCGGAAGCTCGTCGAGCGACATCCGCCGCAACCACCGGCCGAGCGGCGTGATGCGCGGGTCGCGAGCGATCTTGAAGACGGGCCCTTCGGCCTCGTTCTGCCCTTCGAGCGACGCCTGCGACTGCTCGGCGTCCTGCACCATCGTGCGGAACTTCAACATGCGAAACCGGCGTCGGTTCAATCCGTAGCGTTCCTGGGCGTAGATCACCGGGCCGGCGCTCGTGACCTTGATGGCCGCGGCGATCGCAAGCATCACCGGCGCGAGGACAATCAGGGCGACGGTCGCACCGAACAGATCGAGGGCTCGCTTGATGACGAGGGGTGCGCCGTCGGTCACGACCTGCAGCTCCACTCGCGGCGCCGCGCCGGCGCGGTCGACTCGAGCGCGCGCGAGCTCGGTATCGAAGATATCCGCGCCGTACATGAGCGTCACGCCGACGCGCTCACAGACGCGGATCGTCTCCTGAATTTGCGGATAGTGTGATCGTACGGGCAGCCCGACATGCACTTCGTCGACGTGCTCTCGGACCAGGATGGCCTCGAGCCGGTCCAACGAGCCGAGCGTGCGACGCGTCATGAAGGGGCTGCGCGCGCCGGCGTTGGTGTCGACGAAGCCCAGCACCTGATACGAGGTCGAAGGGTCCGCCGACAGATCGCGACAGATGCGCAGCGCGTGCGGTCCCGAGCCGACGATGATGGCCCGGCGGCAGCGTCCGACCGATCGCGTCACCTTCGCGCGCACGGCGTGCGTCAAGACGAGGCCCGCGAAGCTCGCCGCCCAGAAAGACATCAGCGACACGGCGTCCACGACGGCGCTCCGCGTCGCGATGAGGAAGAGCAGGGCGATCGCGGCAAGCGCCGTCGTCCCCGCGAACACCCGAGTCAGCTCGTCGAGCCAACGGCGCACCCGAGTCGCTTCGTACAGGCCCAGCGTCCGGAATACCACGAGGCCGGCGGCGGCGAAGCCGATGAGCAGGCCCATGTCCTGGACCGTGATGCGCAGCGACAGGACGTCGCGAAGTCCATCGGGCCACCGATCGACCTGGCGGCCGACCAGCACCAGAAGAAGCGCGGTCATCACCACGCTGACGTCGACCACCGAGACGATGCGCGCCGCCGGTATCGGCCTGCGCCAGGTGGACTGCGTCGGTGGCACTGCAGTGGTCATGGTCCTCGCACGCATCAACTGATGCCGTTGGCGTCGGCGACGCGAATCACGCCATCGAGGGGTCTCACGTACGTGGTCCTCCCGAGCGCCATGCCCGGCTGAAGCTTGGCGTCCTGGTCGCCGTGTCGCGCGGTCAGGCGCGCTTCGAGCGCATCCGTCAACGTTTTCAGTTCGACCAGACCTGCCGCGAGTCTCGAGCTGCGGCGGACGGCGTGACGCGCGCGCAGCGAAGACCACAACGGCGAATACTGCCACGGGCGAATCGCGGGAGCGACCGCATCGACCACGAGAGCGAGGGCGAAGCTGAGCGTGAGCGACACGATCAGAAGGAGGGGCAATGCGGCGAGACTGGGAGTCCGTTGCGGTTCGAACGCCACGGCAGGCGCCTGCGCGATGACGACGTTGGCGATCCTGGTCCGATCGAGCTCGTCGGAAATGCGCGCCTCCTCCTGCTTCTGCGTGTAGAGCAAGTACTTGTTCTCCGCCTCCTTCACGCTGCGTGCGAGATCTTTCTGTTCGGTCTCGCGCAAATCGAGCATCTGCGCTTTCGCGCGATACTCGCTGATGGCGGCCGACAAGGCGCCCAGGCGTGCATGCATCGCGGCGTTCTCGGTCTCATTGCGCGCGAGCTCGGTATCCAGCCATTGCCGCGTGGGGTTGTCGGCGATCGTCTCCTCGCGCACCGGCGTGTTGCGTGCGTCGGCGAGCGCGGCACGGGCCTCACGAAGCTGCTCGTCGATTTCGACCACGCCTCGATAGGCCGGCGTAAACCTCTGCAACAGCTCCGCCCGTTTCATCTCCAGCGTCAGAATCCGCGACTTCACGTCCTGCAGCACCGTGGCGGCGTCCATCGTGCGCACCTGGGATGTGTGCTGCGAGGGAACACGCGACAATTCCGCCTTGATCGCGCTCTGACGCTGGGTCGTCTCGGCTAGCAGCGCCGCGGTCTGCGATCGCAGGCCGTCGAACTCCACGAGCTTCTGGAGCACGCCTTCCCGCTCCAGGGCAGGCGACACCACGTGGTTTCTCTGACTGAACTGCGCGAGCCTTTCCTGTGCGCCCTCCAGCTCCAGCCGCGCCCGTTCGGACTGCTCGGAGAAGAACCGATAGGTCCCGGTCGGGCGGTGAAGCGCCAGATGCTTCTCGAGGTACAAGCGCACGAGCGTATCCAGCACATGACGTGCGAGGTACGCGTCCTTGGACCGGTACGTGACGTCGATCAGCCACGTCCTCTTGATCGGGGCCACTGTGAGATCGCGGCGAAGCGACGTGGTCGCCAGCGCGAGTGCCTCGGCATCATCGTGGGCCGTTCCGGCGGCCGTGATCCGCTTCGTGAGTTCGGCTTCCGCCGCCACCTTTTCGAGCAGGTCCTGCGCCTTGATCAACTCCACCTGCGACAGCAGCTCGGTTTCGGAGAGCTCGCTGCGCGCCGCCGCATGATCGGCGGCGCCGCTGACGACCGAGTCCTCCCGATCCTGCTTGACGAGAATTTTCAACTGGCCTTCGTAGACACGCGGCGCCACGATCACGGCGGCGACGGCTCCGGCCGAGAGCGCCAGGAAGCAGACGATGACGACGCGGCTTCGACGGAGAAGGGCCGCCTTCGCATCCTCGAACGTCCAACTGCGGAACGAGTCATCGGCGCGAGCACTCATGTCTGCCACCTCGTTGCCTCAATAGCGCCATCGCCAGAAATTCAGGATTGGGGCGAGCTTGCCGATGACGCTCTTCGGGACGAGAATCATGTCTCCGGGTCGCAGCAGCGGATCTTCGCTGAGGTTTTTCTTCGCGTACATGCGTCCGACATTGATCCGCTTCGCCTCGACGCCCTCGTCGACGTAGCGGCGGAACAGGATGACCTGGGAGACGTTCGCGGCGGCCGTCGGCCCGCCGGCGAACGCCAGCGCCTGCGTGACCGTGGTTGCGCCGCGCAACTCGTAGCGACCAGGCTTCGCGACCTCGCCGCTGGCCACGAAGTACGGCTTCTCGAACTCCGTGAGGCTGATCGTGAAAACCGGGTCCCGCACGAATGGTTCGTACGCCGCGAGAATCGCGGCCTTGATTTCGGCAACCGTTCGTCCCTGGGCGCGGACATCGCCCGCCTCTTTGAGGGTGATATAACCGTCGGGCTGCACCGTCATGGTTTGATTGAGCTCTTGCACGAACGGAAACTTGAGGTCGAGCACATCGCCAGGGGTGATCCGGTAGCGACCATTCGTCCACGGTTTCCAGTCCGCGTCGGACGCGCCACCTGGTGCCATGGGAGCATCGTGCTCGAATGACTGCGCCGAACCCTGGGCGAGCTGCCGCCGTTGTGGCTCGGCCGTCGACGGTAGCGCGACCGCGGCGACGAAGGCGGCGAGCAGGGTGAGGCGATGAGCGTTGAATGAGTTCACGACGTTCCTCTCGAAGCCACGACGTCATGTCGGGCCGACACCATCGAGGTTGCAAGCGCACCGCCAAAAACGAATCGATCCGCGCCGCCGACGCGTGCGAGCGCGCTGTGGCGGTGAATCTTCTGAAGTTCTCGGCAGTCGGGTGAGTGGTGGCGCGACCGATCCGGAGCGCGGCGCGCGCTCACGCAGCACAACTCACGCGATAGCCAGACGATTGGCTGGTTGGGAGCAGACGGCAGCACGTGCCTGAGAGAGGGCACTGGTGCTCGCGGCGACGCGCGATTCGCCGAAGAAGGCGCCGTGCTTAGCTGGCGTCGAATTGATCGAGTTGCGCAGCCACGTCGTGGAGAGAGTCCAACTGGCCAGGCATCGGCAGAAATTCGACGCCGGCCTCGTACAGGCGGTCCGATCCGGGGAGCGCGGTACTGCGCGAGACGCGGAAGAGCTCGACGTGACGCCGGCCGTCGATATCGACGGCGAGCATGCCGATCGCGCCGATCGCCAGGCGCTGGGCACCCCCGACACGGCATCCCGTTCTGCTCACGTCACCAATGCCGACGCGCTGACGCTGCACCAGAACGGCTCTCCGCGGCGCGTCGGTGCATCCAATCGCTGTTTTCAAGGGTTCCGCTCGTCGTGCGAGAACGGCTCGGCCGCGTCGAGGTGCAGCTCGAGGCGGAAGCAAAGCGTCCCCGCGACCGATATCGGCTGGCTGGTTATCACGTTCGCCCGATGGCTCGCGAGGCCGTTCGGCATCACAATGTGAATCATCAGCTCTTCATCCTGTGTATGACTGGACGGCGAAATCACCACGAGCCGATTCTCGGAGAACCGCTCCACGACGACGTCCTGCATCGGCATCGCCTCACCGGCGAGCGGTGATTCCAGCACGTAGCGTGGAGCGCGGCGTCGGTCCGACATGCTCAGATGCCCGATGCCGATGCACAGCAATGGAAATGCCACCACGCGGAAGGGATGAGGGCATGACGTGCCGGCGCGACGCCAGGTGTCAATCAGCGGTCGTCCCGGCCGCGGCCTCTCCGAAACGAAACTCTCGGAAATCAACGCGGCAATCGTGTGCGGCGAGGAAGTTCAACAAGCGTTTGTAGTCGGTCCGCTGGACGTGGAACAACGTCAGCAGCCGCCGGTAGCTGCCTCCCGTCGATCGGAGGCCCCGGCGCACGGTCTCACGGAGGTCATGGCGGGTAATGTCGCGGTTCAGGAAGAGCGTCTGCACGTGATTCCAGAAATCGTACTCGCCGGAGATGAGTGACTGATACAGGTCGTCCGCAATTTGTCGGCGGCGCTCGCGCGAACGGGTAACCGTTCCCAGCGCTGAGGCGACCAGCGCGCGCGGCAGATCGTTGACGCTGACGTGCGGCTGATCAGCGACTGAGATGACCTGCTCAACGACGTTCTGCAGCTCTCTGACGTTGCCAGGCCACGGGTACCGCTGCAGGACTTGCATGGCATCGGGCGTGATGGCACAGGAGCTGCCCAACCGCCCGATGGCGTGTTCGACAAGGGCCGGAATGTCTTCGCGGCGCTCGCGGAGCGGCGGCACGTGCAGGTGGGCCACCTTGATGCGGTACAAGAGGTCTTCCCGGAACTGCCCGTCGAGCACCATCCGGCCGAGATCCCGGTTGGTGGCGGCGACCACGCGCACGTCGGCGCGTGTCACGATCGAGTCCGATCCGACCTGCTGAATCTCCCCGTTCTCCAGAAACCGGAGCAGCAACGCCTGCATGCGCGGGCTCATTTCCCCGACTTCGTCGAGGAACACCGTGCCGTGGTTGGCCATCTGCAGCCTGCCGACCTTGTCGCGATGGGCACCGGTAAAGCTGCCGCGGACGTGCCCGAATAGTTCGGATTCCAGCAACGTCTCGGAGAGACCCGCGCAGTTCACCGCGACGAACGGCGCCTGCGCCCGCGGCGATTGCGTATGGATGTAGCGCGCGACGAGATCCTTGCCCACACCACTTTCGCCGGTGATGAGGACTTTCAGGTGTCCCGCGGCGATACGTTTGGCGGCCGTTAGCACCGCCTGCATCGGAGGCGCCGTCGCGACTAAAAACGGTTCGGCAACGCGCCTCTGACGGTAGTCGAATGAGGCGGCAGGCAGCGTCATGGCTCACGTCCTCGGCGTCGCGCCGCTGTGTGTGCGTCCGGCGAGTGCGGCACGCGCGGGAATTGACGAGCAGCTGCCAAGACGGCCGAACGAGCTGATCGGAGCGCGGCTGACAGGATACCGATGCCGTCTCTTCTGTAATTGTCAGCCTCAGCAACCGGCCCGTCGCCGTGATGTCCGATCGGTGCGTAATCGATGACGTACTTTCGCGCTTCCAGCGGGCGACCCAGAACGTGATAGACCTCACGATGAGCCTCGACGATGAGGACGTGCGTCGGACGCGGGTCGACGAATCGCGCGTCGCGTATCCGCCGCGATCGCCATTCAGGAGTCCCAGCGTCGACGCGCGCCGGAGTCGCAACAATCCTCGAGCGCTCAAGCATCGGCAAGTCCGTATCGCAATGCCAATGCCAGTGGGGTCCGACGGCGCAGCCGGAATACCGCGGCGCCCGTCCATACGTAACTCAGTAGTTTCCCGCCGGCCCATAGGTGCCATTCGCGCGCAGCCAGATCGGCCTCCTGTTGTGCGCCTCTCGTCGACAAGCTGTGGGGTGCGTTAATTCGATCTGCGTAGAATGGCGCCGCTGTCGTTTGTGTTCGGAGAGGTGC